>CAZENL010000148.1:0-1375 GCA_964513505.1 uncultured Anaerolineaceae bacterium
CGCGCCCAGCGCGCGATATCAGCTGCGTTTATGACCGGTCCGGTGCCCCAGTCCGCCCGCCGCGGTTTGCCGCCCAGGCCATCGCCTCCCGAGGGTCACACCCCGCGCGCACGTGCCTCAAGCGGATGTGAGGCCGCCCGGTTGCCGGTGCGCCGCCTGCCAAGCCTCTCGCCGGCCGAGGATGGACCGGCCCGGGACGGCCTCACCGGACAGATGATGAGTTGAGCTTATAACATTGGTGTGCCGCGGCAGGCGGCCCGCACCTGCGGGCGTGACACAGCGGAGATGACCATTCGATGGGAACCAAGGAGACGCGGCTCCAGCGCGGGCGGCGCCGGGGCAGGGAGCTGACGCGCGGCACCGTCACGCAGCTGCGGGACGCCCGGCTTGGCGCCGGGATCAGCCAGGCCGCGCTGGCCCAGCAGCTGGGCCTCACGCAGGCGGCCATCTCGATGCTCGAGGGCCACAAGGTCGACGAGTTGAGCCTGGTCCGGGTGTCGGAGATCGCCGCAATCCTCGGCCTGGAAGCGTCGCTCACGCTCCACCCGGTCGGGCCACCCATCAGGGACAAGGGCCACGAGGCGCTGATCGCGCGATTTCGCAAGCACCTCGCGCCCGCGTGGCGCGTTACGCGGGAGGCGCCGTTCCCAGGTGCTGGCGACCCCCGCTGGTGGGATGTGCTGCTGCGATTACCGAGCGAGCGGCATCTCGTCGGCGTGGAAGCAGAAACGAGGATCCGCGACCTCCAGGCGCTCGTGCGACGCATGAAAGGCCGCGCGGCGGATGGCGGCGCCGATCTCATCGTCATCGTGCTCAGCGATTCGGCGACCAACCGCGGGCTCATCGGGGCATTCCGCGACGCGCTTGGACCCGCATTCTCGACCTCCCCGGCGGCAATCCTGCGTGCGCTTGCTGACGGCTCGCGGGTGCCCGGCTCCGGCGTGTTGCTGCTGTAGGACCGCCCGTCCTACGCCTATGGGCCCTGGTGTGGCTCAGACCCCGGGATCGGCACTCTCGTCGGCGCCCTGGTCAGGGCCGGGGGTGGCGGCGCCGTCCTCTTCGAGCATGCCGACGGTCTTGCGCGCCGTGGCCGAGCGCGGGACCCGGCGCGTCTTCCGGTCCGCCGCGACCAGCCGCAGCAGAAAGATGACGGTCTGGCCGGCGAACAGCAGCAGCACCAGGGTGACGATCAGCAGAACGGCGCTGACCTCGGTCGGGAAGTTCAGCCACACGGTCAGCGGTGTGAGGATCAGGAGGATGCCGAGCAGGATCACCTGGACCCAGAAGCAGCCCAGGCCGGGACCTCGTTCGGCGTCGAGAGGCTCGCCTTTGTAGAGGGGTAAGGCTGCCGCGCCCTCGGCCGTGCCAGAGCCCT
>CAZENL010000148.1:1475-6305 GCA_964513505.1 uncultured Anaerolineaceae bacterium
GCCTTTGTAGAGGGGTAAGGCTGCCGCGCCCTCGGCCGTGCCAGAGCCCTCGGCCATGCCAGAGCCCTCGGCCATGCCAGAGCCCTCGGCCATGCCCGCGCCAGGGCCCGCGCTCGCCCCCTCGGCCGTGCCCGCGCCCTCGGCCGCGTTCGTCCCCGCCGCCACGTCGTCGTCCATCGGCGCCAATCCCCCCGTCATGCTGGCAAGCGCGTTCCGCGACGCGACCAGCGGTCTGCCAGCCGGAACCATTCTCCGGCGAACGGCAGGAACCAGGGCCGGCCCCGGTACACGAAGGGCAGGATGGGTGCGCCCGGGAATGAGATGCGCTCGAACGGACTCGGCTCGTAGGTGGTGTCCGCCCCCTTGCCGATCTTCTCCGCGATCTTCAGCCCGAACGAAGTGCCCAGCGCCAGCCCCGAGCCGCAGTAGCCGAGCGCGTAGTGGATGCCGTCGTGCTCGCCCAGATGGGGCAGTCGGTCGAACGTGAAGCCCACGTTGCCGCCCCAGGCATAGTCGATCTTGAGGCCGGCAGCCTGCGGGTGGACGCGCTTCAGCGCCAGCGACAGGATGGCCGCCGTCTTGTCGACGGATGTCGGCGCGAACGAGGCACGGCCGCCGAAGATCAGCCGCCGCTCGGCGTTGACGTGCCAGTAGTAGAGGAAGTTCTTCGAGTCGAAGAACGTGCGGCGCCGCGGGCTGATCGAATCGGCGAGTTCCTGGCTCATGGGCTCGGTCGCCACGATGTAGCTGCCGATCGGCAGCACGCGCCGCTGGAGCCACGGCACCGCACCGTCCGTGTAGCCGTTGGTCGCCACCAGCACCGCACCGGCACGCACGCGTCCGCGCTCCGTGACCACCACCCGGTCGGCCCCGTCGCGCTCCACGGCCGTGACGGGTGTGCCGCCGAACACCTGCGCGCCGGCGGCGCGGGCAGCCTCCAGCACGGCGCCGTAGTACTTGGCCGGGTGGATCATGCCGGCCTCCTCGGCGATCAGCGCGCCGGGGTAATAGTGCGTGCCGACCTCCTCCTGGAGCTCGTCGCCAAGCACCATCCGCGCGGTCAGGCCGGCCGCGACGTAATCGTCGACTTCGTCGCGAAGCTCGGGCAGGTGCAGGTCAGACCAGGCGAGGACTCCGTAGCCCGAGCGGCGGTAGTCGCAGGCGAAGCCGTTGTCGATGACGAAGCGCTCGGCGGTGAAGAACGCCCCGATGCCCGCCCTGAAGAGGGCGTCGCCGAGATCCCGGCCATGGTGCCTCAGCAATGACGCGCGGCCCCAGGTGAGGCCGGGGTGGAAGATCCCGCCGTTGCGCGTGCTGGCGCCCCAGCCGGGTTCGTGGCGATCCAGGACGGCCACGCTCGCGCCGCCCCGCGCAAGCGTGAGCGCGGCGATCGTGCCCGTGTAGCCGGCGCCGATCACGCAGACATCGACCCGCTGTGGCAACGGCTGGGGCGTCGGGTCGGCGATGGGTGCGTACGCCTCGTGCCAATACGGCCGGCGGACGTAGCCGGTGGAGGGCGCATCGGTCATGGAGAGGATGGTAGCCGGGAGCGGTCGGTCGCTCGGGTTGCCCGGGTCGCGACGCGCCAGCTACGGCTTCGCCAGCCGCGGCTACGATCGCGAGCATGTCGTGCGAGGGAACGATCACGGTCCTGCCCGCGACGCCGGACGACGCCTTCGCCGTGGCGTGGGTTCACGTCGCGAGCTGGCAGGTGGCCTATCGCGGGTTGATGCCCGAGGCCTTCCTGGCCGGCCTCAGCGTCGAGCGTCGCGAAGCCTCCTGGCGCCAATCGCTGGCCAGACCGGCGGCGCGCAGCGCGACGCTCGCGGCACGTGCCGGCGAGACCGTGATCGGGTTTGCCAGCGTCGGGCCGTCCCGCGACGAGGGCGCCGGCCCGGAGGCCGGAGAGCTCTACGCCATCTATGTCGAGCCCGCGTGCTGGGGCGTCGGGGCTGGGCGTCTGCTGATGGATCGGGCACTGGAACGCCTGCGCGCCGAGGGTTTTCGAGCGGCGACGCTCTGGGTGCTGGAGGAGAACGCCAGGGCGATCGGCTTCTACGCCAAGGCCGGCTGGGCTCCGGATGGCAGCCGGCGGACCGAAACCATGGGCGGTGCCGAGCTGCGGGAGATCAGGCTGGCGCGAGACGTGTAGCCGGCCCGGGCCGGATCAGCCGTTCAGGCTTGCGTCGGCGTACGCGACCCGGCCGCCGGCCACGGTCAGCAGCACGCGCCCCGGCAGCGTCCGTCCAAGCAGCGGCGTGTTGCGGCCGCGCGACGCAAGAGCGCTGGCCTCGACGCGCCACGTGTCTGCGCGATCGAAGAGCACCAGGTTGGCCTGGGCGCCGGCGCGGATGGCGGGCTCTGCCAGACCCAGGCGGCCGCCGTCCAGCACGCGCCAGGGGCCCACGGTCATCGCGCGCACCACCCGCTTCAGGCTGAGGCGGCCCGCATTGACGGCCTCCAGGAGCAGGCCGAGTGCCGTTTCCAGCCCGCTCATGCCGGGGCGCGCGTCACCGAACGGCACCTCCTGGTCCACGGAGAGCCACGGCGAGTGGTCCGTGGCGATGGCCGTGATGGTGCCGTCCTCGATGCCTGCCAGCAGCGCGATGGCGTCCTCCGGGCCACGCAACGGAGGTTCCACGCGGGTCGCCGACACGTAGGGGGGCGCGTCACCGTGCTCGCCCGACCAGGGCGCGGAGGCAGCCGCCCAGGTGTAGCGGCGGTCGCCGCCGATCCAGCCGTCATGCATGGCCAGGTGATGCGGCGTCACGTCGCAGGTGACATGCAGGCCGTCCCGCGCCGCGGCACGCACCGCGGCCAGCGATTCGGCCGTGGACACGTGCGCGACGTGCAGATGCGGCCGGACGTCCGTAGGCGCCTCCGACGTCACTTGCCGCAGGACCGCGATGGCGCGCGCGACGGCGCCCACCTCGCCTGCTGGAGACGCGCCGCGCAGTCCAAGGATGGTGGCCGGCAGCCCTTCGTTCGCCTCGGCACCGGCGGTGAACGACGGCTCGTCCGCGTTGATCACCACGGGCAGTCGCAGCGAGCCCGCCTCCGTGAGTGCGGCACGCAGGATCGCCGAATCGCCGACGGGCCTCGGATCGTCGCTGAAGCCCACTACGCCGGCGGCCGCGAGTGCCGCGAGCGGTGCCAGCGCGGTTCCTTCCTGGCCGACGGTCAGGGCGCCATACGGGCGCGTCCCCACGGGGCTGCCGGTGGCCGCGGCCGCCGCCCGGACTCGCTGAACCACCTCCGTCCGGTCAACGGTGGTGCGCAGGTCCGCCAGCGTGGCCAGCCACGTGAAGCCACCGTGGGCGGCGGCACGGAGCGCGCTGGAGAAATCCTCCGCCTCGGCCGACTGGGGTTCACGCACGTGGGCGTGAAGGTCGAAGAAGCCGGGCGTGACCACCACGGATGGAGGGCCGCCGGTGGCATCCGGCGTCTGGCGCACGTCCGTCACGAGGCCACCCTCGACCGTGATTCCGCCACGCCCCTCGTAACCGGACGACGGGTCGACGATCCAGGCATCGTCCAGTTCGAGGTGTTCCAGCAGGGCGCCAACGCGCGTTTCCGCGCCCTCGATTCCCAGCACGCGTCCTCCGGGCGTCGGTGCCTCAGCGGTGCGCATCGGTGGACCTCACCAGCGAAAGCGCTGCCATGCGCACGAACACGCCGTTGGCGACCTGCCGGGTGATGCGCGATCGCGGTCCCGCGGCGACCTCCGGGGTCAGCTCCACGCCCTCGTTGACCGGCCCGGGGTGCATCACGATCGCGTCCGGGGCAGTGGCCTGCAGCCGCTCCTCGGTCAGGCCCCAGCGCGCCGCATAGGCCGCCTCGCTCGGCGCGCCGGCGCCCTCGAGCCGCTCGCGCTGGACGCGCAGCGCCATCACGGCGGCCGCGTCCTTGAGCGCTGCGTCCAGGTCACCGGTGACCGTGAGCCGACGGCCGGCGGGCAGTGCCCGTGCCCAGGTCTCGAAGCCGCGCAGGAAGATCGGCGGCCCGCTGAGCCACAGGTCGACGCCCATTGCGGTGAGCGTCCAGATGTTGGAGCGCGCCACCCGTGAATGCAGCACGTCCCCCACGATGACGACCTTGGCGCCGGCAATCCGGTCGGCGCCAAGCGCCTGGCGCAGCGTGTACAGGTCCAGCAGGGCCTGCGTCGGATGGGCATGCCAGCCGTCGCCCGCGTTGACCACGTGTCCCGAGAAGTGCTCTGAGGCCGTCTGCGCGGCGCCACTCCGGGCGTGGCGGATCACCAGCAGGCTGGCGCCCAGGGCTTCGAGCGTCTTGACCGTGTCGACCAGGGACTCGCCCTTGGACATGGAGCTGCTCGAGGCGTCCATGGACACCACGTCCGCGCCCAGGGCCCGCGAGGCCAGCTCGAAGGAGAGGCGCGTCCGGGTGGAAGCCTCCGCGAAGAGGGTCGCCACGGTGCGGCCCGCAAGGTCCCGCGGCGGGTTGTCGTTGCGCCGCGTCTCCATGAGCGCGGCGCGGGCCATGACCAGCTCCAGCTCCGCCGGGGTGAGCTGGTCCACGTCCAGCAGGTGGCGCCATCGCCACGTCGCGCCGTCGCGGCCGGCCGTTCCGGCAGCGGTGCCATCGTCGGTGGGCGCGGCAGCCACGGTCATCGGAGGCGCCACGTCGCGTGGCCGGAGGCGCTCCCGGTGCCGGCGCCTGCCCCGACAGGCTCGTCCTGGCGGTCGATCAGCACCTCGTCCTCGCCGCCGTCGATCTCGATGAGGTGCACGCGCACCGATTCTTCGCGGGCCGTGGGCACGTTCTTGCCGACGTGGTCGGCGCGGATGGGCAACTCGCGATGGCCGCGGT
>CAZENL010000149.1:0-4141 GCA_964513505.1 uncultured Anaerolineaceae bacterium
GCTCGACTGCGACGCCGACGCGATCCTCCTGGCCGTCGATCCGGCGGGCCCGGCCTGCCACACGGGCGCCCAGAGTTGCTTCGACGTTGGGGCTTCGACCGACGGCGATGGGTCGGGCGCCCAGGCGCCGAGCTCCCCCACCGGTGCGGAATCGGTGCCCGAAGCCTTCGGCGAACTGGACGTCCTCTGGTCGACGATCTCCCAGCGGGCGTCAGACCGCCCGGCCGGCAGCTACACCGCCAAGCTGCTGATCGGCGGCGTGGATGCCGTGTCCCGCAAGGTGGCCGAGGAGGCGATCGAGGTGGTCATGGCCGCCAAGGACGACGCCGCGGCGGCGGATCGCACAACCACCACGCCCGCGCTCACCGGCGAGCTCGCGGACCTGCTGTACCACGCGCTGGTGCTCATGGCCGAGCGGAACGTCCAGCCTGCCGACGTGATGCGCGTCCTGCACGACCGCGCACAAAGACCCGCCGAGCCCGCGGAGTAGACCGCCCTACTTGGGCGTGTCGCCGTTGCACCAGTCGCCGGGGATGACCGGCCATTCCTGCTGGATGGAGTTGTTCTCGAAGCGCAGCCGGGCCCCGTCGCCATTCAGGATGAGCGTGATCGTGGCCGGTCCCACCGTCGTCGGGTAGGTACCGATGCCGTTCTTGTCCAGGTGGAACGAGAAGCCGTGCCCGTCGTCCCACGTGCCGGCGATCCCGGCGCACTTGATGATCGACTCGTGCGGATAGTGGCCGAAGCCGTTGTCGTAGACCGCGTTGGCGTCGATCTTGAAGTCCTTGGCCCAGTCCTGGACGGAGAAGGTTCGGGTCACGTCGTACGTGCTGGTCCGCTGGAGAATGTTGTTCAGGATGGTCACCGGTGCGGCGACTCCGGCCAACGGCAACCCGATGGCGTCGAAGAAATCGTTGAACAGCGTGTCCGGCTTGACCGTCACCGCGGCCATCACGGTCACGCGCTTGATGACCTGTGGCACGTTGTCCGGGATCTCGACGCGCTGCTGCGATCCCTGGAGGCCCGTCTGGGACTGGCCGTTGTCGTCGGTCACCGTGTCGACCGCTGAGGTTCCCCCAAGCTGGTAGAACTGGGCAGGCCCGTCGAGCGAGTTCCCGGTAGCGAGCATGATCCAGTGGATTTTGCCCCCCTTGAGCGCGCCGTCATTGGGCAGGCTGAAGTCCTGGCCGGACAGGTTGAGGATGTAGCGCAGGCAGTTGGCGTACTGGCCCTTGCCGACGTTGAACTTGACCGTGACGGTCAGCGTGCGGTCCTCGCCGGGCTGGCTGGTGGACTTGGTGCGCACCAGCGGCGGGTTGCCGGATAGCTGCATGTCGCCGTCGAACATGGCCGCGCTCGCGATTGCCTGGGCGACGGTGAGCATGATCGAGGCGATCTGGGCACCTCCGAAGCCCCCGGAACCCGGGACCGGACCCGCTCCGGGCGGCGAGTGGGACGCTCCGGTGACCCAACTCCAAAAGGCCCCGGCAATCGTGGCGGTCGTGGACCCCGCCGCATCGCTGGTGGCCTGCTCACTGGAGCCCAGCGTGCACGGCAGGCCGGCATCGGCGGCCGCACCGGCGACGCTCTCCGTCTGGAGCAGGCCGGATGTGTGGGCGGCACGGAACGCCACGTCGTCGTGCGCCCACTGGACGAGGATCAGGAAGACCTGCGCCCCGTTCAGCCAGACGTTGTCCGGATCCTGGTCGAGCGCAAGAAGGTTCGGGAGCGGGTTCGTGGAGCCGAGCGCGTCCAGGAATAGCGCATAGAAATGGACCGGGGCCGGGCGGTTGGCGCTCGCGGCCGCGAAGTAGTCGGCGGCAATCGCCTTGCGGCCGGCCGCAAGCGGCAGCTTCGTGCCGAGGATGTCGGACCAGTCCGCCAGGAGGTCGTTGAGCGTCGTTGACGCGCCGCGCTGCGCCAGCGCCACCAGGAGCGGCAGCTGGCCCGCCTGCACGTTCATGCCGATCGACGGCTTGGCCGGCGGATCGATCACGGTTCCGTCCAGGTCCACGATGCCGATGCCGGCATGGACCAGCGCGGTGCGCAGTGCGCCGACACCGGCGTCGCCGCCGGCCAGCACCTGCGTCGCGAGCGCGGCTGCGGCGTCCTCCGGTGCGCCGGCCGGCATCGCCGCGGCCGGCGGGAGCAGCGTGGCATCGTCGGCGGCTGGCGCATAGGGCTCAGGACTCGCGGCCGGCGTCTGGGTCGGCAGCGGCTCTGTTGGTGGTGGCGTGGTGGGGCTGGGCAGTGGGCCTTCCGTCGGTGCCGCTGATTCGGGCGGCAGCGAGGGCTCGGCGGTGGCTGAACCGGTGGGTGCCACGGACGCTGCCGCGGACTCGATGGGGACTGCCGTCTCGGCGGCGGCGGTGGGCGTGGCGGCGGCGGTCGGCGCGGCCCCAGCGGTGGGTGCGCCACCCGTGGTCGGAGTCGGCGCCGCGGGCGTGGCGTTGGAGCACGCCGTGAGGAGAACCATGATGGCCACGACCAGGCGCCGGCTTGGCACGTCTCGAGGTCTTCCAGCTTCAGCGATCGGATCCCGCCGCGCCGTTCCCGCCTTCGGCGCTGCCGCGAAACCTAGCACGCACGTGCGTGCCTGGGAATGGTCTTATTCGGTCGCGGCCGCCTCGATGAAGTGCGGCAGCAACCCATTCCAGCCCGCGACATTGGCCTGGCGGCGTGCCGTGGCCCGTTCACCCAGGCGTTCCCAACCGCGATGCTCGATCTCGACCCGGGTGGCGCTTCCGCCGTCGTCGACGGCCAGGAAGCGCACCTCCACCTCGGTCGCATCCGCACGATCCTGGCGAAGGTGCCATTGGTAGACCAGCCGGCGGGGCGGTTCCCACTCCGTGATCTGGCCCCAGTCATGCTCAGCGCCCGTGGGCGTCCGCTCGTAGATGCGGCCGCCGTCGCGCCCCTCGATCACCACGTCCAGTCCTCGCTCCACCGAAACGGTGTGGGAGAGCGGCCACCAGCTGGACGTGCGCGCGGTCCAGACCTCGAAGGCGTGCTCCGGGCTGCAGGCGACCTCGAACGAAAGCCGGATCGGCTCGAGCTGAACGGCCTCGGTCACTTGGCGGGGCTCTTGGGCGTCGTGTTTTCCGCCACTAGCCGGAAGCGCGCGGCGGCATCGCCCCAGACCTGGCGGAGGTATTCCTCGACCGCGGCCACGCCCTGGTCGTGTAGCCGGTAAATGCGCCGCGTCCCCTGCGGCTCCTCGACCACCAGCCCGGCCTCCTTGAGCAACTTGAGATGTCGCGACACGGCGGGCCGGCTCACCGGCAGCGCGTCCGCGATCTCCTGCACGGACCGGCCGCCGGTTCCAAGGAGCTCCACGATCGCGCGGCGATGGGCATCGCCGAGGGCACCGAACGGATCACCGGAGGGCTTGGGGAGGGCCATGTCCCCGGATGGTAGCGGACGCTGACCGTAACAGCCAGGTTACGCTCTGGGCTTGCTGCTCCGTAACCGGGATGTTACGGTAGCCGGACCGTTACCAAGGAGGAAGTGCCCGTGCCCACCAAGAGCTTTCAGGTCAGCAAGTCGATCCAGGCATCGCCCCAGCAGGTCTGGGCGATTCTCACCGACGCAGCCGCCTACCCGGGCTGGAACCCGGCGGTCACGCGGATCGAAGGCCGCATTGCCCCGTCGGAGAGCATCAAGGTGTTTGTTCCGGTGAACCCTGGCCGCACCTTCCCGGTGAAGGTCAGCGTCTTCGATGCGCCGCAGCGCATGGTGTGGACCGGCGGCATGCCGCTCGGGCTGTTCACGGGCGAGCGCGTGTTCACGCTGAACGATCGCGGCGACGGCACCACCGATTTCCACATGCAGGAGGGCTACCGCGGTCCGCTGGCTGGCATGATGACCCGGCAGATCCCCGATCTCAGCGGCTCGTTCGAACAGTTCGGAGAGGCGCTCAAGAAGAAGGCCGAGAGCACCGGCCCGCAGACAGGAGCAGCGTGACCATGTCCCACCATGTCGCAGGCGCTGGCACCAAGGCCGATCCCTGGCAGCTCAAGACGCCGCCTCAGACGTCCGACTACACCATGTACCGCGACGACGCAGCGGACCCGCCGATCATCGTGTGCATGGTCGGCTCGACCAAGCTGACCTACCTGGCGCAGGCCATCGACGACCTGCA
>CAZENL010000149.1:4241-6099 GCA_964513505.1 uncultured Anaerolineaceae bacterium
TCTCGGATCTGGCGGGGGAGTTGTGCGCGCTGCCACCGGCACTCCAAACGGCCGGCCTCTACGCGGTCCTCTTCCGCCGCTGCCGCCCGCGCAGCCTTGATCGCGTAGGCCGCGGCACCAAGCTCGTGGGCGGCCACGTGGCCCACGGCCGCCGCCTGGCCCGCAGCGTACGCGGCATGGCGAGCGGCCCCGCTCAGGTCCCTGGCCGCGGCATTGGCGTGGCCGCCCGCCGAGCGGGCCTCCCACCACGTGCTCTCACCTCGCGCCCAGGCGCGCCCGAGGTCGATCGCCCGACGTGGACGGTCGTCCGCCGGCTGCGCCTGCTCGAAGTGGTGCAGCACGTGCTCCGCACAGTCAGCCGCCCAGATCGCGAGAAGGCGGTGATCGTCGTCCTGGAGGGTCCCGCCGCGACGCACGGTGATCAACCGCGGATCCCGGATCTTGGGGAGGATCACCAGTTTGGCCGCCTTGCTCCGTATCGGGCTTGACGCTCTCAGTGCGCGACCTTGCCCACTGCCAACCGCTTTTTGCCGGCACGGACCAGCAGGTGACCGCCCGCGCCGGGCGCCGGCAGCTTCTCGTCCGGGGCTGACACGCGCCTTCCGTCCACGCTCAAGCCGCCCTGGCTGATCGCGCGTCGGGCCTCGCCGTTGGACGCGAACAGCCCACTGGCCACGGCGAGCCCCAGCACGTCTCCGGCAAGCAGCTCCGGCGTCAACACGAACCCGCCGATCTCCTTGTAGAGGACGTCCAGCACGTCCGGGTCCGTGACCGGCTCGCCGCTGAACGCCGCTGCCGCCACGCGAACCTGGCGCTCCGCCTCAGCCTTCCCGTGCACCCTCGCAGTCAAGTCGAACGCCAGCGCCCGATGGGCCGGCCGCTCCCCAGGCTTGGCCGCCTGCTCCGCCTCGATGCGCGCGATCTCGCCGGCGCCGAGCAGCGTCAGCCAGCGCAGGTGCTGGACCGCCAGCTCGTCCTCGTCGTTGAGCCAGTACTGGAAGAACTCGTACGGCGAGGTCAGCGCGGGATCCAGGTAGATGGCGCCGCGCTCCGACTTGCCCATCTTCACGCCGGCGCGTGTCAGCAGCAGCGGCGACACAAGGCCAAACGCCGACGCCTCCTCCCCTTCCTCGCGGCCCTCCACGCGGCGAATTAGCTCCAGGCCGGCCGTGATGTTGCCCCACTGGTCGGCGCCGCCGAGCTGCAGCTCTACGCCGCGATCCCGGTGCAGGTGCAGGAAGTCGGCTGATTGCAGCGTCATGTACGAGAACTCGGTGAAGCTCATGCCGGCCGCCAGGCGCTGCTGCACCGAGTCCTTGGCCAGCATGTAGGGGATCGAGAAGTGCTTCCCGATCTCGCGGAGGAACTCGAGCATGGTGTACTTCCCGAGCCATTCGCGGTTGTCCACCACCAGCGGTTCCGTGGGGCCGGCGGAGAAGTCCAGGAACGACTCCAGCTGCCCCTTGATGGCCGCCGCATTCCGGGAGATGGCCTCGTCGTCAAGCAGCTTGCGCTCGCTGCTCTTGCCGGACGGGTCGCCGATCATCCCGGTCGCGCCGCCGATCACCACCACCGGCCGGCCGCCGGCCCGCTGGAGATGCGTCAGCAGGAACACCTGGAGCAGGTGGCCCACATGCAGAGAAGTGGCCGACGCGTCGAAGCCGATGTAGCCGCTGATCGGGCCGCGCCCCAGTCGCGCCGCCAGGCCCTGGCTCGATTCCTGGACCAGCCCTCGCCACGACAGCTCCGCCAGCAGGCCGCTGCCCGCGCTCGATTCACCGCCCGTGGCGTCCGCCGGCTCAGTCATCCGCGTCCTCATGCCTCCTCTGCTATCGTCCCGACCAGATGAATCCTAGCC
>CAZENL010000150.1:0-6088 GCA_964513505.1 uncultured Anaerolineaceae bacterium
GGTGAAGTCGAAGTAGCTGGCCGCGACCGGGTTCACGGTGCCCAGGATCTGCGTGATCTTGTCCGCCCAGCCGGCATACCAGACCCAGCGATCGATCGAGCGGTCGACCTGTTCGCGCGCCTGCGCGGGCGCCAGGCCCTCCGCCTCGGCGACCTCTTGCTGAAACTGGTCGCGACGGCCTTCCAGCACCTCTGCCGCGCGGTACAGCACCTGGCCGCGGTTCATGGCCGTCCGATCGGACCAGCCGGCGAACGCGCCGCGTGCCGCCTTGACCGCGTCCCGCACGTCCTTGCGCGAACCGCGAACGGCGTTGGCAAGCGGCGTTGCATCCGGCCGGGCCACCACGTATGAGCGGCCGGATTCCGAGCGCGGGAACTGCCCGCCGATGTAGATCTTGTAGGTCTTGCGGACGGCGATTCGCGCCGGGAGCGCCGGCTCATCCGGGAGCACCACGGCCCGGGTGGGTGGAGCGGCCATCAGTGCCCGTCCCCCAGGTCCACGTAGGCGAGCATCCCGTGCAGGCCGCCTTCCCGGCCGTAGCCGGACTCCTTGTAGCCGCCGAACGGGCTGGTCGGGTCAAAGCGGTTGAACGTGTTGGCCCAGACCACGCCGGCCTTCAGGCGCTTGACCATGGCGAAGATTCGCGAGCCCTTTTCCGTCCAGACGCCGGCGGACAAGCCGTACGGCGTGTTGTTGGCTTTCTCGACCGCCTCGTCCGGCGTGCGGAAGGTGATCACCGACAGCACCGGCCCGAAGATCTCCTCCTGCGCGATGCGGCTGGATTGCGCCACGTTGGTGAACAGCGTTGGCCGGACGAAGAAACCGCGCGACGGCAGCTCGCACGCCGGCTGGTAGATGTCCGCACCTTCTGCCACGCCAGCTTCGATCAGTTCCTCGATCTTGGCCAGCTGCGCGGCGTTGTTGATGGCGCCGACATCGGTGTTCTTGTCCAGCGGATCGCCGACCCTCAGCGTCGCCAGCCGGTCCTTCAAGCGTTCGACGAACGGATCGAAGATCGACTCCTGCACCAGCAGCCGGCTCCCGGCGCAGCACACCTCGCCCTGGTTGAAGAAGATGCCATTGACCACGCCTTCGATCGCCTGGTCCAGTGCCGCGTCATCGAAGACGATGTTGGCGGCCTTGCCGCCGAGCTCAAGCGTCAGGGCCTTGTCGCTGCCCGCGAGTGCGCGGCCGATCTCCTTGCCGACGGCCGTGGAGCCCGTGAAGGCCACCTTGTCCACGTCCGGATGCTTGACCAGCGCAAGGCCGATCTCGCCGGGTCCCGTGATGATGTTGACGACGCCAGCCGGCAGGTCCGCCTGGCGGCACACGTCGGCGAAGAGCATGGCCGTCAGTGGCGTGGAACTGGCCGGCTTGAGCACCACCGTGTTGCCCGCGGCCAGCGCCGGGGCGATCTTCCAGGCCAGCATCAGCAGCGGGAAGTTCCACGGGATCACCTGGGCGCAGACGCCGAGCGGCTTTGGGTCGCGGCCGGGGAAGGCGTACTCCAGCTTGTCCGCCCAGCCGGCGTAGTACCAGAAGTGCGCCGCGGCCAGCGGCACGTCCACGTCCCGCGTCTCCTTGATGGGCTTGCCGTTGTTGAGCGTCTCAAGCACGGCGAACTCGCGGCTGCGCTCCTGCAGGATGCGGGCGATACGGAAGAGGTACTTGGCACGCTCGCTGCCGGGCAGCTCTCCCCACGAGCGCTTGAACGCGCGGCGTGCCACGGCCACCGCGTTGTTGACGTCCTCCACGCCGGCCCTCGCGACCTCGGCCAGCGGCTCTTCCGTGGCCGGATCGATGGTCGTGAACCACTGGCCGCTCTTGGGCGCGATCTCCTTGCCGCCCACGAACAGCCCGTAGCGCGACTTGAGCTTGACCACGTCGCGCGACTCCGGCGCCGGCGCGTACTCCCAGGGGATCTGCTGACCGTCGCCGAAGCCCCAGCTTGAAGGGGAATCGGTTCCGCGGCCGACCGTCGCGGACCGGCTGCGCGGGGTGAGCGAGCTTGTTTGCACGGCGGCCGAACGTTTGCGCGGTGGCATCGAGCTCAGGGTACACCCATCGGGTGAATGCTCCCGCTTCTAATGGTGACCATTCGGTCACCTTTGCTCGGGGTCCGGAGCCTGTTGGGTCGTGCCTACGCCAGCTCGCAGGCGCTAGGCTTGGTTGGTGGATCGACAGGCGGACAAGGAAGAGCTGCTCGACGGCCCGCTTGACGTGGCGACGCTGGACGGGAATCTGCGTGACCTGGTCCGTATCAATCGCTGGTTGGGTGGCGTTGCGCTTTCCCGGAAGGCCGTGCTCGCGCTCCTGCGCGGCCATTCCGGTGATACCGAACTGCTGGACGTAGGGACCGGCGCGGCAGACATCCCTGACGCGCTCATCGCGTCGATCGGGCGCCCGGGCCGTTGGTTGCGCATCACTGCCGTCGACACACGGCCGGAGATCCTGGCCGCGGCCCGCCGGCGTGTCTCGGCCGGCCCTGCATCGCTCGGCCTGGAGATGGTGGCCGGCGAGCGCCTGCCGTACCCGGACCGCAGCTTCGACATCGCGCACTGCTCCCTGGTGCTGCACCACACGGAACCCGTCGACGCGCTGCGGCTGATGCAGGAAATGGCCCGGGTGAGCCGGATCGGCATCGTGATCAACGACCTGGAACGCAGCCAGTTGGCCTGGCTCGGCGCGTGGTTGCTGACACGCGTCGCGACGCGCAATGCCTACACCCGCCATGACGCTCCCCTGTCCGTGCGCCGCGCCTACCTGCCGGCGGAAGTGGCGCAGCTGGCGAGCAGGGCCGGGCTGGTGGAAGTGGCGCGCTACCACGACCTGCTGCGGCATCGATTTGCGCTGGCGTTCGTGCCGACGCCACGAGCCGCCGCCGGTGACTGAGCAACGCGTCGAGGTCGCGATCGTGGGTGGCGGTCCAGCCGGAGCGGCCACCGCGATTGGGCTGGCCCGTGCCGGCGTCGAGGTGGTGCTCTTCGAGAGGTCGAGCGAGCCGAAATGGCGCGCCTGCGGCGTCTACAGCTCCCCATTGACGCGGGCGCGGCTGGCTGCGCTGGGGCTCGACGGACCGCAACTCGAGACGCTCGTCGCGCACGTTCCGGCGCTGGTGGTCCAGACGCTGACCGGCGCCATGTGCCGGCTCGACTACGCCGCCTTCGGTGGCGCGTGCGGGGCCGACCGTGTGCGCCTGGACGCGGAATTGCTGGCTCGGGCCGCCGCCGCCGGCGCGCACGTCATCCGTGGAGTGACCGTGCGGGAGGTTCGGCCGGGCGAAGCGGGTGAGCGTTCCAGCGTGCTGGTCTCTCACCACGACGGCGGGGACGGCCCTCAGAGCTGGCGTGCCCGGCTCGTCGTCGGGGCGGATGGCCCGGGCTCGCTGGTGGCTCGCTCGTTCGGCGTCCAGCGTTCCGCGCGGCGGCTGCGGCGCGCCGGCATGACCTTTCACCTGGACGCCGGCAATTGCTCGACCCGCGAGGGCCACATGGTCATCGGGCGCGGCTGGTACTGCGGCATCTGCCCGGTGCCCGGCGACAGGGTCAACATCGGAATCGTGGTCGGCGAGCGGGCGCTGCGGCGTGCCCTTGCCCGCGGCCACCGTCCCATCGACGTTGCGCGGCAGTTCCTCGGGGAGCTGCCGGAGCCATGGACCACCCTGTCCGCGGCAACCGCGTCCGACGAGCTGGCCGTCGCCCTTCCTCTGGCCAATCGCGTCTCGGCCCGCTCCGGCCCGGGATTCCTGTTGGTGGGCGACGCGACCGGCTTCATCGATCCCATCAGCGGCGAGGGCCTGCATCGGGCGCTGGTGTCGGCGGATCTCGCCGTGGCCGCCGTTCGCGACTTCCTCGCCGATCCGGGCGGCCCGGCGCCGGCGGATTACGACCGCCGCATCCGCGCTCGCTTCCGTCGCAAGGACCTGATCTCGTGGCTGCTCCAGGCCTTCCTGGCTCGTCCCGAGCTACTGGGATACGCGGTGCGACGCCTGGGCGCCAGAACCGAGCTGCGCAACACGTTCGCGGGCGTAATGGCAGATCTCCAGCCGCCAGAACGCGCGCTTCAGCCGCGCTTTCTGGCGGCGCTGCTGCGGCCGTGACGCGGTCCGTATAGTCGGTCTGTGCACGTTGACGCTCCGCTGACGCTTGCCCGACAACGCTTCGCCGACTCGCCGATCGTGCAACGGCCCGCTGCCGGTGGCTGAGGATCGCAGGACGCGCGTGGCCGCCTCGTGCGTGGTCGAGGACGAGCAGGGACGGATCCTGCTCTGCCGGCTGAGCATCGATGAGCTGGACCGCGACAAGTGGACGTTGCCCGGCGGCGGCCTGGACTTCGGCGAGGACCCCGAGGCCGGCGCGCTCCGCGAGCTGGAGGAGGAAACCGGGCTCCATGGCCATGTGATGGCGCTGCTTGGCGTGGAAAGCGCCGTGTACGGCCCAAACGCAGAGCGGCCAGGGCCGCTCCACAGCATCCGCATCGTCTACCGGGTGGAGGCGGAGCCGGGCGAGCTGCGTCACGAGACGGGCGGTTCGACGGACCGGGCGGATTGGTTCTCGCGCTCGGAGTTGGCCGCGTTGCCGTTGGTCGATCTCGTGCACCTGGGTCTGGCCATGGCCGAGCGATCGCAGCCGGTGCGGAGTGCGTAGCTCGGTGTCCATCGAGGTCGCGGCCCCCGGCCAGGTTGTCTTCGAGCTGGCGCGGGACGTGAGCCGGTGGACGGAGCGGCTGCCCCATTACCGCCGTTCCGCGGTGCTGGCCAGCCGCGGCGGGCGGGTGCTTGCCCAGTTCGTTGCCGTGCGGCGTTTCGGACGGCTGCCCGTCCCCGTGACGTGGCGCGCGATCTGCTGGTCGGACGCGGCGGATACCGCGGACCTGCAGCTGCACTTTGCGCACGTGCGCGGTGTGACCCGCGGCATGCGCGTGACCTGGCACATCCGGCCACTCCCCGGGGATTCGGCACGCAGCCGGGTCACCATCGAGCACGACTTCTCGCGGCCACTGCCGGTGCTCGGCCCCGAGGTGCTGCCGCGCCTCGTGGATCGCTACTTCACCGCGCCGATCGCCACGCGGACACTGCGTCGGTTCCGAGCACTCGCGGAGGGCCGCGACGCTCGCGCAACATCCCGCCGCCCGTTCGCGACGAACCAGACCTCATGAGGAACGGCAACCGGCGCGTCTGGATCACGGGCCTGGGGCTGGTCACGCCGATCGGGATCGGGCGCGACGCGTTCTGGGATGGGCTGCACGCGGGCCGTTCGGCTGTCAAAGCCATCGATCGCTTCGATCCCGCGCCGTTCCGTTCCAAGGTGGCGGCCCAGATCGACGACTTCGAGCCGACCGATCACCTGACGGCCAAGGAAGCCCGGTCGACCGACCGCTTCAGCCAGTTCGCGCTCGCGAGCGGACGGCTGGCCATGGCGGACGCCGGGCTCAAGGTCGGGCCGCGTGCCGGTGTGCGCGCCGATCGGGTCGGCATCTACGTGGGCTCGGCGCTCGGCGGCATCGCCTACGCCGAGATCCAGCACGAGCGTTTTCTGGAGAAGGGGATCCGCCAGGTGGCACCAAACCTGGCACTGGCCGTGTTCGGCGGCGCGGCGCCGGCCAACGTTGGCATTGCGCTGGGGCTGCACGGCCCGATCCTCTCCACGGCCAACTCGTGCGCGGCGGGGGCGGTGGCGATCGGCGAGGCGTTCCGCGCCATCCGGGACGGCAGCGCGGACGCGGCCGTGGCGGGCGGCGTGGAAGTGCCGCTGAGCCCGCTCGCGTTCGGTGCCTTCGACATCATTCGGGCGCTCGGTGCCGGCCACAACGACGACCCGGCACACGCGGCCCGCCCCTTCGACGTCGATCGAGACGGCTTCATCATGGGCGAGGGCGCTGCCCTCTTGGTGCTGGAGGAAGCTGAGGCCGCCGAGCGCCGAGGCGCCGTCCCGTACGCCGAGATCCGCGGCTACGCGGCCACCAGCGACGCGTACCACATGGTCCAGCCGCGGCCGGACGGCCTGCAGTCCGCGCGTGCCGCACGCCTGGCCATGGCGGACGGCGGCGTCAAGGCGGCCAGCATCGACTACGTCAACGCGCACGCCTC
>CAZENL010000151.1:0-5847 GCA_964513505.1 uncultured Anaerolineaceae bacterium
TACGAGGCACTCGTCGGATCCATCCCGCTCGCGGATGTCGTGGAGCCGACGCGCATTGAAGGACTCTGGATCGTGCCGTCGTCTCGGCACCTCGCCGGAGCAGAGGTGGAGTTGGTGTCGCTCCCGGACCGAGAACGCCGCCTGGCCCACGCCCTCGCACCCATTGCCGACGATTACGAGTTCATCCTGCTTGACTGCCCGCCATCCCTCGGCCTGCTCACCGTCAACGCACTGGCTGCCGCGGACAGCGTCCTTGTGCCAATCCAATGCGAGTACTACGCGCTCGAGGGACTCGGCCAGCTGCTCTCCACCATCAATCTCGTGCGGGACCGCGTGAATCCAACACTCCATCTCAAAGGCGTCGTGCTGACGATGTTCGACGCCCGGACAACACTCTCCGCGGACGTGAGCGCCGAAGTGCATCGCCACCTGGGCGCCCACGTCTTCGACGTCGTCGTGCCGCGCAGCGTGCGCCTTGCGGAGGCGCCCAGCTACGGCCGCCCGATCCCGCTCTACAGCCCCAGTTCGCGGGGAGCCCAGGCGTATCGCGAGCTCGCGGCGGAGTTGCTGACGCGTGACGGAACCACAAAGTCCATGCCCGATGGCGCCGCCGATGCTCAGCGGCCGGTCCGCCAGCCTGCCTGGGTGACTTCAGCATGACCGTTGACGCACGTCGAACCACGGGCGGCCTGGGGCGGGGACTTGCGTCCTTGATCCCTTCGATGGCGGAGGACGATCGACCGCGGGAGGTTGCGATCGCCGAGGTCATCCCCAACCCCTACCAACCTCGGCGCGCATTCGATCCGATCGCGTTGCGCGATCTCGCGGCCAGCATCAGCGAGCACGGCCTGCTGCAACCCATCCTGGTAACTCCGGTCGACGGGGGATTCCAGTTGGTCGCAGGCGAGCGCCGTCTCCGCGCGGCGGAGATCGCCGGTCTCGAACGAATCCCCGCCGTCGTGCGCAGCGCCGACCGGCAGCAGCAACTGGCCCTGGCGCTCGTGGAGAATCTGCAGCGCGCCGACCTCAACGCCATGGACCAGGCGCGTGCCTTTCGCCAACTCATCGACGAATTCGGACTCACGCAGGAAGACGTCGCGGGACGGGTTGGACGATCGCGTCCCGCTATCACCAACACGCTTCGGTTGCTCGACGCTGCCGCGGCTGTCCAATCGGCCGTGGAGGAAGGGCGCATCTCCGAAGGTCACGCACGGGCGATCGCCGGGCTCCATGACCATGCCGACCAGGAGCGCCTGCTGGCAGTGGTCGAGTCTCGAGAGCTGTCCGTTCGCGAGACCGAGCGGCTCGTGCGTGGACTTCGCGACCAAAAAGAAGCCGCAGCAACGACCGCGGTGTCGGCGCGCCCTGCCGACCCGGACATCGAACGAATGGAGACCATCTTGCGCGATGCCCTGGCCACCAAGGTGACCCTGCAACCGAGGGCCCGTGGAGGCCGCATCACCATCAGCTATTTCGACGCGGACGACCTCGCCCGGCTCGTTGAGCGGCTGGCCGGAGGCGAGCGATGAGCGTGGAGCCGCGGCCCGGAGATCCGACCACCCAGGCCGCCCGCAACGCGCGGCGAAGCCAGAGGGCCGCCAACGCGAGCGGTGCGTACACGGCCGAAAGCATCCAGGTCCTGGAGGGCCTCGAAGCCGTCCGGCGGCGTCCGGGCATGTACATCGGATCCACAGATGCCCGCGGGTTGCACCACCTGATCTGGGAGGTGGTGGACAACTCGATCGATGAGGCGATGGCCGGCTTTGCGTCCCGTATCGAGGTCACCATCCGGGCCGACGGCAGCGTCGTGAACAGCGATGACGGCCGCGGCGTGCCCGTAGGCCGTCAGAAGCAGACCGGCAAGGACGCTCTCGAGGTGGTGCACACAGTGCTCCACGCCGGCGGCAAGTTCGGCGGCGGGGGATACAAGGTCTCCGGCGGCCTCCACGGCGTGGGGGTCAGCGTGGTCAATGCGCTGTCGGAATGGCTGCACGTCGAGTCGGCCCGCGACGGTAAGGTCTGGGCACAGGACTACGACCGCGGCAAGCCGCGCGGAGCGGTCGCGCTCATGGGCGCCTCCAACGGTCGCCACGGCACCACCACCTCGTTCAAGCCGGACGCCCAGGTCTTCGAGACGCTGGACTTCAGCTTCGACACGGTGGCCCAGCGGCTGCGTGAGTCGGCGTACCTCAACAAAGGCGTCCACATCCGCCTCCTTGACGAGCGCGTGGAGCCCGCGCGCGAGAAGAACTTCTACTTCGAAGGCGGGTTGGTCAGCTTCGTCCGGCACCTCAACAAGAACAAGGACGTGATCCAGGCCAAGCCGATCTCGATCGACCGGCGAGACGGACCCACCTCCATCGAGGTGGCCATCCAGTACAACGACACGTACACCGAGACGGTCCTTGCCTTTGCGAACAACATCAACACCGTGGACGGCGGCACCCACGTGGCCGGCTTCCGGGCCGGCCTCACCACGTCGCTCAACGACTGGGCGCGCCGCAACGGCGTCATCAAGGACTCCGGCAGCAACCTTTCCGGCGAGGACGTGCGAGAAGGCCTCACCGCGGTCGTCAGCGTCAAGCTGACCGAGCCGCAGTTCGAAGGCCAGACCAAGGCCAAACTCGGCAACGCGGACGTCAAGGGCCAGGTCCAGGGGGCGGTCTCGGAAGGCATTCGCCAGTACCTGGAGGAAAACCCGAGCGACGGTCGCCGCATCATCGAGAAGTCGCTCACCGCGGCACGCGCCCGAGAGGCGGCGCGCAAGGCCCGCGACCTGGTCATCCGCAAGAGTGCCCTGGAGGGCGCCGCGCTCCCGGGCAAGCTGGCCGACTGCCAGGAACGCGACCCGGAGCGCAGCGAGCTCTACATTGTGGAGGGCGACTCGGCCGGCGGCTCAGCCAAGCAAGGTCGCGACCGGCGCTCCCAGGCGATCCTGCCGATGTTCGGGAAGATGCTCAACGTCGAGAAGGCGCGCCTGGACAAGGTGCTCTCCAGCGAGAAGATCCGGCCATTGATCATCGCGCTCGGCACCGGCATCGGCGAGACGTTCGACCTGGCCAAGCTGCGCTACCACAAGGTCATTCTGCTGGCGGACGCGGACGTGGACGGGGCGCACATCCGCACCCTGTTGATGACCTTCTTCTACCGCAATATGCCCGAGCTGGTGGACGCCGGGCACCTCTACATCGCCCAGCCGCCGCTCTTCCGCGTCTCCACCGGCAAGGTCACGCGCTACGCCACGGACGAAAAGGACCGCGACCGGATCATCAAGGAGATGAAGGTCAAGAACCTGACCGTGCAGCGTTTCAAGGGCCTCGGCGAGATGAACGCCGAGCAGCTCTGGGAGACGACCATGAACCCGGAGACGCGCACGCTGCTCCAGGTCACCGTGGACGACGTGGGTGACGCCGGCCAGGCGGACCACTACTTCACCATCCTGATGGGCGAAAAGGTCGAGCCGCGTCGCGACTGGATCAAGGCACAGGCGCGTCAGGTGCAGAACCTTGACATCTGACGTCAGCCGAGTCGCCGCGGCATTCGTGGAGGAGCGCCTGCCAACGGCCCGCGGCCTCGGCGCCGCACTCGCGGACCTGATCGAGGATCCCGAGGCGTTCACGCGCAGCCTCACCGAGGGTCTCCAGCTGCTCGCCGACCCCGGCTACGAGCAGGAGCAGGAGCGCATTGCGCCCGGGTCCGGCGCCACGATCGGCGTCCGCTGGCCGCTGGTGCACGCCATCGAGCGTGCCCTGAAGCGACCGCTCGGGGAATCCAGCTCCAGCTCGGCACTCTGGCTGGCGCAGCGCCTGGCGCGATCGGAATACCGCGAGGTGCGCCTCTTCAGCCTGCCGGCCCTGCGCCGGACGCTGCCGGACGACCCGGAACGTGCGTGGCAGCTCATGCGGCGACTGGCGCGCGGTGCCAACGACTGGATCAGCGTGGACTCGCTGGCGGACGTCTATGCGGTCGGCATCCTCGCCGAGCCGTTTCGCTGGGCGGAGATCGAGCAGCTGGTTTACTCCCAGCATCGGATGGAGCGGCGCCTGGTCGGCTCGACCCTGGCGCGCCTGCCCTACTGCCTGACGCCGGCGGCCCGCCGAGCCGGCGCCGTTGCGGCCATTGCGCCGAGGGCCCTTTCCATCGTGGCGCAGCTGATCGGCGACGCGGACGACCAGGTCCAGAAGGCGCTCAGCTGGGCGATCCGCGAATGGAGCCGCGTGGCTCCGGAGCAGGCGGTGCAGCTGCTCCAGGACCAGACCCGCATCGCCGCGGACACGCAGGACGGCAATCGGGCCTGGGTGATCCGCGATGCCGTGGCGCTCATCGATCCGGGCGTGGCCGCAGACATCCGGTCGCGGCTGACCGGGATCCGGCGCCGCCCCGGCGCCACGTCAACGAGTCCCGCGGGCCTTGCCGCGGCGACGTTCCTGGCGGCCGCCGCGGGGACTGACGACACGCTCACCGATCGCGCCGTGGCCATGCAGGGTCAACGCTTCGCGAGGAGATCGGCATGACCGACCAGGTCGGTCGCGTGGTCCCGTCGCCCATCGAGGACGAGCTGCGCAGCGCGTATCTCGACTACGCCATGAGCGTGATCGTGAGCCGCGCGCTCCCCGACGTGCGCGACGGCCTGAAGCCCGTCCACCGCCGAATCCTTTACACCATGAACGAGATGGGCCTCAACTCGACGGCCTCGTACCGCAAGTGCGCCGCCATCGTCGGCGACGTGATGGGCAAGTACCACCCGCACGGCGACGTGGCGCTGTACGACGCCCTGGTGCGCCTGGCACAGGATTTCTCGCTGCGCTACCCGCTCATCGACGGGCAGGGCAACTTCGGCTCGGTGGACGGCGACCCGCCGGCCGCCATGCGGTACACGGAAGCGCGCATGACCGCGATCAGCGCGGAGCTCCTGGCCGACATCGAGAAGGACACCGTCGATTTCGTCGAGAACTACGACGGCACCCGCATGCAGCCATCCGTGCTGCCGGCGAAGCTTCCGAACCTGCTCATCAATGGCTCCTCGGGCATCGCGGTCGGCATGGCCACCAACATTCCGCCGCACCACCTCGGTGAGGTCTGCCGTGCCACCCAGGCCCTCATCGACGACCCGAACCTGACCACCGAAGCGCTCTGCGAGTACGTGCTGGGCCCCGACTTTCCCACCGGGGCAACCATCTTCCGCTACGACGAGCGCCGCAACGCACTGACCGGCCAGAAGGAACGCATCGACGCCATCCGCGACCTGTACGCACACGGCCGTGGCCGCGTGGTGATGCAGGCGCAATGCGCGTTCGAGGAGACGCGCCAGGACCGCATGGCCATCGTGGTCTCGGAGCTGCCCTACCAGGTCAACAAGGCGACCCTGGTGGAGAAGATCGCCGAGCTCGTCACGACCAAGAAGATCGAGGGCATCGCCGACCTGCGCGACGAGTCGGACCGTGACGGCATGCGCCTGGTGATCGAGTGCAAGCGCGACGCGAACCCCCGCTCCGTGCTGAACAACCTGTTCAAGCACACGCCGCTCCAGCTGGCGTTCAACGCCAACGTGGTCGCGCTGGTCGACGGACAGCCGCAGACGCTGCCCTTGAAGCAGATCCTCCAGCACCACATCGACTGGCGCCGCGAAGTCGTCCGCCGCCGCACCGAATTCGATCTCCAGAAGGCACGTGACCGCGCCCACATCCTGGAAGGCCTGAAGATCGCGCTGGATAACCTGGACGCGGTCATCCGCACGATCCGCGAGTCGTCGGATGTGGAGGACGCGCGGCAGAACCTGATGTCGCGCTTCCAGCTCAGCGAGATCCAGGCCAACGCCATCCTGGAGATGCAGCTCCGGCGGCTGGC
>CAZENL010000152.1:0-5835 GCA_964513505.1 uncultured Anaerolineaceae bacterium
GCCGCGTGCGGCTTGGTCCGCGGCGTTTCCAGCATCTCCTCTTCGATGATTTCCTGGCAGAGGTTGATGCACTCGTCGCAGATGTAGACGCCCTGGCCGGCGATCAGCTTGCGGACCTGCTCCTGGCTCTTGCCGCAGAACGAGCAGCGATAAGGAACCTTGGTGCCCTTGCTTCCAGTCGTGGTAGTCGACATCTCAGACGGTCCCCGATCGCGCTCTGTCTGTCCTCAGACCGTACGGTCAGCGCGGGCCCTTGGATGGCGACGGCCGCGAGTCGCCGTCGTCCACCAGGGGCGTCACCGCCTCGCCGGCATCGACCGCCGCGCCCTCGCCCCCGAGAACTCCGGCAGCCTTGGCCTGGCTGATCAGCGACTGATCCCGCTCCGTGTACACGTCGTCGATGATGCCATAGGCCTTGGCCTGTTCGGGGGACATGAAAAAGTCCCGTTCGGTGTCTTTTGCGATGCGCTCAACGTCCTGCCCCGTATGGCGAGCCAGGATGGAATTGAGGAGGCGATTGAGCTCCTCGACCTCTTTCACCTGGATCAGCACGTCCGGCGTGTTGCCGCGGAAGCCCGCCGAGCCCTGGTGAATCATGATTCGCGCATTGGGCAGGGCGTAGCGCTTGCCGGTGGCACCGGCCGCCAGCAGCACGGAGGCCATGGAGGCGGCCATGCCGATGCACATGGTGCTGACTGGCGCCCGCAGGTACTGCATGGTGTCGTAGATGGCCAGGCCGCTGGTCACCACACCGCCGGGCGAGTTGATGTAGAGGCTGATATCGCGCTCCGGGTCCTCGGCCTCAAGGAACAGGAGTTGGGCGATGATCAGGTTGGCGACGTGGTCCTCGATGGCATCGCCCAGGAAGATGATGCGGTCCTTGAGCAGCCGGCTGTAGATGTCGTAGGCGCGCTCGCCGCGGCTGCTGGTCTCGATGACCATCGGCACGAGCATCGCCGTGGTGGCCTGCGCGGCCGCGAGGGCCGCCGACCGGCTGGGGACCGAACGAGTGGTCACGAAGAAACTCCCTCGGGAACGAATGACGGCTCCGTGGATTCTGGCTCGCCCGCCGGGTCGGCGCTGGCCGCTTCCGCAGCCGCTTGCTCGAGCGATTCGGCAATCTGCGCGGCCTGGATGGCGTTGGCCTCCTCGGCGGACGCCTCCCCACCCGGCTGGTCCTCGATGTGCTGGACGTGGCTGAACTCGGGATGCTTGGCGATCCAGGCGTCGATCAGCGCCTCGACGGTCTGCGAGCGGCGCAGCTGCGCGCGGATATAGGTCCGGCCGCGATCGGACTGGAGATACTCCACCAACCTCGAGCCGCCACGGGCGTCCGCGCCCTTCTCCCGTGCGGCTGACTGCCGGCTGCGCTCGATCTCCGCCTCGATGGCCGAGTCGGGGACCGTGATGCCTTCCGCGTCCGCGACGGCCGCCAGCGTGAGCAGCACCTTGACGCGGTGCTCGGCCTGCTCGCGGTACCCGCTCAGCAGCTGTGCCTCATCCCGCTCGGTTGCCTTCAGGTAGTCCTCGTAGCCGATGCCCTGCTCGGCCAGGCGGACCTTGAGCTCGTCCTGCATGACCTCGACCTCGCGATCGACCAGGAGGTCCGGCACGTCGGCCGTGGCATTGGCGGTCGCATATTCGATGATCCGGTCGGCGAAGACGTGGCGGGCGCGATCGCGCGCGTTGCGCTCCAGGCGTGCCCGGATGTCCGTGCGCAGCTCGGCGAGCGTGGCGAAGTTCCCGACGGTGCTGGCCAGGGTGTCATCTGCCGGGGGAAGGCGCCGCTCGCGCAGCTCGCGCAGGCGAGCCGTGAATTCCACGTCCTTGCCCGCCAGGGCCTCCTCGTCGTAGTCGTCCGGGAAGCGGACCGTGAACGTCTTCTCCTCGTCCTCGGCCATGCCGATGAGGTTGTCCTCGAAGCCCGGGATCATCCGTTCGTTGCCGATCACCAGCGGGAGCCGCTCCGATGCGGCACCTTCCACCGCCACGCCGTCCAGCGTTCCCTCGAATCCGATGACCGCGAAATCGCCCTTCTGTGCGGGGCGTCCCTCCACCGGCACCAGGCTGGCGGCCTGGTCGCGCAGCTGCTCGACCACCTGGTCGACCTTGGCGTCGTCCGGCTCTTCGACATCCGGCTTGAAGGGGAAGTTGGCGTAGTCCCCGAGCTTCAGCTGCGGGCGAACCGGCACCGTCACCGTGTAGGTCGCGCCTTCCGTCTCGCTGAAGCTGGTCCACTCCGGCTCACGGGGCAGCTCCAGGGCATCGATCTCCTGCTCCTTGAGCGCCTCGAGGATGGTGCGCTCGTAGAGATGCTCGCGAGCGTCGTCGTAGATCGGGTCGGGCTCGTTGGCCGCGCCGCGCTGGATTCCGAGCGCGCGCTCCAACATGGCGCGCGGCGCCTTGCCCGGGCGGAACCCGGGCACGCGGGTACGGCGAGCGAGGTGGCGGACGGCCTCATCGACGGCGCGTGCGACACGTTCGGGCGGCAGTTGGACTTCCAGCACGACGCTGCTGCGGTCGGCCGGTCGGGTGGTGACCTGCATGGGGAACGCGAAGTATAGAGGCGGGCAGGACTTTCCACGGTGGGCCGGCCGCGCCCCGCTGGACTACCCTGTTACCGGCCAGCGGCACTGGTCACACGCAATCCGGGGTAACCGTGGGCTCGTTCATTCGTTTCGCGCTTTTCACCACGATCATGGTGTCGCTGCTGGTCTTCGTGATCGTGCCGGTGGCTGCCGGCATGCTCCTCAGCTCCATCGCCAGCGATGCCGGGCTGGGCGGCGCGGGGATGAAGGTTTCGGTCAACATGCTCGGGCCGGGGCTTCTCTCGGGACATGCGGATACCGTCAACGTTCAGGGCGACAACGTGGACGTGCCCCATGGTGTGGTCGGCCATCTGGACGTCACGCTCGGCGACGTGTCGCTGTCCGATCACTCCTTCTCGACCGTTTCCGGCCAGTTGACGGACGTGACGCTCAAAGGACCGAGTGGGTCGGTGGTGGTCCAGTCCGTGGACCTGAGCGGACCGTCGAATCACATGCGCGCCACAGGCACGGTGTCGCTCAGCGAGGCAAAGAACCTGGTCAAGCAGGTGGCCGTGAACGTCGGCGTGGCGGTTGACTCCGTGCAGCTCAAGAACGGGTCGTTGACGCTGGTATCCGGGACCCAGCACACCGACGCGTCACTGCGGATCATGGGTCACGCCCTGGTGCTGGACCGGCCCGGCCAGCAGTCCACGGTCCTCTTCGCACCCGCCCCGTCCGAGGACTGGCAGCTCCAGTCCGTCTCGATCACCGCCGACGGCATCCAGCTCGGCCTCAGTGTCGACGCGGCCAAGCTCGCCCACGCGCTGGACTCCGGCGGGGTGCCGGCAAACTAGCTCCCGGGTCGCCGGGCCACGCGCCGTACACTCAGGCCGCGGGCGGAAGTGGTGAAATGGCAGACACGCCGGCCTTAGGAGCCGGTGCCCGAAAGGGCGTGAGGGTTCGAATCCCTCCTTCCGCACCAGCCATGCCGCTGCTGAGCCGTTCGGCACTGGCCTGACAGAGGAGCCTCTCATGGACCTCGGGATCAGTGGTCGTGTGGCCGTCGTCGGCGGTGGCAGCTCGGGGCTCGGCCTCGCCTGTGCGCGGCGTCTCGCCGCAGAGGGCTGCGATCTCCTGATCTGGGCACGCACGGAGACGGGTCTCGCGGCGGCGGCCGCGGACCTGGCAAAAGCCTCTGGCCGCCGCGTGGAGACGCTGGTCGCCGACGCGAGCCAACCTGACGCCGCGCAACTCGTCGCCGCCCGTGCCCTGGACGCGTTCGGTCGAGTCGACATCCTGGTCCTCAACGCCGGCGGCCCAACGCCCTCCGACCCGACGCAGACCACCGCGGAGCAGCTCCGCGCCGCCTACCAGCTCCTCACGGTCACGCCTATCGAGCTCGCCAACGCGCTGCTCCCCGGGATGCGGGAGAACCACTGGGGGCGCATCGTGGCCATCCTGTCGTGGGGCGTCCGCGAGCCGATCTCGGCCCTGACGCTGAGCAACGTGGGTCGCAGCGCGCTCGCCGCATGGATGAAGACCGCCAGCCGCTGGGTCGGGCCGGATGGCGTCACGGTGAACGGCGTGCTGCCCGGCCGGTTCGCGACGCCGCGCATCGCCGAACTGGATCACGCCCGCGCGAAGCGCGAAGACCGCCATCCCGCCGACATCCAGCGGGAGGCACTGGCCAACGTGCCAGTCGGGCGTGACGGCGCCCCCGACGAGCTCGGCGCAGTGGTCGCCTTCCTGGCCTCCGAGCCAGCAGCCTACGTCAACGGCACATTGGTCCCCGTGGACGGGGGCATGCTCCAGAGCCTGGGTTAGCCCCGGGATCTGTCGAGCTCAGCCGCCCCTGGACGTCCGCTTGCGGATGCTGTCCCCGAGGCCTGACAGGCCGCTGAGACCGCCGCCGCTCTTCTTCGGCCCGGACGCGGCCTTGCCGGCCGCCGCGGCTCCCTCCCCTTCCCCGGCCGACGGCCGATCCGGGTCCGCGGCGAACAGCCGCTCGACGAGTTGCTTGGTCACGATCGGACCAAAGCGGCTCAGGATCGTGTCGTACGTCTTCCAGAAGCTGGTCATGCCGCTCGGCTCCGACGCGCTGGCATCGCCCTTGCGCTTCAGGTAGCGCGCGAAATCGTCCTCGAGCGCCTCCTGGATCTCGGGACTGTTCGGGCCGCCCTTCTTCCTGACGACCTGATCGATCTCCTTGGGCAGCAGCCCCTCGTGCGGGCGGCGGGTGCGCGGCCGGACGCGTGAGCTCACGGCCTTCAGAACGCGCTTTGGCCCGCCGACGCCGAGAAAGCCCGCTCCGGCCATCAGGCCGGCGGTCTTGAGCGGGTTCTTGCGGATCTTGGCCGGGATGTCGACGGCCGAGCGGGCTGCGGAGCTGAACTCATCGAGCTCTTCTCCCAGCGCCTCTCGCGCCGCGATCACCTGCCGACGAGCTTCTTCCGTTGCCGTTGCCATTGCTGCTCCAGGTAGGCCCGCGTCGCCTCGAACTGCGCGATCGATTCGCGCGGGACCAGCTTGTCATAACGCTTCTTGGGATCGAGACCGCGCCTGACGGCGAAGACCCCGGAGAGCGCCATCCAGAAGATGAGCCACATGGTCACGGCGAGCGCCCCGGCCACCTGGGTGGAGAACGGGACGGCCGCGAAGAACCCGGCCACCAGGAACCCGAGGATGAAGACGGCCACGAACAGGCCCACGCCCGCGGCAGCGCCGCCAGCGCGCAAACCCAGCAGGAGACCGATCAGGCCGAGAACCAGCCCAATGATCACGCCCGATGCGAGCCAGATCAGCGCATTGAAGTCGATGGCGAGTGACGGTTGCAGCTGCTGAGCCAGCCAGACAGCCGTGTTGTGCAGCACGTTGGTGGACAGCACGATCCCGATCACGACTCCGATCGCGAGCCCCGCCAGCAGGCCCCGGACCCAGTCACCCACCCAGCCTCCAGCGAGGTTGAGGCCGATCGGCACGATGAAGCAGATGGTCAGCAGGAAGCCGTCCAGCACGCCCCAGCCGATGGATCCGAACAGCCACTCCCCGAGGAACAGGAAGCTGCCGACGTACAGGAGCACGCCGGCCAGGAGGGCTAGCATCAGCGCGCCCACGGCCAGCCCGGCGATGATTCCGACCTGCTTGCCGGCTTCCTTGATCTCCACGACCAGGAGCGCCCGGTGCGCCCCGACCAGGCGGCCGAGACCCGCTTTGAGGTTGCGGAACGATGCGCGGAGGCCCGGCGCCGGCTCGGCCTTCGGCGGCTTGGGCTTCGGCGCCTGGGCCGGCTTCGGTGACTGCGGCGGCG
>CAZENL010000153.1:0-5801 GCA_964513505.1 uncultured Anaerolineaceae bacterium
TGGTTGAGCACTCTTTGCCCGTCATCGAAGCTGTCTTCGCTGCTGTGGCGCACCTGTTCGAGACCAGTATCGGCCGGGAAGCGCAGCGAACGTCAGACCATGAGCAGCGGAACGTCGTAGGGCTCGAAGCGCGGATCGTGTGTTACCACGGTCAAGCCTTCGATGGTCGCCTGTGCAATCAGCATCCGGTCGAACGGGTCGCGATGGTGAGTTGGGAGGGAGCCCACGAGACGAGCGTGCGCGAGCGTGATCGGCAGGGCCGTGACGCGACCTGCTTCGAGTTGTGCCTCCAGATCATCAGGCGCGCGCAGTTTGCCCAGCTGCTTCTTGATGGCAATCTCCCACGCGGTCGCCGCGCTCACGCGGATTTCGTTCGCCTCTCCCCGCAGGATCGCGAGCCCCGCCTCACCCAAACGCTCCGGGTCTGACAGCAACCAGAGCAGAACGTGCGTGTCCAGGAGCAGCCTCACTCGGTGCCCTCGAACAGCCGGACGAGTTCAACGTCCGATTCGTCGAAGTCGGGCGCAATCCAGACCTTGCCTTGCCAGGCGCCGGCCAGCCGCTCGATCGACACCGGATGAATCGGCACCAAGCGAGCCACCGGCTTGCCGGCCCTGGCGATGGTGATCTCCTCGCCCGCCTCGAGGCGCTCGACCAGCTTGGAGAAATGGGTTTTCGCATCATGCATGTTGACTGGACCACTCATTGACGAAGTATGGCTGACTAGACTTAGTCCAGTCAACAGTCGATCGAACTAGCAATCTAGCCCAGCCCTTCCACGACCGCCTCACCGGTGGGCACGATCAGCCCGTTGCGCTTCCGCCAACGGCGTGGCTTCGAGAGCGTGAGCTTGGTGATCGGGGGCATGACCGAATCTTGGGACGCGGCCATTGACTCCCGCTTGCCGGCGGCTGCATCGCGCCTTTCGCCCTCTCCGTGGGAAACCCGGTGCCAGCCGAGGGCCGGGCGGCATCAGAGTCGGAAAGCGCGTTGCCGGCCTCGACGGCGCCCGTACACTGCTCCGTGAGCAGCGACGTGCACCCGCACCGGGTCGACTGTTGGAGGGACTGGCAGGATGCATCACACCCAGAGCCGTGAGCGCTCGGCCCGCACGGCACTCATCGTGACGCTCGTCCTCGCCGCCGGCTCACTTCTCGGTGGCGCCAGCGTCGACGCAGCCACCAAGACGCCGTTCGACCAGAACCTGGTCAAGAACCCAGGCGCCGAGGCCGGCGCCGGCACGAGCGGTGACGCGCACGTCACGATCCCGCACTGGCATGTCACCGACGCCTTCACGGTCGTTCGGTATGGCGCACCGGGATTCCCGACCAAGGACGAGTCGGGGCGAATCGGAGGCGGGAAGAAGTTTTTCTCCTGCGGGCAGGACACGGCCTCTGGAGACGCCTTCCAGGACATCGTCCTGAGTGGACGACAGACGCTGGTCGACAACGGCCACGTGAAAGTCATCGTGAAAGCACGACTCGCAAGCTACGCATCGCAGCAAGACGTGGCGCAGGCGTCTGTCAGCTTCTTCAAGGGCTTCTCCCCGATCAGCCAGATCTATACCGACTCGGTCGCCGCCTCGGATGGATTGTTCATCACCAAGTCGGTGTCGGGGGTGGTCCCACCGAGCACCAACCGGCTCCGGGTCGAGATGATCGGGCGTCGCGCCGACAACGGCGGTACCTACTGCGACGCCTACTTCGACAACACCAGCGTGGTCCTGAAGCTGATCTGACGCCTTTGCCATCCGACCAATGCGATCGGGCCACACGAACGCTCACGGGCCGGTCTGTGGCACGACGAGCCCCTCAATCTTGACTCATCATCATGAGTCAGACATACTCATCGTATGACAAAGCGGTTGCAGGTGCTCCTCGCGGACGCGGAACTGAAGGACATCCAGCGGATTGCGCGCGGAAAGCGCATGACGACCGCTGAGTGGGTCCGCCAATCACTGCGTGTCGCCCGGGACACGGAGGCTGCAACAGATCCAAGGACCAAGCTGGCCTCTGTCGCTGCGGCGGCTGCCTACTCGTTTCCGACCGGTGACATCGAGGCATTGCTTCGTGAGATCGAGGGCGGCTACCGAGAGGACGGCCTTCCAGAGAGTCGCCCGTGATCCTCATCGACTCGAACATCCCGATGTATCTGATTGGCGCGGAGCACCCGAACAAGCCGATCGCACGGCAACTTCTCGAGCGTCTGGTGATCGGCGGCGAGCACCTGGTTACGGACGCGGAAGTCCTCCAGGAAATCCTGCATCGCTACACCGCGATCGCGAGGCGCGATGCCATCGGTCCGGCCTTCGATGCGATCCTGGGCGTCGTCGACGAGGTATTGCCCATCGAACGGAGCGACGTCGAACGGGCTCGCCGGCTTCTGGAGACCACGGTCCGCCTGTCCGCGCGGGACGCGCTCCATGTCGCCCTCATGCAGCGCCATGGCATCGATCAGGTGATGAGCTTCGATGCCGGCTTCGACGAAATCCCGGGAGTCCGGCGGATTGCGGCCTGATCGGCAGCGGTTCCGAGCACGCTCCGGCTAGTCAGGACACGGGCGCGTCTGGATCCGTGCCAGGGAATCCGATCGCGGCTGCGACTGCTGCCTGGTGCTGATCAACGGTCAGGAAGGCCAGCTCTCGACAAAGCCAACGTTCACGCTACGTGCCGGTCATGGCCTTGGTGCCGGTGATGGCCGGGGCGATGCCGTCGGAGACGCTGGTGGCGATGCTGAAGCTGGCGTTGTAGTTGGTCGCCGGGCTGAAGGTCAGGGCAGCCAGCAGGGCATTGACATCGGCAATGGCGCCGGAGGCGATCCACACACCCGTGCCCGCGTTGTAGGTCGAGGTGACCGCGCCACTGGTGCCCGTGTTGAGGCTGCCCGCAGTGATGTCGGAGAGCGTCAGGGTGGCCGTGATGCTGGCGCTGTCGACATCGCTCACCACGATGTCGGTGAGATTGAGCGGGGTGTCCTCGATGTAGGTCTCGCCCGCCGAGAGATTGCTCGCCTGGGGTGCGTCGTTGACGGGGGTGACAGTGATGGTGCGGGTCGCCGGCGAGCTGGTGCCCCCGTCTCCGTCGGTGAGCACGTAGCGGACGGTTCGCGTCGCGTTCGAGGGATTGTCCGAGACGTTGCGGTAGGTGATGTCGCGCACCAGCGCCTGGACCGTGAAAGGCGTCGCGGCTGGCCTGATGAAGGTGATCACCAGTGGCGTGGTGCCACTGCCGCCCGTGTACGTTCCGATCGCCAAGCGTTCGTAGTTGACTTGGACGCCGGACAGGGAGATGTTCGTGGGGCCGATGCCCTGGTCCCGAATCTCGATGCGGTCGTCGGCGGTGCCGCCCGCCGCAAAGTCGATCGTGAGTGTGCCGCCGTTGAAGTCGGTCGAATCGATGTCGTTCACCGTCGTCGTTCCGGTGATGATCGTTGCCGGATCGTTCTCGATGTAGCCAATCGCGCTGGTCTCGATGCCGAGCAAGGTCGGCGCATCGTTGACCGCGTTGATCGTGATGCTGGCCGTGTCGCTGTCAGTGGAAAAGGCCGTCGTGCCGCCGTTGGCTGTCGTGCTGGCCGTCCCGCCGTCGGCGCCACTCGTCTCGTCCCAGGCGCGGAAGGTGATCGCGGAGCTGATGAGGCCGTTGACGTCCGTGTTGGGCCTGAAATAGACGCGGTTGTCCGCGTCGGCGGCGAGCAGTCGGGCCGAGCTGTTCGAGACGCCCGAGAGGGGCGCCCAGGTGGAGCCGCCGTTGAGCGAGTAGTAGGCAGTGCCGCTGGCATCCACGCCCGTGATCGCGATGCCCAGCAGGGCGCCGGGGTTATCGACGTCGGTGACGTTGTCCACCTGCCCTGACGGAGTTGCGAAGTCGACCAGGCTGGACACGAGGCTGCCCACTGCGCCCGATGGCGCCAAGGCGTCCTCGTTCTCGGAGCCGAGCCCCGGGCTCTTGCCTGTGTCCAGCACCGGCGCGTCGTTCACCGCGCCGATCACGAGGCCGATCACTTCGGAATCAGTCTTGGGGCCGCCGGCGCCGGTGTTGCCGTTGTCGTTGAGCGTGAGATCGATGGTGGCGCCGCCATTGAGATTCGCGGTCGGCGTGAAGACGAGTCCATTGAGCGCCGTGTTGAGCGCGGATTGCGAGCCGGTCGCGATGACGTGGTCCGATGCGTTGCCGCTGAACGACGTCAGGCCGACGGTGCTGGCCAGGGTGAGCGTGCCGGCCGTGGTGCTGAGATCGAGCGTCAGGTCCGCGCCGCCCGCGTCGCTATCGGAGACGCTGATCAGATCGTCCTGGCCGCCGTCGAACGTGAAGGTGTTGTCCTCATCGAGGTACTGCCCCTCGGGGACGCTGATCACCGGCGGGTGGTTGGCCACCTCCACCGTCAGATCCGCATCGTCCGTGGCGCTTGAGAAGGCGCTGGTTCCGCCGTTGGTCGTCGTGCTCACGTGGCTGTCACCGTTGTGGCCCGCGCTGCGGTCCCAGGCACGGAAGGTGATCGCGTCAGGGATCGTTCCGCTGAAGCCGGTGTCGGGCTCGAGATACAACCGTGTGTCGGCGTTGGCCGCCAGCAGCAGCGCGCTGCCGGTGGATACGGGACTCGTGAAGGTCCAGTGCGCACCGCCATCGGTGCTGAAGAACAGGCTGCCAGAGGCCATGTCCACCAGCGCGATGCCCAGCGGATCACCGTCGACGTCGGAGACGTTGTCGAGACCGCCCGACGGTGAGGTCGAGTCCACCAGGTCGGAGACCAGCGTGCCAACCGGGCCCGACGGGGGCCCGGAATCCTGGATTTCGTCGGCGAGGACGGGCGTCTTGCCGCTGTCGAGCACCGGCGCGTCGTTGACGGAGTTCACGCTGATCGTGACGGTGGCGACGTTGGACGGGTTGGAGAGCGGGCCATCCCCGGCCGTGTACTGAAGGGTCACCACGCCGTTGAAGTTGGCATCCGGGTGGTACGTGAACGAGCCGTCGACGGCCGGCGGCACCATGCCGTGCTGAGGTCCGACCGCCGTCACCGAGATGACTTGGAGCGAGCTGTGGGGTGAGTCGACGTCGGTGTCGTTGGCGAGCAGGCCGTGCGCGGCATCGATGGTCAGCGTGCCGTCCTCGTTCACGGAGTAGCTGTCATCCACCGCCACCGGCGGGTCGTTGACCGGGTTGACGGTGATCGAGACGGTGGCCGCGTTCGAGTCGACGCTGCCGTCGTTGGCGCGGAAGGTGAAGCTGTCCGCGCCGTTGGAATCGTGATCCGGGGTGTAGGTCCAGTCCTGGGTGCAGGTGTTCGCCGCGCAACCCACCGACCCTGCGCTCAGGACGCTGCCGTGGCCCGGCGCAGCGGCGATATGGAACGAGAGCGTGTCGCCATCCGCGTCGGTGGCAGAGAGCGTGATCGTGGTGGGCGTGTCCTCGTCCGTGGCGACGCCCTGGTCCGCTGCCACCGGTGGCGCGTTGACCTCGTTGACGGTGATCGCGACGGTGACCGTGTTCGAGTCCGTCGAGCCGTCGCTCGCGCGGTAGGTGAAGCTGTCGGAGCCGTTGAAATGGCTGTTCGGGGTGTAGCTGAAGGAGCCGTCGGGATTGAGCGTGAACGAGCTCGCGTGCGCCGGCCCGGACACCTGGACCGCGGTGAGCGAGGCGTGCGGCGTGTCGCTGTCGGTGTCGTTGGCGAGCACGCCCGTGGCCGCGTTGACGCTCAGCGGCGTGTCCTCGTTGGTGGCGTAGGCGTCGCCGGTCGCGACCGGTGCGTCGTTGACCCCGTTGTTGAACGCGAACAGCAGCACTTCAAGGCTGCCGTCGCGC
>CAZENL010000154.1:0-5745 GCA_964513505.1 uncultured Anaerolineaceae bacterium
GTGCTGATCCCCGACTTCAACGGCGCGGACGCGCCGCTGCGGACCGTGATGGAAGCCGGGCCGGACATCCTCAACCACAACGTGGAGACCGTCAGGCGGCTCCAGAAACCGGTCCGCAAGCGAGCCCGCTACGACCGCTCGCTGGACGTGCTGGTGCGCGCCAAAGTGTTCGCGCGGGAGATCAGCGGTGGTGACGGGAGCGTGCACACCAAGTCCAGCCTGATGGTCGGCCTTGGCGAGACGCGCGATGAGATGTCGCAGACGTTCGTGGACCTTCGCGCTGCCGATTGCGACATCCTGACGATCGGCCAGTACCTGCGTCCGTCACTCCAGCACCTGCCGGTGGAGCGCTACGTCCATCCGACCGAATTCGCCGAAATGAAGGAGGAGGCGCTGGGCCTCGGCTTCAAGCATGTCGAGTCGGGACCGCTGGTGCGCTCCTCGTACCACGCTCGCGACCAGGTACCGGAGGAGGCCAAGCTGCGACGCTCCTCCATCCAGACGGCCCTGGCCGCCAACGGGATCGCCTCGTAACGTCGCCAGGCAACTCGCCGCAGATCGAGTCGCCTCGCCCCGAGCGGGTCCGCTCCGGTGGCAAGACCGGGATTTCCGTGCTCGTCGTGGCTGTGCTGGCGCTCGTGGTCTTGGCCGTTGCCAAGCCCTGGGCAGGCACCAGCCCGCCGCCCCCGCCACCGCCTCTGCCCGAGCTCACCGCTGCCCCATCGGTCGCGCCGACGCCCAGCCCGGCACCGGCCACGGCCCGCGCCACGACCCCACCCAACGCGGGAATCGCGGCCATCGACTGGAACGCTCTCGGTGCGGTGCTCCAGCCCCGTGACACGTGGGGCATCCGCACGGTGGTCTACCGACCGGACAACACCGTGCGAGAGGAATGGGCACCCATCCAGACCTCCGAATCGGACGTGCGCTCCGCGGTGAACAACGCCGATTCCTACGCGGTGCTCAGCTCTGACGGCACGGTCGCGGCGCTCGGGGTCACCACCCCGCTTGGCGACCTTCCGCTGGACGTCCGGGTGTGGCGGATGGGCGCCGGCAGCGCCGCCAACACATCGGACTGGCTCGACCTGGCGCTGGCGGGCAGCACCCCGAGCGGAGATCCGTCCACTCGCTTGCTGCGCCCGTCAGATGAGTCGTCCGATGGAACCGACTGGCCCGCCGGCGAGTACCAGCTGGACATCCTGCTGGAGAGCGGCATCACGCACGTGCATCTCTGGCTGCTCGGCCATCAAGGCCCCATCCCGGTGCCGGCCGCAGCAGCGACTGTCCAGGATGACGCGCTGATCGGGCCCTCCGCGACACCCGGCGGCTTCATCGCTTCCGGCACGACCGCTGATCCGTACCTGTTCTCGGGCTTGCCCGCTTCCGACACCCCACACGACGAATTCGATGCGTGGCTGGGGCTGCACTCCAACGGCGCGCCCTGGGCACCCGGCCTGACCGATCCGCCGGCGCCGCTCATCGGCACGGCCAGCCGGTTCGGCGCGGTGCTGCCGGAAGGGCAGTCCTTCGTGTCCGCCCGCCTGAAGCAGATCGCGCCGATCAGCGCGGACCTCGGCAGTGGCACGCTGGTCAACCTGGGTACGTCCGGAGGGCCACGCTCGAAGGCCGTCGTCATCTTCCACCCGGCTGACGCCCGAGCCGGCTTCGCCCCCGGCTCGTATCGGATCGACGGCGTGGTCCAGACCGCAACCGGCCGCGTGAAGCTGAGCTGGGACCTGCCCGCGCTGTTGCGGACCACCTCGACCGAATCGTTGCTCCTGGCTGCGGACCGGACCTGGCCGAATCTGGCGAGTGCCGGCTGGACCGTGCTGGCGCCTGGCCACCGCCTGCGAGTCACGCCGGCACAGATAAGCCATCTTCCGGCGGATCCGGGAGCCGACTGCCGGGGCGGCGCGATCGTCGGCGTCAGGCCCTGGTACTTGGGCATCGCCCACCCGGGAGCCGCGTTCGACCACGTGTCGGCGTGGCCGCTGACAGGGTTCCCGGCGATCGTTGATACCCCTGTGCAGGTCAGCCAGCTGGTGGATGGATTGGCGACCATCCGCCCCATCGCCGGCGACTGGCTCACCGGCCGCTACGCGATCGTGATGACGTCCAAGCAGACGTCGAAGACCGTCACCGTGTGTGTCCAGTGAAATCGATCCGGCCGGACGATGAGTCCCGCCGTCCGGAGCTGGTGTCGCCGCGTCCCGAGCGGGTGGGATCCGGCGGCAAGGCGGGCATCTCGCTGGTGGTGGTGGTGGTCGTCGCGCTGATCGGCCTGGCCGTGGCGAAACCGTGGGCCGGCACCGGCCCCGTGCCACCCCAACCCGCCGAACTCCCCGCATCTCCGTCGGCGCTCCCGGCGCCGAGCCAGGCCTTGCCCACGCCCAGCGAGGTGGCCGGGCCGACGCCCGTGCCCGTCGATCCGATCACCACCATCGACTGGCAGGCCGTCGGCGCCTCGCTGCGCCCGCACGATGCGTGGGGCATCCGCACCCTGGTCTATCGGCCGGACAACACGCTCCGGGAGCAGTGGACGCCGATCCGCAGCTCCGATTCGGACGTGCAGGCGGCGGTCAACAACGCCGATTCCTACGCGGTCCTCGGCGATGACGGCACGATCGTCGCGCTCGGCGTCACCACGCCGTTGGGGGATCTGCCGCTGGACGTCCGGGCGTGGCGCGACACGTCCCCGGATGCCAACGCGGTGCTCGGCTGGCGGAACCTGCCGCTCACGGCCATCACGCCGAGCGGGGATCCCTCCGCCCGGCTGCTGCGCCTGCCCGACGAGTGGTCGAGTGTCAACGGCTGGACGCCCGGTGAGTACGAGCTGGACGTGCTGCTGGAAGCCAGCGTCCTGCACATCCACCTGTGGCTGAGTGGCGACGCAGGACCCATCCCGGCATTGCCACAGCCGCGAGACCCGCCGACCGAGGCGCAGCTCCGCACCATGTCCGGCGCCCCGGGTGGCTTCATCGCGTCCGGCTCGGGCTCCGTCTCCTATCTCTTCATCGGCCTGCCGCCGACCACCGCGTCGCACGACGAGCACGACGCGTGGGTCGCCCTCACCTCTGATGCGGTGTTCTGGGTACCCGGCGTGTTCGAGCGGCAGTCGGCGGTCCTTGGCACGGCCAACCTGCTCGGCGCGGCCGTGCCGGCCGGCCAGGTGCTTCTGTCCGCGAACGTGAGCGAACTGTCGCCGGTCACCAGGGACCTGGGTTCCGCCGACATCCTCGCGAGCGCTCCGGGGCCGGACGCGCGGCCGGGTGCCGTGGCCGTCTTCCGCGCCGCGGATCCGCTGGTGGGGTTTCCAGACGCCGTGTATCGCATCGACGCGACGGTGCGCACGAACCACGGAACGGTGACCCAGAGCTGGGACCTGCCGGTCCTGGAACGGCCGACCAGCACTGAATCCCCTTTGCTCACCGCGGATCGAGGCTGGTCCGCGCAGCCCTCCACGTCGTGGGCCGTGCTGGCTCCCGGCTACAACGCCGTGCCGGTGACGCCCGAGCGGGGAGGCGTGGCGTCAGATCCTGGGGCCGCGTGCCACGGTGCAGCGACCTTCGCCCACGCACTCGACTACGTCGGCATCCAACACCCCGGCGCGTCGTTCGATCGAGTCACCGTGACGAACATGGCCGAAGCGCAGAGCGCGAACGCGGTACCGGTTCCGGTGGACGTGAGCCAGCTCGCGGGCAATGTGGTTGCGCTGCGACCCGTCGGAACGGTCTGGCCGTCGGGCCGCTACGCCATCTCGCTGCACAGCGGCTCGAGCGTCCAGGGCGTCACGTTGTGCATCCACTGACGGACGCGGCCTGACCTACGAGCGGGGCGCAACCACCCCGCGCAGTCCGGCGACCAGGACGTCCAGCCCGAACTCGAAATCGTCGTCGCTTCCCTGGCGGTCCGCGTCCCACAGGCTGCTGCCGGTGATGTAGTTCTGGAGGGCGGTCTGGGCATGCTGCGCGGTGGCCTCGTCCAGGCCGGCGTCGCGCCACAGCATCACCATCCGGTTGGTGACGTCGGCAAGCGTGTGGTTCTGGCGGCCCATGGTGGCCAGGAGTGGCATGAGTCGCGGGTGCTCCCGCGCGAGCCGGCGGGATGAACGCGCGAAAGCGCGAACATCGTTCTCCCACGCGTCGCCGCCGGCGTCCACCAGGGGGAGCTCCAGCTGGCCGAGGGCGTGGCACACCACGCCGTCCAGCAGCGCGGCCTTGCTGGGGAAGTAGCGATACAGGGACATGGCCTCAACACCCAGCTCGCCGCCCAGGCGGCGCATGGACAGGTCGTCCAGGCAGTTCGCGTCCACGTAGCACATGGCCGCGTCCACGATCCGGTTGCGCGACAGTGGCTCGCGTCCTGGATGGCCGGCGCGGCAATCCGACGGCGCATCTCCGCGACGGTCTGGATCGGCGTTCCCGCCGTTCGACGGCTCAAGGTCCAACATCGGCCTAACTGTATATCGCGGTCGTGCGTTCGATACGAGATGCGAACGAGGGAATGCGTGCGCATTCGATGTCGTCGCACCAATGCGGCCCGCCGCGGCCGCTCGGCTGGCGGGCCGCTCGGGTAGGATCGGGACGTGCCCCCCGTGCTCTCGCGCAACGTGCCCCTGACCGAGCTCCACTGTCATCTCGGCGGCGCGGTGGCGCCGGCCATCATGTGGGGCATTGCCCATTCCCAGGGCATCCGCCTGCCCACCAAGGACTACTGGGCGTTCCGCGACATGATCACGGTCTCCGCCCGCCACGGCCGTTCCTTCGACGGCTACCTGGAGCTGTTCCACTGGACGGAGCTGATCCAGTCGTCACCGCTGGCGGTCGAGCGGTCCGTCTACGAGGTGGTTGGCGGGGCGTACCGCAAGAACAACGTGACCACCGTGGAGCTGCGCTTCAACCCCATGAAGCGCAACCGCGGCGGCGAGCAGGACCTGGACCACATCATCAGCGCCGCCATCCGCGGCATGGATCGCGCCCAGCTGGAGTACCCGGTGACGCCGGGCCTGATCCTGTGCCTGGATCGGGCGTTTCCGTACCAGCTCAACGAGATCATCGCGGAGAAGGCCATCGCCTACCGCACCAAGGGCGTGGTGGGCATCGACATCGCCGGGCCGGAATCGGACGGCTTCAAGCCCGCCGACTACAAGCGCCTGTTCGAGCGCTGCCGCCGCCAGGGCCTGGGGACCACCGTGCACACGGGCGAATCCGGACCGGTCGAGGAAATCGCCGAGGTCATCACGGCGCTGGAGCCGACCCGCCTGGGCCACGGCGTGAAGTCCGCGTACGACCCGCGAACCATGGCCATGATCCGCGAGCGCGGCATCACGCTGGAGCTGTGTCCCACCAGCAACCTCAACACCCGGGTGGTCAGCGGCTGGGACGAGTTCCGCTGGATCTTCGACACGTTCCGGCGCAACGGCGTCCGCTACACCATCAACACGGACGGCCCGGAGATGCTCAAGACCTACATCCGTGACGAGATGAGCTCGCTGGGCCGCCTCGGCATCCTCTCCGCGGAGGAGCAGGAGCAGGCCGCCGAATGGGCACGCCAATCGTCCTTCGTCGGACGCATCAGCCCCATTCCATTGCCGCGGCGCCGGCCGGCGTCACGCGCAGCCCTGGAGCGGGAAGAGGCGTAGGGGAAGGCCACCGCACGACCACGCGGCGCCGGCGGCAGTGGCCATTTCGCGGTCGCCGCCGCGACCCAGGCGTTTCGTGGCCGGGCCGGCGAACATGCCCGACT
>CAZENL010000155.1:0-5690 GCA_964513505.1 uncultured Anaerolineaceae bacterium
TCCCCGCCGAGCGGCGGCGGCCCACGTTTCTGTCCGCCAGCCTGTCTTGCATCAAAACGGACGGTTTCGTCCCGTCGTGGCGCCGTCACGCCCTCGCCGGACCACCGCCTCGTCTCAGCGCGGCACCCATCGTCCGGATTGAGACAAACCGCGGCCATGTCCTGCGCTCAGAGGCCAGTAGCTCCGTCCGCCCCGGACGATCTCGTCCGATTTGAGACAAACCACAGGCCGCCGATGGCGTGGTCGGGCTTCCGCAGCCACATGCGGATCTCACGGCCCCGAGCCGGGTAGACCGCGGCAAGCGTCGCAGCGTGCTGGTCGGCCACGCGCCGCAGCGATCTCGTTGGGCAGGATCAACAGCCGCGAAACCGTGGCCGGAAGAGCGCCGAAGCGGTCCTGGCAGAGCTTGGTCGCCAAGCGCACCTTCGCATCGAGCCGGCGGTTGGTCTCCTCGATGGAACCCCACGCGGACTTGACCTCGCCGACGGCACATGCCCGGGAGCGAGGCTCGAACCCCGAACACGTCGATGGAGCCCCGCTCGCCCCACTCCGAGAAGGTCACCTCGGCGAGGCAGCGCCAGTGCCGCCGCACCATCAGCGCGACCACCCACTCGACGATCCGGGCATGATCCCGGTCGAGGAGGCGGTCCAGATCGGCGCCGCGCCATCTCACACCCACGTCGACGCGGGCGTCGAATGGCGCGAACACGGAGCGGACCGTCGTCACGCTCGACCCGAGTGTCCCATGCTGCTCGACGCGGCGAAACACCCGCGGCGACACTCCGGCCGCGGCGGCAGCTGCCTCCTGGCTCATCCCGGAGCGCCGCCGCAACTCGCGAAGCGCTCGCGCGATGTGGTCGTCATCAGGCTTCACATCGAGAATCGTGACGGGCAGCGCTTGGCTCAGACTTACCGGCGATGAGCGCCGATCGAGCGGCTGTGTTGACGGCACTGGCCGCCATCGAGACGGAGATGCGGCGCATCGGTATGTGGGACGTACAGCCCATCACTGACGAGCAGCGACGCACGGGCGGCGCGTTCGGCACCGGCAGCATGGCCTTCTCGCAATGGCTGCGGTGGGTCTTCGTGCCGCGCGTTGAGGAGATCCTGGCCATCGGCGCGCCGCTGCCGGCTCATTCGTCCGTGGCGGCACAGGCGGCCAGAGAGTGGGGCTTCAGCCCCGACTCGGTTGACACATCCACGCTCGAGGGACTGCTGGCGCGCTTCGACGCGTTCTTCGACTAGACGGGTCGCGGCCCATGCCGCGGGCCTACGCCGCCGGCGTGTGAGCCTTCACGAACGCCAGCACTTCGCTCCACGTGGCCGCGGACGCGTCTGCGAACTCGGCCTGCTTGCGGTCGAAGAACGAGTGCGGGGCGCCCGGGTATGTGATCACGCGGTGATCGACGCCGCCGCTGACCAACGAGCGCTCGAACTCGGCCACGACCTCAGGTCCGATGCCCTGGTCCGCCCCACCGAAGATGCCCAGCACCGGCGCTTTGAGCCGCCCTGCGGCGGCCTCGGCGGCCGGCGACGGCGAACCGCTGCGGTGTTCGCCGGTCGGCCAGCCGTACAGGCCGATCACCCCGGCCATGGCCAGCTCCGGCACCGATCCCAGCGCGAACGACAGCCGCCCGCCCATACAGAAGCCGATGCTGAACACCGCCCTGACGTGACGCTCGGCGCGCAGCGTCGCTGCCGCCACCCGCGCGTCGGCTCGCATGCCGTCCCATTTCAACTGGCCGACGTGCGGCTGGTAATCGAAATCGTCGCCCCGCGTGCCCGTGCCCGCCGTTCGGCCGAAGTAGTCGATCGCCAGCGCGTCGATCCCGGCCTCCGCGAAGCGGAGCGCCAGCTCCTCGTAGTAATGGTGCAGGCCGCGGACGTCCGGCAGCACCAGCATGCCGGCCCCGCTCGGATGCTCGGCCTCTGCCAGGTACGTCATGAAGTGATTGCGGTCGTCGGCGGTCAGCTCCAGCTGCCGGCCATCGACGGCCGCACCGGCGATGGGCAGAATCGGCGGCTCGCTGTCGTGATCGAAGCACATCGCGTTCAGGCTCCAGCTGAGGGGTGGCTACACGGACCGGTCTACGGAGCCGACATTGTGCGATACACTCCCCGACCACGGCGACGACCGGAAGGAGTAGCGCTCCACCGGCGCGACAGAGAGGCAGGCCCTGGCTGGAAGCCTGCTGCGCACGGGCAGCGTGAACGTCATCCGCGAGCCGTACGGGTGGCGCCCGATAGCGCGCCGAAAGGACCCTCGAGCCGGTCCGCGCGAGCTCCGCCGATGGAGACGCCCGGTCCGCCAGGCAGACGGCGATGAGCCGCCGGCCGCCCGGGGATCGAACCAGCAGGTGGTACCACGACCCCGTTCGTCCGCTGGACGAGCGGGGCGTTTGCGTTTCAGGGATTTCCAGGGGACCGCGAGGAGCGACGGTGGGCAAGGACACGAACACGGAGACAGCGAGCAACGCGGGCAATCACCCGCGCCACGACCTGCCCGCCGCCTACCGTCCATCGGAGATCGAGCCCGAGATCTACGCCGCGTGGCTGGACGCGGATGCGTTCGCACCGGACGGCAAGGGATCGCCGGCCGACCTGCGCAAGCCTCCGTTCGTGATCATCCAGCCACCGCCCAACGTGACCGGCGCGCTCCATCTGGGACACGCGGCACGCTCCACGACCGAAGACCTGATGATCCGGCGCGCCCGCATGCAGGGCCGCCCGACGCTTTGGCTGCCCGGCGTGGATCACGCCTCCATCGCCGCCAGCCTGGTGCTCAACAAGATCCTCGAGGCCGAGGGCGAGAGTCGCGAGAGCCTGGGCCGCGAGCGCTACATCGAGCGCATGTGGCAGTTCATGGAGGAGACGCGCGGCGTCATCAGCGGGCAGCACCGCCGCCTGGGCGTGTCCGCCGATTGGTCGCGCGAGCGCTTCACCATGGACGAGGGGTCTGCCAGGGCGGTGCGGACGGCGTTCAAGCAGCTCTCCGACGACGGACTTGCCTATCGCGGCGAGAAGCTCATCAACTGGTGCCCTGGATGCCGCACCAGCCTGTCCGACCTGGAAGTGATCGCCACCCCGGAACACGGCACGCTCTGGTTCATCCGCTATCACCTGTTGCGTGCAGATGGCACGCCCGATCCCGAGACCACCATCACCGTCGCCACCACGCGTCCGGAGACGATCCTGGGCGACACCGCCGTTGCGGTTCACCCGGAGGATGGCCGTTATGCGGCGCTGGTCGGTCGCACGGTCCAGATTCCCTTCGTGGACCGGCCGGTGCCGGTCATCACGGACGAATCGGTGGAGCGGGACTTCGGCACGGGCGCCGTGAAGATCACGCCTGCGCACGATCACACCGACTTCGAGATCGGCCAACGCCACGGCCTGCCGCTGATCGACGTGATGACCGACGACGGCCACATGAACGAGAACGCGGGCGCCTACGCCGGCCTGACCCGGGAGGCAGCTCGCAAGAAGATCCTGGCCGATATCGACGCGCTCGGCGATCTGGTGGAGGCGCGCCCGCACGACCTGGTGCTGGGTCGTTGCCAGCGCAGCTCCGACGCCGTCGAGCCGCGGCTCATGACCCAGTGGTTCATCGACGTGAAGCCGATGGCCGCACGTGCCATGGACGCGGTGCGCAGCGGCCGGACCCGCATCGTGCCGCCGCGTTTCGAGAAGGTCTTCTTCGACTGGATGGAGAACATCCACGACTGGAACGTCAGCCGGCAGCTCTGGTGGGGCCACCGCATCCCGGCCTGGTATTGCCCCGACGGCCATGTCACGGTGTCCGCGAACGTGGACGGCCCGCCGAAGTGCACCGAATGTGGCCGCCCCGCCGCCGAACTCACCCAGGATCCGGACACGTTCGACACCTGGTTCAGCAGCGGGCTCTGGCCGTTCTCAACGCTCGGCTGGCCAGACGCGACAGCGGACCTGACGCGCTATTACCCCGGCACGGTCCTGGAGACCGCCTACGACATCCTCTTCTTCTGGGTCGCCCGGATGATGATGCTGGGGGAGTGGCTGACGGGACGCGCGCCCTTCTCGATCGTGTTCCTGTCGGGGCTCATCCGCGACCCCCAGGGCAAGAAGATGTCCAAGAGCATCGGCAACGTGGTCGATCCGCTCGGCGTCATCGATGACATGGGCGCGGATGCGCTCCGCTTCGCGCTGATCAACGGCAGCGCTCCCGGCGCCGACATCCGTCTCACGCCAAGCCGGCTGGAGGGCGCCCGCAACTTCGCCAACAAGTTGTGGAACGCCACCCGCTTCGTGCTGGGCGCCCGGCCGGACACGCTCGACGAGAACGCGTCACTCGAGTTGCCGCTGCCGTCGCGCCTGGGACCGGCCGAGCAATGGATCCTGTCCCGCTGCGCCGCCACCACGGCTCAGGTGGAGGAGGCTTACTCGTCGTTCCAGTTCGGTGAGGCGGCCCGCCTGCTGCACCAGGCCATCTGGAGCGAGTACTGCGACTGGTACCTGGAGCTGGCCAAGGTGCAGCTTGCCGCCGATCAGCCGGCCGAGACGCGCCATGCCACGTGGCAGGTGCTCGCCTGGGTCCTGGACGACTACCTGCGGCTGCTCCACCCGATCATGCCGTTCGTCACGGAGACGCTCTGGTCGCGGCTGCCGCATCGGCCGCAGGATCGGGCCCTGCTGATGACGTCCCCATGGCCGGATGCTGCCGAGGCGGCTGCGGCCAGCCAAGAGGACGCGGCCGGGGTGGCTGCACTGATCGAGCTGATCGGTGCCATCCGCACGGCGCGTGCGGACGCGGGTATCGAACCGGGCACGCGCCTTGCCGCGCGCATCTACCTGGCCGACGAACGGACCCGCACCGTCTTCGCCGCACTCTCCGGTGCGGTGTCGCGGCTCGCGCGCGTGGACCCGATCCTGGTCGCAACGCGAGAGGAACTCGAGGGCACTGCCGCCATGGCCGGTGCGGCCGGTGCAGCCGCGATGGCGGTGCTCACGGATGCGGCCGAGGCGCGGCTCACCGCCGATGCCGCCACCCAGGAGCGCGAACGGGCCCGCCTGGAGCGCGACCTGGCGGACGCCGAACGGATGCTCGCTGCCGCGCAGGCGCGACTCGCCGACGAATCGTTCGTGCAGCGCGCGCCTGCGGCCGTGGTTGGCGCCGCGCGCCAGAAACTGGCCGACCTGGAAGAGCGCGTCGCCCGCCTCTCAGGACAACTTGCGAGCTCCGGCTGAGCCGCGCGGGACGCGCCGCGCTACGCTAGTGCGTCTGCACGACCGCTCGAGTCGTGCAACGGACCTCGAAAGGAACAGGTTTTGCCGCTGGATTTCTTGAGGCGCCGACCGAGCGAGAAGCCGCAGCAGCCGAGCCACTCAACCCTCCTGCCCGAAGAAGTCGAGGCGGAGGAGCACACCATGAAGCTGACCTACCGGGGCAAGACCAGCCAGGGGGTCCGCATGAAGGCCGGCCCCACGGCCATGGCCGAGTTGCCCCAGATGCTGACCGGGGTGGCCCAGACGGACGTGGAGATGGTCGAGCCACTGGCCATGGAGTTCCAGGGTGCCTCGCCGTGGATCGTCCGGCCGCACGAGGCGCTCCAGTGGATCAACGCCAACCACGACCACAGCCCTGTGGCGCGGCACGGCCTGGTGGTGCTGGAATCGTCGGACGCCGTGGATCCCGCGTTCGAGACCCTGGCGCT
>CAZENL010000156.1:0-3068 GCA_964513505.1 uncultured Anaerolineaceae bacterium
TGGCGTTCAACTACGGCGCCTACATGACCGAGATCTTCCGTGCCGGGATCCAGGCCGTGCCGGGCGGCCAGCGGGAGGCGGCCGAGGCGCTGGGGATGCGCGAGGGCCAGGTGATGCGCCGCGTGGTCCTGCCGCAGGCGATCCGTATCGTCATCCCGGCCATCGGCAACGAGTTCATCTCCATGCTCAAGGACTCCGCACTCGTGTCGTTGATCACGGTGCAGGAGTTGCTCTGGCGGGCCAACACCGTCGGCAGCGAGAACTTCAAGACCCTGGAAACGCTGAGCATCGCGGCGGCCGTCTACTGGCTGCTGACGATCATCTTCTCGCTCTTCCAGGACCGGCTCGAACGGCGTCTCGCGGCGGGCGACCGGTGAGCGTCGCCCTTGGGGAAGTGGTCGTCCACGGGAGCGGCATCCACAAGTTCTTCGGGCAGAACCACGTGCTCCGGGGCGTTGACCTCGATGTGCGGCAACACGAGACGGTGGTCATCATCGGCCGCTCGGGGAGCGGCAAGACCACCCTGCTGCGCTGCCTGAACTTCCTCGAGGAGCCGAGCCTCGGCAGCGTGACCATCGGCGACATCAACGTGGATGCCGATCCGCTGCGAACACGGAGCCGGCAGCATCGCGAGAAGATCCGGCAACTGCGGATGCGGGCGGGCATGGTCTTCCAGGAGTTCAACCTGTTCCCGCACATGACGGTCCTCCAGAACTGCATCGAGGCTCCCGTCCACGTGCGAGGAGTTCCGCGGGCCGCGGCGATCGAGACCGCCGAGCGGTTCCTCAACAAGGTCCACCTGAGCGAGAAGCGGGACGAGTACCCGGCGCGCCTCTCCGGCGGCCAGAAGCAGCGGGCAGCGATCGCGCGTGCCCTGTGCATGGAGCCGCAGGTGCTGCTCTTCGACGAGCCCACCAGCGCCCTGGACCCGGAACTGATCGGCGAGGTGGTGGTGGTGATGGAGGAGCTGGCCCACGAGGGCTCGACCATGATCGTGGTCTCGCACGAGATGCAATTCGCCCGTGAGGCAGCCGACCGCGTCGTCTATGTCGAGGAAGGCCTGATCCTCGAGGAAGGCACGCCCGAGCAGATCCTGGATGATCCTCAGCGGGACGAGACGCGCCAGTTCCTGCGGCGGCTGTTGCTGCGCTGATCGGATGACGCCCGCCACGAGGCTTCGCGCGGCGCGGCACCTGGCTGTGGTGTCGGTCGTGGCCGCCTTGGCGGCCTGCTCGAGTGCCGTGCCATCCGCCTCGTCGGGCCCGGCATCCGCGGCGCAGTTTTCGTCCGGGCCGCCGTCTTCGTCCGGGCCGCCGTCGAGCGGCACCCCGTCCGCTGCCTCACCCGGTTGGGCCGAAGCCCAGATCGAGCAGGCGAGCGCCGTCACCGACCAGCCATCCGGCTTGGCCCCCGCCTTCTGCTCGCCCTGCCACGCAGCCAGCATCACGCTCCTGTTCGGTGTGCTCGCCTATTCGGGCGGCCTGGTGGCGATGGGAGTGGAGGAACCCCCCTCGCAGGCCGCGTTGTGGACGTCGACGGATGGGACGACATGGTCTCGTGTGCGTTACCTGCCCGCGGAGGAAGGCAGCGTCGGCGTGGCCGGCGCGGCAGGCGGCGGACGTGTCGTCGTGGTGGGCAGGAACAACGCCGGCGCCACGTCCTGGGCCTCCAGCGACGGCATCCAGTGGGCCGCGGCCCCGCCTTCGAGAAGCCTGGCTGGGCCGTCCGGTGCGACGGCCATGACCAGCCTGGCATTCCTCGGCGCGACGTTCGTGGCTGGCGGCTTCAGCGACGACCCGCTGCACGGAACACGGACGGCTGCCATCTGGATGTCCGGCGACGGTCTGACGTGGACGCGGGTCACTCCACAGGCGGCCGGTGGCTTCGACGGCGACCACATCCTGGCCATGGCCGCAGGTTCGAACGGGATCTCGGCCGTTGGCAGCACCAACGACGAGACGCACGGCACGGGCGTTGCCTGGTTCTCGGCGGACGGGCTCACCTGGAGCCGCGATGAGGCTCAGGACCTGTCGGCGGGCATCCCGCGCAGTGTCAGCGCCCACGGACGGGCGGGTTTTGTGGCGGCCGGACTCACGGCCGCCGACAGCGGCGCGGCCGCGTGGACATCCGCCGACGGGCTGTCCTGGCGGTCGGTCCCGGATCAGGACGCGTTTCACTTCGGGACGTCACCGACGCGCATGCTCGGGCTCGCCGCGGACCCCGGTCTGGGCGCGGCAGTGGTCGCCGTAGGTTGGCGATCCGACGCCGGCAACGGTTCGGCGACGGTGTGGCACTCCGCTGACGCGATCACGTGGACGCGCGAGGCGACCCTGCCGGCGTTCTCCGGCGCAACGATGTCCGGGGCGGTGGCGACGGCCGCCGGCTCCTTGGTCGCCGTGGGCACGACCGGCTACCCGGACAACGACGCTGCTGCCGTATGGATGCGCAATCCGTGACGCCACGGCGACCACGGTTCCACGAGGGTCCTCGCCTCGCCCACTAGGGCGCGCCGACGGCGATCGCGGTCGAAGCGAAGGAGAACGCGAACCAGCCCGGGCTGCCGGAGGGCGAGTCGGCCGGGATCTCGAAGACGTAGCGGCCTTCCGGCCACGTGGGTGCGGAGCGATCCGTGGTCGGGGCTGGAACACTGCCGGGAGGGGCCAGGTAGACCTCACCGACCGACGCCAGGGCGGCGTCCATGATCCGTGCACCACCGAGCCGGGCCGGGCCGCGACCACCCACGGCATCCCAGATGTGCACCGACTCCTCGGCTGCCGTGACGTCCTGGTGGATTGCCGACGGCACGCAATAGCCGAGTGCCACCAGCGCTCCCGTGCGCACGATCTGCGGGACGATGGCCGGGTCCTCCGGGCCACTCGCGGCAACCAGCGTCACCGGTAGCAGCGAGCGGCCGAGAAGCGGGCCACTGCGTTCGATGGTGACCAGGCGCCACACGTCCGGGTCCTGGCACTGCTTGCGCATGGTCAGCGGATCGATGGTGGGGTCCGGCGCCGTCGTCGCTCCGGCATTCTCGCCCCGCCGCCGCTCACCACCGGCCGCCTGGTCGG
>CAZENL010000156.1:3168-5664 GCA_964513505.1 uncultured Anaerolineaceae bacterium
GTCGTCGCTCCGGCATTCTCGCCCCGCCGCCGCTCACCACCGGCCGCCTGGTCGGCGCCGTTGGCGCCGGCCGCCGCCCCACCCGAACTCGATGCCGCCACCGACACGCCCGGCGGCGCGGCGGCCGCCCACGGCTTCAGGACCGCGATCAGGACGAGCGCGATCACCAGGCTCGTGCCGAGCATGGCCGGCAGCCGGCTCGCGGCCGCGACCCGTTCGGTCCGCAAGGGAGATCGGCGCTCCGGCACGTCTGGACTCCAGCTGCGGCCCACCCGTTGGGCCGCGTCATGGTATCCCCGGCTAGATCTCACCCAGGTAGGCGCGCCGGACATCGGCGTTCGCGGCCAGCCCGGCGGCGGTGTCGGACAGGATGATCTTGCCCGTCTGGAGCACGTAGCCGCGGTGCGCGATGCCGAGCGCCTGGAGCGCGTTCTGCTCGACCAGCAGGATGGTCATGCCCTGCTGGTTGATCTGCCTGATCAGGTCGAAGATCTGCTGGATCAGGATCGGCGAGAGGCCCAACGAGGGCTCGTCCAGCAAGAGCAGTCGCGGCCGCGCCATCAGCGCCCTGCCGATGGCCAGCATCTGCTGCTCACCACCGGAGAGTGATCCGGCCTTCTGCGTCAGCCGCTCGCGGAGGCGCGGAAAGAGCGTCAGGCTGCGTTCCATGTCCTCGGCGCGCTCGGCCGTGGTGCGCGTGAAACCGCCCATCTTGAGGTTCTCGCTGACGGTCAGGCGGGAGAAGATGCGGCGTCCTTCCGGCGCGTGCGCGATGCCCAGCCGCACCAGCTCATGGGCAGGCGTATGGGTGATGTCCTTGCCGTCGAAGATGACCTTGCCCTGCCGCGCATGGAGCAGGCCGCTGGCAGTCTTCAGCGTGGTGGTCTTGCCGGCCCCGTTGGAACCCAGCAGGGTCACGATCTCGTCGCGCCCGACGGTGAGGTTGATGCCCTGGAGCGCATGGATGCGCCCGTAGTACGTGTGCACGCCCTGGAGCTCCAGGAGCGCGGAGCCGGACGAGTCCGCGGACGCCGGCACAGCCTTCGGGGGCGTGGCCGGGAGCGTGGCCGTCATGCCGTGGGGGCTCCCAGGTAGGCCTCGATCACCTTCGGGTCGGCGCGCACGACCTCGGGCGTTCCCTCGGCGATCTTTTCCCCGTGGTCAAGCACCGTCACCCGGTCGCTGACACCCATGACCACGCGCATGTCGTGCTCGATCAACAGGATGGTGATGCCCAGTTCCGTGCGGATCTTGCCGATCAGCGCGGTCATCTGGGTGGTCTCGACGGGGTTCATGCCGGCCGTCGGCTCGTCCAGCAACAACAGCTTCGGCTCGCTGGCGAGGGCGCGGGCGATCTCAAGCCGGCGCTGGTCTCCGTAGGGAAGGTTGCGCGCGGCGATGTCGTCGCGTCCCTTGAGGCCGACATAGGCGAGCCATTCGCGCGCCTTGACGCGCGAGGTGCGCTCCTCGTCGCGATGCCTTCGCAGCCGCAGTGCGGCATCCGGGAGCGTTGCGTGCATGCGGCTATGCATGCCCACCAGCACGTTTTCCAACGACGTCATATTCGCGAAGAGGCGGATGTTCTGGAACGTCCGTCCGATCCCGAAGGTCACGATGTCGTTGGGGCGCGCCGACCGGAAGATGCCGAAGCGCGGCAGGAGATTCAGGTACCAGCGCGGCCGAATGACGGCGATCAGCAGGGAACCCACGAGCACCACGGCGGTCAGGCCGACCAGTACGTCGGCCACCGCGCTGATACCCGCGAGCAGGGCGAGTGCCGCGATGACAGCAGTGACGGCGGGGAGCGCGAACCACAGGATCGGCTCTGCCCACGCGCGGACGGGCCGCGCCACGATGGTCGCCTCCTGGAACTCGATCACGCCCTCCGTCGGTTCCGTGAGACCGGCAATGATGTTGAAAAAGGTGGTCTTGCCGGCACCGTTTGGCCCGATCAGGCTCACGATTGAGCCTCGCGGGATCTCGAAGTCCACGGCACGCACCGCCACCAGGCCGCCGAAGCGCTTCGTTACGGCGCGTGCACTCAGGATCATCCCGGTGCCCGCACCGGCTGCCGCATCGGCCGCAGAGGTCGCCGTCGTCGTGCCCAGCGCTGCCTCGGCGGTCATCGGTCGATCGCCTCCAGCGTCTCCGCCGACTTGAACTCGGCCACCTCATCGGTATCTTCGTGGAGTTCCTGCCGCCGTCGCCTGCTCGGGAAGAGGCCCTCCGGACGCAGCAGCATCATTCCCACCAGCGCCAGTCCGTACAGCAGGTACTGGTAGTTGATGAAGTTGATCGACCCGATGTCCACCTTGATCGGACCAAGTGCGACGACCGGCAAATGGAGTGACTGGACGACCTGGCCCAGTTGCTTGAGGCCGGTGCTCTGGATCTCGTAGATCACGAATGCGCCGGCCGCCACGCCCAGGGTGTTGCCCATACCGCCGAGCACGACCATGGCCAGAGCGGTGAACGAGACGGTGAACCCGAACTGGT
>CAZENL010000157.1:0-5663 GCA_964513505.1 uncultured Anaerolineaceae bacterium
TCGGCCAGGTTCACGCCGACGCCGCTGAAGTCGACCTGGTTGACGAACACGTTGTAGGCGCCGACAGCCGGGCTGGAGTCGAAGCCCACCACCTTGATGCCGGCCGCCATGGCCGCCTTGAGGGCCGGAGCGACCTCGTCCTTGCCGTCGGCGGAGATGATGATCGCGCTGACCTTCTGAGTGGTCAGGTCGGTGATGAAGGGCACCTGGAGATCGGCCGTGGCCTGGTTGGGCCCGACCTGGGTCACGGTGCCGCCGAGCTCGCTGGCGGCCTTGTCGACGCCGGTCTTGGCGGCGGCGAAGTACTGGTTGACGATGTCCTTTGGCAGGTAGCCAACGGTCAGGCTGCCGGTGCCCGCGGTGGCCGGTGCGACCGTGGCCGGCGCGACCGTGGCCGGTGCGCTGGTGGCCGGCGCCGCCGGCGTCGGTGTTGCCGCGGACGAACACGCGGCCAGGACCATGATCCCGGCCACGGCCAGGCCGCCAATCCGTGTATGACGATCGAACATCCCTGTCTCTCCTCCTCTGCTCATGGCACCACAACCTCACCAGTAGGTCGCTCGAGCCGGTCGGGCGGGGGCCGACCTCCGCGAACTCGACCGATGGCCGATCTGGCCTGGTGAGCGACGTTGGGGATCCACACGGAGAGGATCAGCAGCGAGCCAAGGGCAACGCTCTGGACCTCGACCGTGACGTTGGCCAGCCGCAGCGCGTTCTGCATGACCGCGACCGCGATGACCGCGAGGGCGACGCCGGGGATCGTGCCGGAGCCGCCGAAGATGTTGACGCCGCCGAGCAGCACCACCGTGACCACCGTCAGGGTCATGCCCTGGCCGGCATCGGCGCGTGCGCTGGAGAGCCGGGCCGTCAGGATGACGCCGGCCAGTGCCGACACCAGGCCGGAGAGGACGAACAGCGACACCTTGATGCGCGTGACGCGCACTCCGGCATAGCGAGCCGCACTGGAGTTCTTGCCGATGGCGAAGATCTGGCGCCCGATCCAGGTGCGGTGCAGCACGATGGCCAGCACGGCGGCCAGGATCACGAAGACCACGAATGGCCACGGGATGGGCGTGCCGGGCACATGGCCAAAGCCGAAATCGGTGAACGCGGCCGGGAAGTCGCTCACTCCACGGGGGCCGAGCACGATCAGCGCCATGCCGCGGAAGAGCGCCAGGGTGCCCAGGGTGACCACCAGCGATGGCAGGCCGACGCGGGCCACCAGCAACCCGTTGAGCAACCCACCCAGTGCCCCGATCACCAGCACGATGGGGATGGCGACCTCGATCGGCACTCCGGCCGCCCACAGGTAGCCGAGGATGGAGCTGGCCAGTCCGGCCATCGACTCCACGGAGAGGTCGATCTCGCCGGCCACGATGATCAAGGTCATCGGGAGCGCCATGATCGCGACCTCCATGAGGGCGGCGAGCAGGTTCCCGAAGTTGTCGGCGGACAGGAAGAACGGCGACAGGCGGGTCCCGAGCGCGATCAGGCCAAGGATGCCGATCACCAGGAAGACTTCCCAGCGGGCCAGCCAGCGCGTCCAGGCCGGGCCCGCGCTCCGCTCGGCCGCGGCGGTCATCTGGCGCGCTGCTCCGCGGCCGCGTGCTGGACGCGCCGCAGGATGGCGCTGTCGGCGGAGACAGCCACCAGGATCACCAGGCCGTAGATGGCCTCCAGCCAGAACTGCGACAGCCCGATCAGGATCAGCGCATTGGCGATGAAGCCGAGGAAGAGCGCACCCAGGGCCGCCCCCGCGACGGTGCCCGTGCCGCCGAAGATGTTGACGCCACCGACCACCACGGCTGCCACCACGGACAGCGAGACGCCGGTGGCGGACGTTCCATTGATCGTGCCGAACTCGATGACCCAGAGGACGCCGGCCATCCCTGACAGCAGGCCGCACAGCGCAAAGGCCGTGAAGATCACACGCCGCGTGGGGATGCCCAGGACGGCGGCCGCTTCCGGGTTGCTGCCCACCGCGTAGATCTGGCGCCCGAAGCGCGACGAGCGCAGGAAGACACTGCCGATCGCCACCACAACGATGACCAGCAGCACGAAGTCCGGGATGCCGAGGGTCGACTGGTGCGCCGGGCTGGTAAAGCCATCAGGCAGCGCGGCCAGCGGGACCTGGTGGCTGCCCGCGACCAGGTAGTCGACGCCGCGGAAGATGCTCAGCGTCCCGATCGTGGCCACGATGGCCGGCACCTTGAGCAGCGTCACGATGACGCCGTTGATCATGCCCAGCACCAGCCCCAGGACGATCGCCAGCGCGATGGCCACGCCGGTGTCCAGCGTGTGCAGCTCGAGCGTGCGCGCGAGGCAGAAGGCGACCAGGCCCATCATTGCCTCGACGGACAGGTCGACGTTGCGGGTGATGATGACCAGGGCTTCGCCGACCGCCGCGATGGCCGTGATCGACGCCAGCACGGCGACCTGTGTCAGGTTGGAGGCGGTCGCGAACTGGGGTGCCGCCACCGCCACCCCGGCACCGAGCACGAGCATGATCACGAGCAGGCTCAGCTCGCGTTGCGATGCCAGCGCGGACAGCCAGCGGCCGCGCCGCGTCCCGAGCCGCACCGCCAGGCCGGCGTCAGACACGGACGGGTCCCGGTTGAGGATCGCCGTCCACGTTCACGTCGGAGCTGCCCGGGCTGCCCGTGGCCGCGAACATGACGCGCTCCTCAGTTGCCTGGTCGCGCGGGATCTCGGCCGCGATGCGACCCTCGTGGAAGACCAGGATGCGATCGGACATCGCCAGGACTTCCGGCAGGTCGCTGCTGATCAGGATGATCGCCAGGCCCGAGGCAGCCAGCTCGGAGACGATGCGGTGGACCTCCACCTTGGCCCCGATGTCGATGCCGTGCGTTGGCTCGTCGAGGATCAGCACGCGGGGTTTGGTGGCCAGCCATTTGGCCAGCACCACCTTCTGCTGGTTGCCGCCGGACAGTGCGCTCACCAGCTGGTCGACGTCGCGCATCCGGATGTTGAGCTGGCCGGCGAATCCATTGGCCAGGCTGCGCTCCACGGACGGTCGCACGAAGAGGCCGGGAAAGAGCCGCGGCAGGATGGGCAGCGTGACGTTGGAGGCGATCGAGAAGTCGACCACCAGGCCGTCCAGGTGGCGGTCCTCCGGGACGTACGCGATTCCGGCGCTGAGCGCCTCGGACGGCGTGGCGAAATGGACCACCGCGCCTTCCAGCACCACCTGGCCCTGGTCGGCGCGATCCACGCCGAACACCACGCGCGCGACCTCCGTGCGGCCGGCGCCGACCAGGCCGGCAAAACCCACGATCTCGCCGTGCCTGACCGAGAAGGAGACGTCGCGGAAGGCACGTCCGCGGGACAGCCCGCGGACCTCCAGGCAGACCTCGCCGACGGGCGATTCGACCTTCGGGAACAGCGACACCGCGCGCCCCACCATGTGGCGCACCAAGGTGGCCGTCGTCAGCTCGGAGGTGGGAGCCGTGACGACGTGCTTGCCGTCCCGGAACACGGTCGCGCTGTCACAGAGCGCGAAGACCTCCTCCAGCCGGTGGCTCACGAAGAGCACGGCCACGTCCCGGTCCCGCGTCTGCCGCACGATCGCGAAGAGCCGGTCGACCTCATGCGCCGAGAGCGAGGCCGTGGGCTCATCGAGCACCAGGACTCGCGCGTCGACCGAGAGCGCCTTGGCGATCTCGATCAGCTGCTGGTCCGCCATCGAGAGGCCGCGGACCAGCGCGGCCGGATCCATGCGCACGCCCAGGCCGGCGAAGATCTCCGCCGAGGCGCGCCGCATGGCGGCCCAGTCGAGCAGGCCAAGGCGGCCACTCGGGGCGTGCCCGACAAAGACGTTCTCGGCGACCGTCAGGTCCGGGAACAGGCGTGGCTCCTGGTGGACCACGGCCAGGCCCCGCGATCGAGCGTCCGCCGGTCCGCGCAGCTCGATCGGGACTCCGTCGAGCAGCAGCGTGCCGCTGTCGGGCTGATGGATCCCGGCCAGGATCTTGACCAGGGTGCTCTTGCCGGCGCCGTTCTCGCCGACCAGCGCGTGCACCTCGCCGGCCATCAACTCCAGGGAGACGTTGTCGAGCGCCTGGGTGGCGCCGAATCGTTTGGAAACGCCGGCGAGCGCGACGCGTGGCACGACGGGAGCCGCGCTCCCAGGCTGTGGGACCGGCGCCGTCAGCGGCACCGTCATGGCTGCGTGTCGTCGGCGGCGATGCGCACGTCGATGCCCTGCTCGCGGAGGCGCGCCAGCATCTCGGGCGGCGACTGGTCGTCGCACACCACCGCGGTCAGCTGCTGGGTGCGGCAGAAGGTGGCGAAGGCTGCGCGCTGCCACTTGGTGTGGTCCACGACCGCGATGACCTCGCGCGCGGTCCCCACCATGAGTCGCTTGATCTGCGCCTCTTCGTCGGTGGCGTCGCTGAGGCCGTTCTCGATCGTGAAGCCGGCCGCGCCCATGAAGGCCTTCTGGACGTTGATCCGCTCGAACAGCCCGGCACCCAACGGCCCCACCACGGAGAGCGCCTCCCAGCGCACGAAGCCGCCGGGAATAGCCACCGTGATGCCGGGATGGCCGGCCAGCTCAGACGCGATTCGCAGGCCGTTGGTCACCACCGTGAGTTGCGACCAACTGCCGCGCGCCGTCAGGTGGCGTGCCAGGGCAAGGGCCGTGGTGCTCGCGTCGAGCGCGATGCTCTCGCCGTCCACGACCATGGCCGCCGCGGCCGCCCCGATCAGCTCCTTCTCGCGCGGCTGGAGGCGCTCGCGGATCTCGAACGCGCTCTCCGGTCGGTTGCGATCCGACGCGATCGCGCCACCGTGGGCGCGGATGACCCGGCCGGTGGTCTCGAGCGCCAGCAGGTCCTTGCGAATGGTGACCGCGGAGACGTCGAACATCGCGGCCAGCTCGGCGACCCGGGCACGACCGCGCTCATCGACGATGCGGGCGATTCGATCCTGACGTTCCGGCGCGAAAACCTCGCCGCGCTCGCTGGACTGGTTCATCACCCCGCCGGCGACTCCCATGCGAAACGGGTGCAAGTCCGTGCCACGCCGGTGTTCGGCCCGTTTCGTTTCGGCACGGTAGAGCAACGCAGTTCGCAATGTCAACAAGGAGATTGAAACCAATCGAAACTTGTGGCAGGCTGCGCAGACCACGCCGCGGGCGAGCCTCTGGCCACTCCGCGACGTGCCACGGCGGCGTACTCTCGCGACATCCCCGAGACCGCGCCGCGGGCGATGGAGGCGAGCGTGACCGTTCAGACCGACGCCATGGCAGCCCTTGGCGAGCAGCGCATCGAGCTGCCGTCATGGGCATTCGGCAACTCCGGCACCCGCTTCAAGGTCTTCGCGCAGAAGGGCGTGCCGCGCACGGCGTACGAGAAGATCGCCGACGCAGCGGAGGTCAATCGCTACACCGGCGTGGCGCCGACGGTGGCGCTGCACATCCCGTGGGACAAGGTGGACGACTACGCGGACCTGGCCAGGCACGCCGCGGACTGCGGCGTGGCGCTGGGAACCATCAACTCCAACACGTTCCAGGACGACGACTACATGCTCGGCAGCGTCTGCCATCCGGACGCCGGCGTGCGCCGGAAGGCCGTCGACCACCTGCTCGCCTGCGTCGACATCATGGACGCCACCGGCTCACGCGACCTCAAGCTGTGGTTCGC
>CAZENL010000158.1:0-5575 GCA_964513505.1 uncultured Anaerolineaceae bacterium
CTGCGGCCGTAGCGCTCGCGGTCCATGGCGGCCTGGTAGCCGGCACGCCGGCCACCACCCGCTCCCGGTCGCATGCCGGGACGGCCACCGCGACCGCGCTGTTGCTGCTGCTGGCGGCGCTCCGCAAGCAGGTACTCGGGGATCTCCGGCTCGTCCTCGAAGTCCTCATCGTCGAGGTTGCCGGCCGCTGCGGCGGCAAGCGGGGCCGGCGGGTTGACGCCGAGCTGGCTGTCCCACACCGACCCAAACGAGGAATGCTGGGGTAGCGGCGCGATCTCCTCTTCGAGGAACTCCTCGTCCTCCAGGATCGGCTCGGCGCCGGCCAGGACGACGCCCGGCTGCTGCTCTGCTTCGCCCTGGCGGCCACGACCGCGACCGCGACCACCGCGACGCCGACGTCGGCGGCGGCCTTCCTCCGTGTCCGCATCCCGCGGCCCATCGGCGACGGCCTCTCGGCCGTCATCGGCAGCGTCGGCGATCAGGTCCGCCTCATCCGGCAGGTCAAGCTCGGGCACGCGATCGGGTTCTCCACCGACGCGTGACAGGCGCTCGCCCGGCAGCACGATCAGGTTGCCCGGGAGGCCGGCCTCAGCCGCGACACGAGCCACGGGAGCAATGCGCTCCGGGGGTGCGCTGCGCTCGGCGGCCACGCCGCGCTCTGCCACGTCGTCGCGCTCGCCACGGCGGCTGCGCCGGCGCCGCGCCAGGCCCTCGGTCTCCTTCTCCGGCACCTCAGTCATGGAAAGGTCGCCTTCCGCCGCCACCCGCCGGCCGCTGCGAACGCCCTTCTCGACGCGCGCGATCTGGGTGATGTCCGTGAAGACGTCCGCCACGTCGATCAGGTCAGAGCTGGTATTGCCACGGAAGCTGATCACCTCGACGCGGACGCCCATCTGCTGCACCGCACGGATGGCGGGCGCAAAGTCCCCGTCACCGGAGACCACGACGGCGATGTCCAGGTGCTGGCCCATCCGCATCATGTCCACGACCAGCTCGATGTCCAGGTTCGCCTTGATGCGCCCGTCACCGTACTTGCGGATGTCCTTGCTGATCACCTTGTAGCCCGAGCGGGACAGGAAGGCGTGGAATTGGCGCTGGTTCTCGTTCTCGGGATCCAGGCCGGTGTAGGCGTAGGCGCGCACGAAGTCGCGCCCGGCCGTCGCCGACTTCAACAGCGTGACGTAGTCGATGTCCACGCCTGCCGCCTTGGCGGCGTAGAAGATGTTGGCCACGTCCACGAAGACGGCCACGTTCTTGCTCACGAATGACTCCTGTAGTCGTCCGGCTCCGCCGTGTGGCGGCCCCGGTCAATGCCGCTTCGAAGCGGCTGTGGTGCTGCGGTCCTGCCGGTAACCACGCTCAGGGCGGGTCAGCGTTGCAGGACGGCAGCGGTTATCTGTAGCGCCAGCCGCTGCGGCTCCTCGCGGAACCCCATGGCAGACCAGCGCGCCGCGCGACCGGCTCCCGGCTCGACCTCCACCCGGACGCAACCCTTGTTGCGTGCGGAGCGGAGCAGCTCGGGCAGTAGTGAGCCGGCCACGGCCTCCTCGTCAAGCTCGGGGTCCGTTGCCAGCAGGTCGATGGTGCCGACCAGGCCGCCGTGGTTCACGGAGGGCCGTAGCGCGAGCATCGCGGCACCCACCACCTTGCGGCCGGCGAGTGCGACGACGATCGTCGCGTTGGGCAGATAGACCAGCGGCCGAAGCATGTCCGCCTCGGTGTCCGTGTCATGGGCGGCGCCGTCCGGCCGTTCGGCCGACAGCAAAGCCGTGATCCCATCGACGTCGGTCACTCGCGCATTGCGGACCTGGAGTTCCACGACCGTGGCATCTCCTGCGGGTTTTGGGCGCTCCCGAGCCGGGAGCAGGCCTTGGCGTCTGTCGTGCGGGGCGTCAACCTGGAGGCGAAGCCCTGCGGCGATCGGGATCCTCAATCGTCGGAAGACCGACGTCCGCGAGTCCGGACGCGCCGCACCAGGTGAGTCGCGGGCTCGAAGCGAGCCGTTGCCGCGCACGTCCCGGCATGGTGGGAACCTTGCATTCGAGACGCCGCTAGCTATGATACGGCATCGCGTCAGCGGCCACGTATGACTCGCGATCGGTTCGTCACATTCGGAGGGATGGGAGCACCGAGGGGAAGAGGGCCTCGCAGCACGCGAGTCCGGTGGGCGCCTCCCGAGGGTGGCACCGCCCCCTTTGCCTTCTCCACTGGATCTGACGTCATGCCGTTCGTGCCGTCCGGCCGAGTCGCTTGGAGGAGAAAGAAGGAGTCTGATCGGATGAAGCTGAGAAACCTCGGCGTACTGGGCGGGATCGCCGCCCTGACACTGACCGCGTGCGGGTCGTCGGCCACACCGGTACCGACCACGGGTGCGGCAGCAACCACAGGGCCTGCGGCAACCACAGGGCCTGCGGCCGGTTCGATTGCCGTCAAGATCGGCATCGAGCTGCCCATGACCGGCGGCGAGGCCCCCAACGGCGTCCCGACGGCAAACGGCGTTGCGCTCGCGCTCGCCAAGATCCAGGTCCCCGGCTTCACGGTGACCATCAACCAGCAGGACGACGCCGTGAACGGCGTCCACAGCGCCACTCAGGGCGCCACCAACATCGGCACGCTGGTCAACGATGCCTCCGTGCTGTTCGTCGTCGGCCCTTACAACTCCAGCGTTGCGCAGGCGGAGATTCCGGTCAGCAACGCCGCCGGCCTGATGCAGTGCAGCCCGGCCAACACCAACCCCGGCCTGACCAAGACCTGGGGCGGCGTTGACCCGAAGACCTTGCGCCCGACCAACCCGGACAAGATCGCCTACGTGCGCGTCGCCACCACGGACGACCTGCAGGGCGCGGCCGGCGCCGACATCGCCTACAACCTTCAGGGCAAGAAGACAGCCTACGTCCTCGACGACACCCAGACGTACGGCAAGGGCATCGCGGACGTGTTCGAGACCCAGTTCAAGGCTCTCGGCGGCACGGTCCTCGGCCATGACAGCCCGCCTTCCACCACGTCTGACTTCACCAGCGAAGTCACCACCATCAGTGGCAAGAAGCCCGATTACGTCTACTACGGCGGCGTGACCACGTCCGGCCTCGGCCTCTTCCGCAAGCAGATGGCCCAGCAGAACATGGCCAGCACCGACTTTGGCGGCGGCGACGGCATCAATGACGGCTCCGCGGCCACGGCAAGCTCATTCCTGCAGATCGCCGGCGACGCCGGTGATCCCAACACCTTCAGCACCGTTGCAGCCACGCATGACATCCCCGGCCTCGATGCCTTCAACTCGGCCTACAAGGCCATGTTCAACACCGATCCGGGCTCGTACAGCGCAGCCGCGTATGCGTGCACGCAGGTCTTCCTGCAGGCCCTCAAGTCGGTTGGCACCGGAGTCACGGACCTGGCCGCGCTTCGCTCCGCCGTCCGCGCCTACGTCGCCACCCCGAGCAACAGCTACGACACCCAGCTGGGCACGCTGTCATTCGACGCGAATGGCGACACCAGCCAGAAGGTGATCTCGTACTACGGCTTCGACGCAACTTCCAAGGATTGGAAGTTCATCAAGCAGCGCGACTTCACCCAGCAGCCGCTCGGGCAGTAGGTCCAAACTGATCGGCCGGGGCGAAAGCCCCGGCCGATTTTGTATCCGGAGTCAGACCATGGTCGCCCAGTGACCGATCAATGACGGCTGAGGCTACGGCGCTCTCCGGACCGCGGTTTCCGGTGGCTCGGCTACGCGGCCCCCTGATCCTCCTGCTGGTGATCCTCGCCAGCTATGCCGTCATCGCCTTCGGCGCCGGCGAACAAGCCCCTGCACAGTTCATCAACGCGGTCACGATCGGCGCGCTGTACGCCCTCATCGCACTGGGCTACACGATGGTCTACGGGATCATCGAGCTGATCAATTTCGCCCACGGCGAGATCTTCATGTGCGGCTCATTCGTGTCGTGGTCGGTGATCACCACGATGGGCATCACCGGGGCCATCACCGACATCCCACGCCTGGTGATCGTGCTGGTGGTCGTGTTCCTGATCTCCATGCTGGTCATGGGCGTGGTCGGCGTGATCATCGAACGCTTCGCCTACCGGAGGCTGCGCAACGCGCCCCGGCTGGCACCGCTGATCACCGCCATCGGCGTCAGCTTCATCCTCCAGAACATCATCTCGGTCGGCATCAGCAACTCGGTGGTCACGATCCCGCAGCTGATCCCCAACACCAAGCTCGACTTCGGCGTGTTCTCGATCAGCGTGATCAACGTGTTCGTGATCGCGCTTGCCCTGGCCCTGATGGTGGCGCTGCACCTGTTCATCACGCAAACGCGGCTCGGTACGGCGATGCGCTCCACGGCCATGGACCGCGAGGCGGCGCAGCTGATGGGCGTGAACATCAACACGACCATTGCCATCACGTTCTTCATCGGCTCGGCGCTTGCGGGCGCGGCCGGCGTGGTGCAGGGGCTGTACATCGGCGTCACGGTCTTCAACATCGGGTTCAACTACGGCCTCAAGGCGTTCACGGCTGCCGTACTCGGCGGGATCGGCAACACCACCGGCGCGGTGCTCGGCGGGTTCGTGATCGGCTTCCTGGAGGTCATCTCGCAGGTCTACGGCTATGCCAACTGGAGCGAGGCGGTCGTCTTCGGCGCCCTGGTGGCCGTCCTGATCTTCCGCCCCACCGGAATCCTCGGCCAGCAACTGGCAGACCGCGCATGACCGCCACCAGCACTGTCCCTCCGCGGCGACCGTCCCCCATCGGGCGCATCCGGGCCTTCTTCGGTGGGCACCAGTCCCTCGCGATCATCGCCGGTGGGGCGGTCGTCCTGCTGGTGCTGCCGCAGATCGCACTGCTGCCGCCGTTCAGCGGCTTCGGCACGCAGAAGGACTGGGTGGGCGGTTTCTCGAACGCCGGCGTCTTCGTCCTGCTCGCGGTTGGCCTGAACGTCGTGGTCGGCCTGGCGGGTCTGCTGGACCTCGGCTACGCGGCCTTCTTCGCCATCGGCGCCTACACGTACGCGTACGGTGCGTCGCCGTTCCTGAATCTCCACATTCCTTTCTGGATCATGTTGATCGTGGGCGCCGCGGTGGCCGCGGCGTTCGGCATCCTGCTCGGCGCTCCGACCCTGCGGCTCCGCGGCGACTACCTGGCCATCGTCACGCTCGGTTTCGGCGAGATCGTGCCCGTGGTGATCCTCAATGCGAACAACTACACCAACGGCACCAACGGAATCACCGGCCTGGCGCAGCCGAGCGCGTACGGACTGTTCGGCGTCGACGGCTTCGGCTTCAGCAATCCATGGCCGTACTTCGTGACCGTGGTCGGCATCGTGATGGTGACCATGATCCTGCTCTACCGGCTCCAGGATTCGCGGCTCGGCCGTGCCTGGGTGGCCATCCGAGAGGACGAACTGGCGGCCGCCAGCATGGGCATCAACACGGTGACGACCAAGCTGCTCGCGTTCTCCATCGGCGCCACCACCTCAGGCCTGGCGGGCGTCTTCTATGCCTCCAAGTTGGGCGTCGTGACGCCGGACCAGTTCGGGTTCACCGTCTCGTTCACCGCTCTGGCCATGGTCGTGCTCGGCGG
>CAZENL010000159.1:0-5447 GCA_964513505.1 uncultured Anaerolineaceae bacterium
GTCGCCTTGTCGATCTCCTGGATGGTCATGCGCTCCTTGACCACGCGCTCCATGCGCAGCAGGCCGACGCGGAACGCGTTCTGGATCAGCTCGCCGTTGGCGCGGATGCGGCGGTTGCCAAGGTGGTCGATGTCATCCGGGCCGCCGATGCCGTTGTTCAGCTCGATCAGCTGGCCGACGATGGCCGCGATGTCCTCGCGCGAGATGGTGCGCTGCTCCCGAGGGAGTGCGATGCCCATGCGCTCGCTGATGGGATCCAGCTTCTTGTTGAACTTGTAGCGGCCCACCCGGCCGAGGTCGTAGCGGCGGAAGTTGAAGAAGAGGCTCTCCACCAGCTTCTCGGCGTTGTCACCGGTCGGCGGGTCTCCGGGGCGCAGCTTCTTGTAGACCTCGATGAGGGCTTCCTGCCGCGTGGAGGTGTTGTCCTTCTCCAGCGTCGAGCTGATGTAGGCGGTCTCGCCAGTGTCCACCCGGCTGAAGAGGCCGACCATCTCCTCGTTGTTCTCGTAGCCGACCGCGCGCAGCAGCTTGGTCGCCTCCAGCTTGCGCTTGCGGTCCACCTTGACGTAGAGCTGGCCGCGGGCGCCGGTCTCGAATTCCAGCCACGCGCCGCGGTTGGGGATGACCTTGGCGCTGTACAGCGGGCGGCCCGTAGCCGGGTCCTCCGTGGCGGTGTAGTACACGCCGGGGGAACGCACCAGCTGGCTGACCACCACGCGCTCGGCGCCGTTGATGATGAAGGTGCCCTGGTCCGTCATGGTCGGGAAGTCGCCCATGTAGACCCGCTGGCTCTGGATCTCGCCGGTCTCCTTGATGCGCAGCTCCACGTCCACGTAGAGCGGCTTGGAGAAGGTCAGGTCCCGCGTGCGGCACTCGAGCTCGGACCACTTGGGCTCACCGAACTCGTACTCCTTGAAATGCAGCTCCATCACCTTGCCGGTGAAGTCCTGGATCGGGCTGATCTCGTCGAGCAGCTCTCGCAACCCGTTGGCGATGAACCAGCGGAAGGACTGGAGCTGGAGCTCGATCAGGTCCGGGATGGGGAGGACTTCGGGGATCCGGGCATAACGCTTGCGCTCAGGAGCGACGAGGGCGTTGCGCCGGGGGGCATCAGTGACAGACAGCATCAAGCCCTCCTGGCAGGAGACTGGAACCGGGGGAAACGCGACGAACGGCGGACAGGGGCACACCACGGGCAGGAAAGGACCAAGGGAACCGCGCTCACCGAACGGGCATAGTAACCCCGTCGCGCAGGCGTGTCAAACAGCGTCGCACGCCAAACCGGCGCGCGTCGCTGCCCGCTCGACCGCCGGGATCACCCCGTCCGGCCTGCGGAAGGCGCGAACAATACGCCACTCGCGCCGCGCGTGCCACCCTAAACCGGCGGGCCCGGCTCCATGGGCAGGTGCGGCGCCGTCGGGCCGTGCTCGCCGCCGCGGCTGCGGCGACGGAAGTAGGCCCAAAAGGCCACCGATCCGACGCCGAAGAACGCCAGCAGGCCCAGCGTGGTGGCCAGCGAGACGCGCGTCGTGTCCGCCAGGTACCCACTGCTGGGGTTCAGCACCACGTGGCAGAACGCAAAGGTACCCAGCCCCAGCAGCACCAACCACAGTCCGCGGTGGTACTTGTAGACCTTCTCGCCGGGCAGGAACTTGATCGGCAGCAGGCCGAAGACGGCGGTCTCGAGGCCGGCCACCACCACCGTCACGCAGGCCGTCTCGACGATCGCGGCCACGAACCCGGGATCGCCGAGGCTGGGGTTCGCGGGCCCGGCCGGCGTGGCCGCACGCACCACGATCAGCAGGAGCCACGCGACCAGGGCTCCGGCCAGAGCCGTCGCGGTGGCGATGGCCAGGTAGCGACCCTCCTCCGCGTGGCTGAGATGGCGCGAGACCACGAATCCGACAATCAGGCCGTACAGGTAGCCGGGCTGGAAGTTGGCCAGCCGCGAGATCAACACGCAGCCCGCGCCAACGAGCAGCGTGCCGGGCAGCGCCCGCGGGATGGTGCGCACGCCGTCGCGCTCGAGCGACCTGACGTACGGGATCGCATAGAGCAGCAGCGTTATCACCAGCCCGATGAGGATGCCCGCGAACGTGCCTGCGGAGGCGCTGCTGAGGCCGAAGGTCGGATCCAGGAGGCCGTAGAGGAGCGCGCTCACCACCACGAACAGGGCAATGCCCACGGGCGTGGCGAAGAACGGCACTGGTTCGGCTGTGGACGCGGCGGATGCGTCGCCGGCGGCGGACCTGCGGCGGCTGGCACGCCGTCGGAGGCGTCCCCAAAGATTGCCGAACGGCGCGAAGAAGCGCGCCAGCCCGGTCTGGATCCTGAGGAACGGCGCCACGACCTCGTCGTAGTGCTGCTCCAGGGTGCTGTTGAAGAGCGCCGAGGGGAACGGCACCAGGGCCACCACCCCGGCGGCGATGGCGGCGCTCTGGGCGACGACCACCGGATCGAGCGAGATCTGGTTTGGACTTGGCACGGACTGGCGGATGGGCACGCTGGCCGTGCCTCCCACCGTGATGCCCGCGGATCCCTCGGCCGGCGACACGGTATCGGTCGGGCTGGTCGCGCCGGCCGTGGCCTGGTACGCGCCCGTCGCCTGGGCCACCGTCACGCTGAAGTGGATCGCGATGTTCGCGGACGCGGGCACCTGGAACGCTCCACTCCAGTCAAGGCGTTGGCCCGTCGCGGCAGGGTCGGCGGAGGTGACGCCGCTCGTCGAGCCCGGCAGGTAGTGGAAGTCGCCGTCCAGCTGCACGAACAGGCCGTCCAGCTGGACGGGCGTGGTGTTGGGGTTCTGGATCGTCAGCCGGTAGCCGTTCTGGCCGCCGGGTGGCGTCGCCGGGGCGTCGGCCGCGAGCAGGGTGGTCAGCGGCAGCCGGCCCTCTGGCGAGAAGAGCGTCAGGTGCGAGTACGTCGCATCGCCGCCGGCCGGGATGGCCACGCTCCAACTCAACCCGCCACCGTTGTCGAGGAGCGTGTCGCACTGGCAGGTGCCCGGAAACGGCTGCTGGTTCTGGATCTGCGTCCAGACCGTGTCGTAGTCGTCCTCCATGGCCGCGCTACCGGGCGTCAGCGGAAGCCACTGCTCCAGGCGCGAGCCCTGGTCCTGGGACGCAAGGCAAGCCGGGGCGCCCGCGTCGAGCCGCCCGAAGCCCGTGTCCGCGTCCTGGAGGTAGCAGTCGCCGGCGCGATAGAGGATCCCGTGGCGCTCACCGGCGCCCTGGTTGGTGATGTGGATGTCCGTGCGATACGACTCGCGCCCCACCACGTAGCTGTCGGTCTCCTCGATGCGCAGGCCGGTCTCGCCGGCCGTCACCACCGTCACCACGCGCAGCGGGTCGGCGTCCGTGCCCGAGCCGGCCACCGGCGACTGGCTGACGACCGTCCAGGGCTCCACCGTGACCGGCGCCGAGGGGAGCTCACTGGGGCCGTAGAGCGTGCCGTCGATGGCCAGGAGCGTGCCGCATGCCCCGAGCTCGGAACCCGCGTCGTAGAACTCGTAGCCGGTGTCGCCGGTGTGCTCCACCTGGCAGTTGAGCTCGTTGCCGATGAAGATGTTCGTCAACGGGCCGGCGGAGTGGATGGCCGTCGCCGTCGGGTCCGCCGCGCGCGCCCCCGAGCCGAGCAAAACCAGGAGGAGCAGCGGCAGCACGACCACGACTGCCGCTCCAGGGATCCGGCGCATCTCCCCTCCACCTTCAGGCTCGGCCCGACACGTTGAGTTTACGGTCGCCGCCAGAATCAAAAGAGGTCCGCCCGAAGGCGAACCTCTCTTTTTCTCTGTTTCCTCTTCGACCGGCGACAGGCCCCGGCGCGAAAAGCCGACTTACTTGATCTCGACCTTGGCGCCCTGCTCTTCGAGAGCGGCCTTGATCTTGTCCGCCTCGTCCTTGGTGACGCCTTCCTTGACCGCCTTCGGGAACGCGTCGACCAGGTCCTTGGCCTCCTTGAGGCCCAGGCCGGTCAGCTCGCGCACGACCTTGATGACGGGGATCTTGTTGGGGCCGATCTCGGTCAGCACGGCGCTGAACTCGGTCTGCTCTTCCACGACCGGTGCCGCGGCGGCGGCGCTGGGAGCTGCGGAGGCCGCTGCGGCAGGAGCCGCCGCCGTGACGCCGTAGCGGGTCTCGAACTTCTTGATGAAGTCCGACAGCTCGATCACGGTCATCGCGTCGATGGCCTCGAGCAGCTGGTCCTGGGTGATGGTTGCCATGAGTTGAAATCCTCCGTTTGGTGGTCGGGTGGTGGAGTCTGGAATGCGGAGTCGGGTTACGGCGCGGACGCGCCGGCACCTTCGCGCTGGTCACGCACCTGCTGCAGGGCGTAGCCGAGGTTGCGCAGCGGCGCTCCGAGGAGCGATGCCATGGTGCTCAACGGTGCCGCGATGCTGCCCGCGAGCTGTGCCAGAAGCACGTCCCTGGACGGCAGCGTGGCCAGCCGGTTGACCGCTTCGCCTTCGACCACGGTTCGCCCCACGACGGCGCCGCGGATGGACACCTGCTTGTAGGGGCGCAACGCGTCGATCAGGGCTCGAGCGAGAGCAGCCTCATCGGCTCCACCCAATGCGACCGCAGACGGCCCCACCAGGAGCGTGGCAAGCTCGCCACGATCGGCCTGTTGTGCGGCGATCTTGCCGAGCCGGTTCTTGACGACCCGGTAGCTGATCCCCTTGTCGCGCAACTCGCGACGAACCTTCGCGAAGTCCGAGACGCTGAGGCCGCGATAGTCCGACACCACCGCCGCAGAGCTCTTCGAGAAGATCTCGGCGAGCTCGGCGACCTTGGTGCGTTTGGCCTCTGTGGGCATGACGCCTCCTTTCCTGGCGGGCGCCGATCCGCGGACCGGTACCCCTGCGACGCTCCGCGCAGGGGTCGGTCGACGCTGGTGTCAGCGCGGCCACGGGCGGAGGCTCGACCTCTCCGGCGCAGTGCCGGCGACGACGGGCGGTGACCCGAAAATGACCCTGCCTCGGCGTGCCCGTCGGCGTCCCCGTGCTCGGCTTTCGCCGCGTCCGGTCCGGTCGACGATTTCGGTCCGGTCCGTCCGGCCTGCAACTCCCCACTCCGGGAAGCCACCGACCTGGCGGCGCGGCGCTCCTGAATGGAGCACCTCGGACGCATCGCTGTCTCTGGCGGAACGATCTTCTGTTGCGTGCCGGCCTGGTTGGCCGGCCCGATGGCCTAGGCCAGTGCTCGTGCCAGGATCCCGGGGACATCCACGCGGATGCCGGGGCCCATGGTCGTGGCGATGGTCAGGTTCTTGAAATAGGTCCCCTTGACTGCGACCGGCTTGGCGCGATTGATCGCGTCAAGGAGTGCGGCCAGGTTTTCGACCAGCTGCGTGGATTCGAAGCTGGCCTTCCCGAAGGGGACGTGGATGATACCGGCCTTGTCCACTTTGAACTCGACGCGGCCGGCCTTGACCTCCTTGACCGCGCG
>CAZENL010000160.1:0-5367 GCA_964513505.1 uncultured Anaerolineaceae bacterium
ACGACTTCGACGACGTCGGCGAAGGCGACATCCTGGTCTGCCAGATGACCAACCCCGCCTGGGTCGTGCTGTTCACCAAGATCGCGGGCCTGGTCACCGACACCGGCGGGACCACGTCACACCCGGCCGTGCTCTCGCGAGAATTCGGCATCCCGGCCGTGATCGGGACTTCCGTGGCCACGCAGAAGATCGCCACGGGCGATCGGATACGCGTCGACGGGTCTGCGGGATCGGTCGAGATCCTGGAACGGGCACCCTAGGAAGCCATGCGGCCCTTCCGATACGAGTGCCCGCGGACCCTGGCCGCTGCCATCGACCTGCTGGTGGCCGGCGGCGCGGCGGCGACGCTGCTCGCCGGCGGCACGGACCTGATCATCGGCCTTCGCGACGGCACCATCCGGCCGGACGTCGTGGTGGACGTGAAGGGCATCGACGAGATCGAGGCGGGCATCCGGCAGGAGGCGGACCGGCTGGTCATCGGTGGCCGCGCCGTGATGGAGGACATCGCGCGCGACGCCCGGGTGCGGCGGGACTTCACGGCCCTTGCCGAGGCGGCGTCGGTCGTCGGGTCGGTGCAGATCCGCAACCGCGCCACGCTGGCCGGGAACATCTGCAACGCCTCGCCGGCCGCGGACACGTCGCCGGCGCTGCTGGTCTACGGCGCCGTGGTGGTCGCGGTTGGCCCCGCGGGCACCAGGCGGATTCCGATCGACGATTTCTTCACAGGGCCCGGCCTGACGGTGCTCACCGCCGGAGAGCTGGTCACGGCCATCGAGCTGCCGCTGCCGGCCGGGCGCCGCGGCGCGGTCCACGTGCGCCGGACGCGACGGCGCGGCCACGACCTGGCGTCCGTCACGCTCGCGTGCGCGTCGCTCGAGGGCGGCCGCGTCTGGCTTGCCTACGGGAGCGTCGGCCCGCGGCCGCTTCTGGTGGCGGACGACTCGGGCGTGCTGGCCGACGCCGATGCGACACCGGCCGCGCGAATCGCGGTCCTGGAGCCGCTGCTGGCGGCCGCCAGTCCGTCGCCGCGGTCGATGCGGGCGAGTCCCGAGTACCGGCTTGCCATGCTCCGCGTCCTGGCACTCCGCGCCGTGGATGTCGCCAACGGCCGGCTGGCAGACGGGCTGACCCCGTGATGGAACTCTGCCAGGTTCAGATGCGGGTCAACGGCCGGACGCGGTCGCTGGGCGTCGCGCCGCACCACACGCTGCTGGAGGTGCTGCGCGACGACCTTGGGCTGACCGGGTCCAAGGAGTGCTGCCTGGTCGGCGAGTGCGGCGCGTGCACCGTGATGCTCAACGGGCGCAACGTCGACGCGTGCCTGGTCCTTGCCGTCGAGGCCAACGGCGGCGACGTGAAGACGATCGAGGGGCTCGCCGTGGACGGGCGGCTCAACGTCCTCCAGGAGGCCTTCCTGGACAACGGCGCCGCGCAATGCGGGTTCTGCATTCCCGGGCAGCTGATCTCCGCGTACGCGTTGCTGGAGACCACGCCACACCCGACGCGTGGCGACGTGGAGGAGGCGCTGGCGGGAAACCTCTGCCGCTGCGCCGGCTACGAGCAGATCATCGAAGCCGTGCTGGCGGCGGGCGCCGAATGAGCGGGCACGGCAGCGCGACGATCGGCGACGGCGTCGGCGGATCGCCCAGGCGCGTCGGCGGCCGCGACCGGGTCACGGGCCACCAGGCCTACGTCGCGGATCTGCACCTCGACGACGAGCTGCACGTCAAGCTGGTCACCGTGGACTGCGCGCGTGCGCGGATCATCGCCATCGACACGTCCGCGGCGCTCGCGGAGCCCGGCGTCCGGATGGTCATGACGGCGGCCGACCTGCCGGACCCCATGCCGCGTTTCGGCCCGCAGTTCCGCGACCGGCCGGTGCTCGCCGTCGGCGAGACCAAGTACCACGGCGACCCGGTGGCGGCGGTCGCGGCCGACACGCACGACGCGGCCGAGGCCGGCGCCCGGCTGGTGCGCGTGGAGTACGAGGCGTTGCCGGCGGTCTTCAGCATCGACGCGGCCCTGGCCGCCGACGCGCCACTCGTCCAGGATCCGGCGCTGCGTCCCGACGACCCGCTGCGCTCCACCAACGTGCTGCGCGAGCACCGCTATGGCTGGGGGGACGTTGACGCCGCCACGGGCGCCGCCGACGTGGTGGTCGAGGGGACGTACACCTTCCCGATGGTCACCCAGTTCGCCATCGAGCCGCACGCCTTCATGGCCGCGCCCGACGGCGACGGGATCGCGGTGTGGAGCTCCATCCAACATCCCAACTGGCTCCAGCGCGTGATCGCGTCCCTGCTGCACCTGCCGCTGGCCAGGGTGCGCATCTTCGCGCCGGACCCGGGCGGCGCGTTCGGCGGCAAGCAGCACGCCAAGTACGAGCCGCTGCTGGCGTTCATGGCCCTGCGCGCCAATCGCCCGGTGCGCCTGACGTTGAGCCTGGAGGAGACGTTCCAGGCCGTCCGCCGCGGCGCGTCCTCCATCCATGTGCGGTCCGGTTTCGCTCGCGACGGGACGCTGGCGTTCCGCGACATCCAGGCCAACTACCTGATCGGCGCGTACGCGGACATCGCCGATCGCACGGTCGCCAAGGGCAGCTATACGTCCGCCGGGCCGTATCGCATCCCGGCCGTGAGCATCCTCGCTCGCAGCATCCTGTCGCACACGGTCCCTTCGACGGCGTTCCGCGGGTTCGGCAATCCCCAGCAGATCTGGGCCGTGGAATCGAACATGGACGAGGCCGCCCGGGTGCTGGGGATCGACCCGGTCCAGCTTCGGCTCCGGAATCTCGCGGCGCCCGGAGAGGCGTTCATCCCGGGTGAGACGCCCGCCGACGGGCGCTGGGCGGACAGCGTGCAGCTGGCGGCACGGATGATCGACTGGGGCGGGCCCGTGGCACCCGGCCGCGGCCGCGGGATCGCGGTGGGCCTCAAGTCCGGGCCGACCACCGGCCTTTCCTATTCGACGGTGCGCCTGCTCGCCGACGGCTCGGTGATCGTCTATGCCGGCACCTCGGACATGGGCCAGGGCGCGCGCACCATCTACGCGCAGATCGCGGCCCAGGAGCTGGGCGCGCCGATCGAGTGGGTCACCGTCGTCATGGGCGACACCGCGGTCGTCCCGTACGACCAGCAGACCTCGGCCAGCCGCTCGTCCGTGCTGATGGGCAACGCGGTTCTCAACGCCTGCCGGGACATCCAGGCGAAGCTGCGGGCGATGGCCGTGCGGCTGGAGGGAGTCGACGCGGGCGCGGTGACCGTCGATGCGGGCGTGGTCCGCATCGGGACCCGCGAACTCCCGATCCAGGACGTGCTCACCCGCGGCCTGGGGCGGCTGGGCGGCGAGCTGATCGGCCTGGGTGAGATGCGCAAGGAGGCGGACGCCGGTCATCCGCTCGGCGGGACGGCGGCGTTCTACGAGTTCAACTGCACCGCGGTGGAGGTGGAGGTGGACCGCGACACCGGGGACGTGCTGGTGACCCGCCACGTGACAGTCTCGGACGTGGGCAAGGCGCTCAACCCAGCCCAGGTCCGCGGCCAGGACGAGGGTGCCGCGATCATGGGCCTAGGCCACACGCTCATGGAGCATTACCTCTTCGACGACGAGGGGCGCATCCGGAACCTCGGCGCGATCGACTACCACATCCCCACCACCAAGGATCTCCCGGTGAAGATCGAGAGCGCGATCGTCGAGAACGGCGACGGGCCGGGACCCTACGGCGCCAAGGGCATGAGCGAGGGAGCGCTCCTGCCGGTGGCACCGGCCGTGGCGGCGGCGGTCCGGGACGCGACCGGTGTGGTCATCCGCGACCTGCCGCTGACCCCGGAGCGTGTCTGGAAGGCGTTGCATCCCGCGGCCGTGGTTGAGCCCGGCGCCGACGAGCGCGCCCCGCGATGACCTACGTCCACCGCCTCGATCATCCGCACGCCCTCTCGCTCGACGAGCTGACGGCACTGGTGGGCGGCAAGGCCGCGAACCTGGGCGCGATGACCCGGGACCTGGGGTTGCCCGTGCCGCCGGGGTTTGCGATCACCACGGCCGCGTGCCGGGCGTACCTGGCCGATGGCTGGCCGGCGGGCCTCGATCAAGAGCTTCGCGAACACATGCACGAGGTCGAGCAGGCGGTCGGTCGTCGCTTCGGCGATCCGGCGGACCCGCTGCTCGTCAGCGTTCGCTCAGGGGCCCCGGTCTCGATGCCGGGGATGATGGACACGATCCTGGACCTGGGGCTCAACGACGCGACGATGAAGGGTCTGGCGGACGTCTCGCACGACGAGGGCTTTGCCCGCGACTGCCGGCAGCGCTTCCGGACCATGTTCCGGGACATCGTCGGCGTCGATGCGCCGGACGACCCGTGGGACCAGCTCCGCCTTGCGGTGGAGGCCGTCTTCCGGTCGTGGAACAGCGATCGCGCCCGGGCATACCGCCGCCGGGAGGGCATCCCCGACGACGCCGGAACGGGCGTCACGGTCCAGGCGATGGTCTTCGGCAACCGTGGTGAAACGTCCGGGACGGGCGTGGTCTTCACGCGGAACCCGGCGACCGGCGAGCCCGGCCTCTACGGCGACGTGATCTTCAACGCGCAGGGGGAGGACGTGGTCGCGGGCACCCACGCCACCCAGCCCGTCACGAGCCTGGACGAGCGCATGCCGGCGGTGGCCCGCCAGCTGCGCGACTACGCGAACCGCCTGGAGGCGCACTACCGGGACCTGTGCGACATCGAGTTCACGATCGAGGAAGGCAGGTTGTGGATGCTCCAGGTTCGCGTGGGCAAGCGCAGCCCGCGCGCCGCGCTGCGGATGGCCGTGGACATGGCGCAGGAGGAGGGATTCCCGCTGACCCGCCGCGAGGCCGTGGAGCGGGTGAAGTCGTTGCTGCTGGATCCGCCGCGTGCCGCCCAGGAACTGCCCATCGGCGCGGAGGTGCTGGTGTCCGGCCTCGGTGCATCGCCCGGCGTTGGCGTCGGCGAGATCGTGACCAACCCGGAGGACGCCGAGCGCGCGGCGGACGAGGGCCGGACACCGATCCTGGTGCGCGGCGAGACCTCACCCGAGGACGTCCATGGGATGAGCCGGGTGGCCGGCATCCTGACCGCGCGCGGCGGACTGGCCAGTCATGCGGCCGTGGTGGCACGCGGCTGGGGGATCCCGGCCGTCGTCGGTGCCAAAGACATGCAGGTGGGTGACGGGGAGGTCCGCTTCCCCGGCCGCACGCTGCGCACCGGCGACGTGATCACGGTGGACGGCGACACGGGCACGGTCTTCCTGGGTGCTGCATCGGGCGCGTCGGAGATCGTGCCGGAGGCGGGAACGCTGCTCGGCTGGGCCGCCGAGCTCGGGATCCCGGTCGCGGCCGAGCCGGGTG
>CAZENL010000161.1:0-5361 GCA_964513505.1 uncultured Anaerolineaceae bacterium
TACTACCGGCTTCGCCCGGAGGCGGCGGCCCGCTTCCGCCAGCTCGCCCTGGGTATCCAGCCGCAGGGATTCCAGGCCGCGGCAACGCTCACGGGTGGTTCACGCCGCCTGCCGGTGATCCAGCCGAACGCCTGAACGCCGCCCGGGTCCGGTCCCCGGGAGCCACGGGCATGGCCCGATTGGCAGGCTTGTTGCCGGGCCGGCATGCCCCCAGCATGCCCGCATGACTCTCACCCGACGCGTGCGCCTGACCGTCCTCGTTGCCGTAACCCTCCTGTTCGGCACGTTCGCCAGCGTCTCGGCCGCGGCCCCGACGCTTCCGGGCGCCCCGAACTGTCCGCTCTTCCCCACCACCAACGTGTGGAACAAGCCGGTCAACCGGCTGCCTGTGGCAAGCAATTCGGCAGCCATGGTGCGAGCCATCGGCCTGACCAGCGACCTGCACCCGGACTTCGGGTCGTACAGCGGCTACGGCATCCCGTACAACGTGGTGGACAGCAGCACGCCCAAGTCCAGCGTGACGTTCCAATGGCCGGCCGAGTCCGACAAGGGCCCCTACCCCATCCCCGCGAATGTGAAGCAGGAGGCCGGCAGCGACGGCCACATCCTGCTGGTGGACAAGGACGCCTGCCGGCTGTACGAGCTGTACGCGGCCGTCAAGAAGTCGGACGGCTGGCACGCGGGCTCAGGCGCCATCTGGAACCTCAAGTCCAACGCCCTGCGGCCCAAGGGCTGGACCAGCGCCGACGCGGCCGGACTGCCGATCCTGCCCGGACTGGTGCGCTACGACGAGGTGGCCGCGGGAGTCATCCGCCACGCCCTGCGCTTCACCGCTCCGACCACGCGGACCGCGTTCATCTACCCGGCGCGCCACGAGGCGGGCGATTCCGGCAGCCGGTCCTTGCCGCCGATGGGACTGCGCGTGCGTCTCAAGGCGTCGTTCGACATCAGCGGTTTCGGGCCGCAGTCACGCGTGCTGCTCAAGGCGCTCAAGCGCTACGGCATGATCCTGGCCGACAACGGCTCGCCGTGGTACGTCACGGGTGCGGCCAATCCGGGGTGGAACGACGATGAGCTTCACGCGCTCAACCAGATCCCGGGGTCCGACTTCGAGGTCGTGGATACCAGCAGTCTGCGGAACGGCTGATCAGTTCGGGCGGGCGAGCGCTCCCCACGCGGGACGTGACTGGCCGCTGATCAACTCGAGCCAGCGGAGCGCGTAGGCGGCTTCGACGATGTCGGTGCGGACGGCTTCGCGGTCGAAGCTGTCCAGCAGCGCTTCCGGAGTTGCGATCGGAACGAGTTCGGCACGGATCCGGTCGACACCGCGCGCAAAGCCCGGCGTGCGCCGGCGTGTGCCCAGCGAGATCGGCTCACGAAGCATCTCCACGAGACATCGCGCCGCCGCTCCGAGCCGAGGTTCTGTCTCGGGCCGGCGCGGCGATCGCGACGAGAAGGAGGGAGATGGCGTCCGCCGCCTCGGGTGGAGAGTCAACGGGTTCGCCATGACGCCATCCTCGCGGCCCCGTATCAACGGGCCGTCAACGGGCGGTCAACACTCCGTTGCGTCTTCATCGCGATCCTGCGCGGATGGGTGGGCTCCCGGGCGCACGCCACGTCGCGCCGGGCCCCTGTTCAGTGGAAGACGAAGAGCGCCGCCAGGGCCACACCGGAGGCGAGCAGCGCATCGCGCCATGCATTGCGGACGTAGGCGGAGCGGCTGATTCGCCAGCCGCGCGCCTGCGCGACGGCGTGGGAGAGCATCGTGGCGAGCGAGCCGTGCGGCGTGATCACCGCCAGCACGTTGGTGCCGATCAGGAAGGCCATCGCGATCTGGATGTCCGCGCCGACCAACCAGACGGACCCGATGATTGCCGCGGGCAGGTTATTGAGGGCCGCCGCCAGCCCGCCGCCGATCAGCGCGACGACCAGGAGGTTGAGCGGCGTGACCGGCCACGCGCCACCGCCGACGCCACGTGCGACGTCCGCGATAAGGCCGTGCGCGGCGATCGCGGCGAGCAAGAGGAGCAGCCCGGAGACCGGGATGCTGCGCGCCAGCGATCTGGGCTGGGCGGAACCCGAGGCAACCGCGCAGGCCGCAGCGATCGCTGCGGCGACCGCGAAGACCGGGGCCACGTCGCCGCCCAGGAAACCGGTAGCGATGGCAGCGATCGAGCCTGCCACGGCGGCCAGGCCCGCGAGATTCGCGGCCAGCGGCGAAGGACGCTCCAGCTGCGGTGCGGTCGTGGCACGGTCGACTCCCGACCTGGTGGGAAGCGCGGACGGCCGGTTGCGACCCAGCAGCAGCACGCCCATGGCGATGACCGCGATCTGGATGGGGAGCGCCGCCATCACGTACGCGCCGAAGCTGATCCCTAGGGATGCGACGACCACGATGTTGGTCAGGTTGCTGAACGGGAACAGGAACGATCCGAAGTTGGAGCCGAGAATCGCCGCACGCATCTGGCTGGAGCGCTCGCGCGGGTCGTCGCGGGCGACTTCCAGGCCAACGTCCGCCGCCACCACCGCCGCGACATCCAGCGTCAAGAGGGCGCTGACCCCGCACCAGACCAGGAACAGCGCGACCGGACGCCGGGTCTTGCCGATGCCCGCGCGAAGCAGGTGGGCGGCGCGGCGTCCCCAGCCGAGCGCGGCCAGCGAACGGCCGAGCGCGGGCAGCACCAGCAGCAGGATCAATGGCTGGGCGAGCGGACCCAGCAATGGCCCCAGGCCAATGGTGGCGAGCAGCACGGCGGCGGTTCCGCTCGCGAGCGCGGCACGCGTCGTGGTGGCGGGGAGTTGCAGGCTCATGGACGCGGCCGCTTCGGAACCAGGTGGGTTGGCGGACTAGGTCGGTCAACCGCGTGCGCATGGAGGATCCGATCCGCCGCTCGAGCGATGGCCAGCAACTCGAACCAGGCAATCGGGTCCGCATCGGCGTGAGCCGCCTCGACACGGCGGTCGGCGAGGCGACGGACAGTGGCAAGGCCATCGATGGAAGAGCCGGCCTTGAGCGCGGCCGTCGCCACCCTGGCGAGCTCCAGCTCCGCCGGCGGATAGTGCCGGTGTCCGCGATCGTGCGGACCGCGATCCGGCCGCAGAACGCCTTGCTCTTCCAGGTAGCGGGCCATGCGCGGCGAGAGGCCAACCTCCGCGGCTGATGGCCCAATTCTCAAATTCGTGGTCGGTTCGTTTGGCATTGCGCAAACAAACTACCACAACTGTGTACGATTTGGTTTCAGGGCGCGGTGGCCCGGAGCTATCCCTCGGGAACGCGCAGGACGTACCCGATCCCGCGGATGGTCTCCAGGAAACGCGGCTTCTGCGGGTCCTCCTCGATCTGCGCGCGCAGCCAGTGGACGTGCACGTCCACGGTCCTGGTCTCTCCGGCGAAGTCGTAACCCCAGACGTGCTCCAGCAGCTGGTCCCGGCTGAAAACCTGGCCGTGGTTGCGCAGCAGGAATGCCAGCAGCTCGAACGCCTTCGGTCGCACGGGCAGCGCCTGGCCTCGACGCAGCAGCCGATGGCCGCTGAGATCGACGGTCACCTCGCCAAGCACGACCGGCCGCACCTGTGGCTGGGTCGCCTGCCCATCCGCCAGGCGGTCGCGACCCTGGGGCACGATTGAATCGGCCGTGCCCGTGACCGCGCTGCCCGCGTCTGCGCGACGCAGCATCGCTCGAACGCGAGCCTGGAGCTCACGGAGGCTGAACGGCTTGGTCACGTAGTCGTCCGCGCCGACCTCCAGGCCGACCACCTTGTCGATCTCGCTGTCGCGCGCGGTCAGCATCAGGATCGGGACGCTCGATTCGCGCCGGATGATCCGGCAGACCTCCATGCCGGACATCTCCGGCAGCATGAGGTCCAGCAGGATCAGGTCAGGCGCCTCGCGACGGAATGCCGCCAGCGCCTCGTTGCCGTCCGCGGCCTGGATCACGCGCAGGCCGTCTTCTTCGAGCGTCTCCGCCAGCGTTTCGCGCAGGGTCGGCTCGTCGTCGACGATCAGGATCGTGCGGGCCATCACCTCCCAAGGATAGGGACGGACATTAACGGGATGTTTCTGCCGATGGCAAAGATTGCGAACGGGGCGCGTCAGTCCGTGGGCCGCAGGCGCTCGGGCAGCTCCATGAAGTACTCGACGTAGTCGACGCAGCGCCCTTCTCCGTCGAAGCGGAGCGTCCACAGGTTGTAGTAGTGCGCCCTGAACGAGCCGTCGGGCTTGCGGTAGCGGCTCTCCCCGATCGCCACGGCATGGTCGCCATCCACGGCGTACGGCGCGTAATGGGCGTCCCAGGCCTCCGGTTTGTCCGGGTTCTCCAGCCAGTCGGCGACGATTGCGTCGCGGCCGTGGACCGCGTCTCCCCACGGGTTGTAGCGGTAGTCGGCGTTCTCGGCGAACAAGTCCCCGATCTCCTGCTGGTCGTAGCTCTTCCAGGCGGCAACGTACCGATCGAGCCAATCCTGGACCTGGGCGTGACTGACGGTCATCGGGTCATCTCCAATTCGGTCTTGGCGCGGCGGAGTTGCGGCCATGCTGGCGGCCATTCCTGACACCCGCTGTCAGGACCTTCGCGATCAGGCTGCGGCGCCGTCCGATTCCGCCAGCAGCTCGCGTGCCCGATCCAGGCGCGGCAGGACCCGCTCGGCGCCGAGTGCCACCAGCGTGTCGAACAGCGGCGGGGTGGCGGTGCGGCCGGTGACGGCCACGCGGATGGCCATGAACAGGTCGCCGGCCTTCCAGCCCTTCTGGTCCGCAAGCGCTCGCAGCGCCGATTCCAGCTCGTCGGCCTCGAAGCTGACATCACCGATGTCCGCGATCACGCGGCGCGCCTCGGTCAGCCCGGCCAGCGCGGTCGCCGCGTCCCAGCGCTTGGGCACCAGCAGCTGCGGATCGACGCTGATCTCCTCGACGAACAGGAAATCGATCAGCGCGCCGATGGCGGACAGCACGGGCAGGCGCTCGCGCACCAGCGGCAGCAATGCGGTCAGATCCTCCGCGGTGGGGATGCGGACCAATTCGCCCGCCTCGCGGCGCTTCTCCAGTTCGGCGGTCAGGAACGGCAGCAGCCGCTCGACCAGGTCGTCGTCCGCCAGCAGGCGGATCCACTGGCCGTTGAGCCACTCGAGGCGCTCGCGGTCGAAGATGGCGCCCCCGCTCTGGACCCGCTCAAGCTCGAAACGCCCGCACAGCTGCTCGAGCGAGAAGATCTCCTCCTCCGTGGCCGGTGACCAACCCAGCAATGCCAGGTAGTTGACGATCGCTTCCTTCACGAAGCCCTCGTTGCGGTAGGCGTCCAGCGCGGTCTGGCTCTTGCGCTTGGACATCTTGCTGCGGTCCGCGTTCAGGATCAGCGGCAGGTG
>CAZENL010000162.1:0-5319 GCA_964513505.1 uncultured Anaerolineaceae bacterium
GCCACGCTGGAGGACGTCTACGTCGACATCGTGGATCGCGCCGATGCCGAGCGCGAAGTCGCAGGCGCGGCGCAGGAGCCGGTCATGGCAGCGGAGGCGGTCCATGTCGGCTCTGCGTAGCTACCGCCTGCTGGTCATCTGGCAGTCGCTGCGGCTCAAGCAGTTCCTGGTCCTGGGCGTCCTGATCCAGGTCCTCTTCTCGCTGGGCATCGTGCTCGGCTATCCGCTGCTGTTCCCCGACCTGGACAGGGTCACCATCCTGTTCCTGGCCACGGGCGCCCCTGCGATCTCCCTGATCACCATCGGCCTGGTCGGCGTGCCGCAGATGGTCTCGCAGGCCAAGACCGAGGGCTCCATCGACTACATGCGGACGTTGCCCATCCCGCGGCTGGTCTACCTGCTCGCAGACATGAGCGTGCTGCTGCTGATGGTCCTGCCCGGCGTGATCTTCGCCATCGCGGTCGGCGCGGTGCGCTTCTCGCTCCAGTTGGACGTGAGCCTGCTGGTCGTGCCCGCCGTGTTCCTGGTGATCCTCACCACGACCTCCATGGGCTACGCCCTGGCCATGCTCCTGCCGCAGATGGTGGCCAACCTGATCACGCAGGTGCTGGTCGTCTTCGTGCTGATGTTCTCGCCGCTCAACTTCCCGCCGGACCGGCTGCCCGGCTGGCTCGCGACCATCCACCAGTTCCTGCCCATCCAGGCCATGGGCGAGGTCATCCGCGGCACGATCGCGGGCCACGACTTTCCGCTGAACCTTGGCTCGTTCGTCCTGCTCGGGATCTGGTGCGCCGCGTCCTTCGCCATCACCGGATGGGTGTTGAGCCGCCGCGGCTGACCGGCCCCTCCCGGGCATGGGCGGGCGGGGCCCGATCAATCAGTAGCAGGCAGCACCGGGGCAACGTCGCTCAGCCGTGTGTGGAGAAACACGCTGAAACGGATCGTCATGGAGCGCAGTCCGTGCCTGCGGACGCCGCGGGTGAGCGCGCTGATCACTTTGCCGTGGCCGATGTAGATGCCGACGTGGGCGCCCTGGCCGTAGACGACCAGGTCGCCCGGCACGCCGAACTTCGCGTCGGTGCGCCCGCGCACCGTGAACCAGTGCAGCAGGGCGGTGGCCGTCATGCGCTTGCCACCCACGTGTTGCAGCTGGTGGGTGTCCTTGAAGACGCGGTAGACCAGCCCCGAGCAGTCGAAGGCGGGGCCGGTGCCGCCGAAACGATAGCGCGCTCCCACGTGCGAGCGTGCCGCGGCAACCACGGCATGCACGGCGTCCGCGGACTTCGGTGCGGCCGAGACTCCAGCCGTGGCGCCCGGCCAGGCCAGGAGCGCGGCCGCCAGGGCCAGGCAGGCGGCTGCGCCCAGCGTGCCATGTCTGCGTGACAGAAGTCGCAAAGGTCCCCCTCGCGCTCAGGATCCGTCGGCGCCGATGCTCGCGCGGGCGCGTGCTGCTCGTCAAAGGCCAAACGGCCTGATCGCGCGCGGGGCCCCCGAGTTCGGAGCAACGCATCGGCGGCCTTCGCGCTAGGGTGGCCCCGGACCACATGGGATGGGAGGATTGGCAGCCATGGACCGCGCCCGCATCGCGACCGTCAACGGCATCCAGCTTGGTTATCAGGCCTTCGGCGCTGGCGATCCGCTGATCCTGCTCCACGGCGGCTTCGGGTCGCTGGAGATGTTCGGACCCAACGTGGAGCGGCTGGCCGCCGGGCGCCAGGTCATCGGAGTGGATCTGCAATCCCACGGACGGACTCCGGCTGTTGACCGGCCGATGCGGTTCGAGACGATGGCCGATGACGTCGCGGCGCTGATCCGCCACCTCGGGCTGGAGAAGGCCGATGTGATGGGCTTCTCGCTCGGCGGCGGTGTGGCGCTGCGGACCGCGATCCAGCATCCGGAGCTGGTCCGCCGGCTGGTCCTGGTTTCCGCGCCCTTCAGCGACCGCGGCTGGCACGCGGAGATGCGCGCCGGCATGCACGCAATGGGACCCCAGACGGCCGAGTTCATGCGGCAGACGCCGTTGTACGCGGCCTATGCGTCGGTGGCGCCGAATGTTGACGACTGGCCGGTGCTCATCGCACAGGTCGTGGAGCTGCTCAAGCGCGACTACGACTGGTCGGCCGAGATCCCCGGACTGCCCATGCCCGTGATGGTGGTGGTCGGTGACGCGGACGGCCTGCCGCCGTCGCACGCGGTCGAGTTCTTCGGCCTGCTCGGCGGAGGCAAACGGGACGCGAACTGGGACGGCTCCGGCATGACGCACCACCGGCTGGCTATCCTTCCCGGCGTGACGCACTACGACATCAACGTCGTCCCGGAACTGGCTCAGGCGGTCATTCCGTTCCTGGACGCGGCATGAAGCCGGCCGAGGACCCAGCCACGGGGGCCGACCTGGTCGCCGACTACCTGGCCGCGCTCCCGGATGAGATGCGCACCACGTTGGAGGGCGTGCGGGCGACGATCCGTGCAGCCGCACCGGAGGCGACGGAGACGATCGCCTACGACATGCCCGCCCTTCGGGCACAGGGCAGGTTCCTGATTTCCTACGCCGCGTTCAAGCGCCACTGGAGCCTGTTCCCGGCCAGCGCTGCAGTCCGCGAAGCCCTCGGCGACGAACTGGCGCCCTATCTCTCAGGCAAGGCCACCCTGCGTTTCTCGGCCGGCCAGCCGGTGCCCACCGAGCTCGTGGAGCGCATCGTCCGCATCCGCGTCGCGGAGCTGGGTGCCGGCGGCGAGTGACCGCCTGATCGACCTCGCTCGATCCGGCGTGGTTGGTCCGGCTTACGGGTCGCTCCGCGCCAGCACCGTGTTGGCGTCGTAGCCGTCCTTCGGGCTGAACACCAAGCCGTTCCAGCCCACGACGGTCTCGCCGCCAGAGACAACCACGTTGGGCGAGATGGTCGATGCCGCCGGGCCGCGAGCGAGCGTGTCTTCGACGGCTGCCCACGAGGCGCCGCCGTTGCTGCTGCGGCGCAGGTAGACCTTGCCGTGCGAGAACCAGACGGCGCGCACGCTCTGCGCATTGGCCGGATCGATGGTCACGTCCGTCCGGTTGTCGGTCCGTTTTGTACCGGAGAGGTCGGTGCTGCCGAAGGACACGCCACCGTTGGTTGACCGGAGCACGCGGACGTCGCCCGCCCTCGTCGCGTGGCTGACCAGCACTTCCGGGCCGACCATCGCGACGGACGGCCCATCGAGGGCCTGGGCGCCTGCGTCCAGCGTCTTGACCGGTTGGAAGGTCGCACCGCCATCGGTCGAACGGCGCATCACCAGGCGCTTGGGATAGATCCCGGTCGTGCTCGAGGCGTTCCACACGGCCACCGCGCCGGCACCGCTGACCGCCAGGTGGACCTCACCGTCGACGACGGCCTGGTAGTAGTCGTCTGCCGTGGTGACGCCAAGGAGCAGCCTGGGACCGAAGGTCACCCCGCTGTCGATGCTGCGCCGCAGAAAGACCTTCGCCTTGGCTTTGCCTGCCCGGTCATCTGTCCACGCCACCAGGACGGTCGTCCCGGAGACGGCAACTGCACCGTCCCCGATCCCCCGGATGCCCGTGTAGCTGACAATCGTCTGAGCCGGCAGCCAGCTCGCCCCGTCGCTGACGCTGCGGCGAATCTCCATGGTGTTGCTGCTGCCTTCTTCATCACTGTAGACAGCCACGATGAGGTTGCCGTCCGAGGCGATTCCTTCGGCCTGGCCGTGCGAGGCGGTCAGCTTGAGCAGGGTCTCACCGCCGTACGGGGTCCCATCCAGGTAGGTCTTCTGGTAGGTGGGTCCGTCCTCGTTGCCGAAGAAGAAATGGAGGTAGCCGCCCTCCTGCGTGACCAGATCGTTGTCGAACATGTCCGCGTTGATGTAAGCGTCGCTGACATTCTTCTGGGCACTCCAGGCCGCCGCCGCGGGCATTGACACGGACAAGGCGAGGGTCGCCGCGAGAGGCATCACAAAGAAGAGGCGCCGCGCGGCGGCAGTAGCGATGTGACGGGACATGGCTGGCCTCTAGCGCGGAGTGGGGATTGGCGGGCGCGCGTACGCCGCGCAGGCTAGCGGTCCCATGCGGCTGGGGACAAGCGCCAAATTGCCGCTCGCAGGCGCCCGGTCCGGTGGACCGCCGGACGGCTCCGGAGGTATCCTCGGCCACCCCGGCGGCCGGAGGATCGAGCGGCACGGCAACCGGCCTCTCGCTCTGGGGTGGGCCACCAACTTCGTTCCGAAGAAGGGAGCACCATGACGTCCAAAATCACGCCCTGCCTCTGGTTCGACGGGCAAGCGGAGGAAGCCGCGAGGTTCTACGCGTCGCTCTTCCCGGACAGCCGCGTCGATTCGGTGAACCGCTCTGCCGCAGACACCCCGAGCGGACCGGAAGGAAGCGTGCTGACGGTGGAGTTCACCCTGGCGGGTCAGGCGTTCATCGGTCTCAACGGTGGTCCTGAATTCCCGTTCACGGAGGCGGTCTCGTTCAGCATCGATTGCCGGGACCAGGCCGAAGTCGACCGCTACTGGGATGCGCTCATCGCCGGCGGCGGCTCGCCGAGCCAGTGCGGCTGGTTGAAGGATCGGTTCGGGCTTTCCTGGCAGGTGGTGCCCACGCGGGCGACCGAGTTGTTCGCCGACCCCGACCGCGAGGCTGCCCGTCGTGCGATGCAGGCCATGCTGGAGATGACCAAGCTGGACATCGCGCAGCTGGAGCGCGCGTTCGCGGGGTCCCCTGAGTGACGGTCACCTACCGCGTTCCGGGCGCGGTCCTCACTGAGCGCGAGCACAGCGTCCCGCTCGACCACGCCGAGCCCGCCGGGCCGTCACTGACGGTTTTCACGCGCGAGGTGGCCGCACCCGGCGGCGAGGAGCGCCCGTATCTGGTCTTCCTCCAGGGCGGGCCCGGCTTCGAAGCCGCACGCCCCACCAGCCCGCCATCGGGCTGGATGAAGCGGGCCCTCCAGGATTACCGCGTGCTCCTGCTTGACCAGCGCGGGACCGGCCGTTCCAGCCCGGTCGGGAGCGACCTGCCCGGCGCGACTCCGGACACTCAGGCCGGCTACCTGACGCATTTCCGAGCCGATTCGATCGTGCGTGACGCGGAGTTCATCCGCCGCGAGCTCGGCGTCGAGCGCTGGAGCGTGCTCGGCCAGAGCTTCGGCGGGTTCACCTCCCTGACCTATCTCTCGATCGCGCCCGAAGGGCTGAACGAGGCGTTCATCACCGGCGGCCTGGCGCCCATCGGACGGCCCGTGGATGACGTGTACGGCGCCACGTACGTCCGCCTGATGGAGCGGAACCGGGCCTACTTCGACCGCTATCCGGACGACCGGCGCCGAGCGC
>CAZENL010000163.1:0-5275 GCA_964513505.1 uncultured Anaerolineaceae bacterium
CTGGCGACACCGCGATTTTCAGTCGCGTGCTCTACCAACTGAGCTATCTCGGCGCATTGGCGCGGTCCGCCTATTGAACCACACGCGCGTGCCGAACGGCTGGCCGGAGGCTCGCGGCCGCCAGGGCCGGCACGGTCGCCCAGCGCTCAGTCGAGTTGGGCCAGGCCCTGGGAGCTGCCGGGATCGAGCGGGCCCTCGCCTGAGAGCTGCCGCAGGCGGTTGATGCGATCCAGGATCGGCGGGTGAGTGGAGAAGAGGCTGGACGAATGATCGTCGAGCTTCTTGAGTGGGTTCACGATGTAGAGGTGCTGGGTGGCCCGGTTGGCCTCCTTGAGCGGCTCGGTATCGGCCGCGATCTTGGCCAGTGCACGCTCCAGGCCGTACGGGTTGCGCGTCAGTTCCACGCTGGAGGCGTCGGCCAGGTACTCGCGCTGGCGGCTGACGGCCAGCTGCACCAGCGCGGCGGCGATGGGCGCGATGATCGAGAGCACGATTGCGACGACGAAGAAGATGGCCTGCAGCCCACCGGACGAGTCGTTGTCACGGCGACGGCCGCCGCCGGACAGGCCGGTGAAGAAGCTGAAGCGCAGGAAGAAGTCGGCCAGCAGCGCAATGCCGCCGACCAGCACCCCGACCAGCAGCATGAAGCGGATATCCAGGTTCCGGACGTGGCTCATCTCGTGGCCGATGACGCCCTGCAGTTCCTCGCGGTCGAGTTTCTGGAGCAGGCCGGTGGTGATGGCAACGCTGGCGTGTTGAGGATCGCGTCCCGTGGCAAAGGCGTTGGGCGACGCGTCGTCGACGATGAAGACGCGCGGCATGGGAATGTCCGCCGCGATGCTCAGTTCCCTCACCACGTCGAAGAGCTGAGGCGCCTGTTGCTCGGTGATCTCCTTGGCCGACGATGACGCCAGCACCAGGCTGTCTCCGGCGAAATAAGAGCCGGCACTCAGCAGGCCCGCCAAGATCATGGCGATCACCAGGGCCGCGATGGCCCCGGACGACGTGCCGGTGGTGGCGTAGCCGATGGAGAAGCCGAGCGCGGCAAAGAGCAGCGCCACGACCAGGATGAGCAGCAGCGACTCGCGCCGGTTGTGCGCGATCTGCTGGTAGAAGGTCTGGGTCGGAGAGAGCGTCACCGATCGAGATCAGGCCGAGCGGCCGGCGCGACGGCGCCGGCGGACGCTCAGGCGGTGGGCGGAGGCGGCGGCCCGCCGGCCGACGTGTTCGGGGGAGGCGTGAAGCTCGCCGAAGGCGGGCCGGACTGCGGACCGCCGAAGCCCAGGTTGACGGTCGGAACCTGCTGCGCGGCGGGCTCTGCGTCGAAGAACTCACGCTTCTGGAAGCCGAACGGGCCGGCGATCAGCACCGCGGGGATGGTGGCGATCCCGGTGTTGTAGTCCAGCACGGTGGCGTTGTAGTGCTGGCGCGCGAACCCGATCTGGTTCTCCGTCGTGGTCAGCTGCTCCTGAAGCGAGAGCACGTTCTGGTTGGCCTTGAGGTCCGGGTAGTTCTCGACGACCGCGAACAGCGAGCGAAGGGTGCCGGTCAGCGCGTTCTCTGCCTGCGCCTGGGCGGCGGGGCCCTGGGCGCCTGCCGCGACCGCGGACGCTCGCGCGTTGGTCACGTCGGTGAGGACCTTCTGCTCGAAGCCCATGTACCCCTGAACCGCGCTCACGAGGTTGGGGATCAGGTCCCAGCGGCGCTTCAGCTGGACCTGGATCTGGGCGAACGCCTCATCGATCCGGAGGCGCTTTTGCACCAGTCCGTTGTAGATGAGGACGCCGCCGCCAACGATGACGATGGCGACGACGATGATGATGATGAGTGCTGGGCTCATGCCACCCTCCGGCATTACGTGGTCAGATTGGTGCGCAGTCTAGCAGCGCTGCACGAGCCATCTTGGCGCGCCGGTACCGACCACAGCTGGACGACGCCGCGCAGCTAGCATCGGTTCATGCAAGAAGGCGTCTGGGCGGCAGATCGACGGGCGTTGACCGTCGGCCTGGTGGCGACCATCACGCTGGTCGCGTTCGAGGCCCTGGCCGTCGGCACGGTCATGCCTCTGGTCGCTCGCGAGCTTGGTGGGCTGGAGCTCTACGGCTGGGCGTTCAGTGGCTTCTTCCTCGGCAACCTGGTCGGCATCGTGGCGGCTGGCGGAGCCATCGATCGCGGCGGGCTGCGGCCGCCACTGGCCGCCGGGCTGGCGCTGTTCGGGGTCGGGCTGCTGATCGGAGGCCTGGCGCCATCGATGCCCGTCCTGGTGGTGGGCCGCATCGTTCAGGGCGCGGGCGCCGGAGCCGTGCCTGCGGTCGCATACGTCGCGATCCGGCGCGCCTATCCGGAGGCCACCCGGCCGAAGATGTTCGCGATCCTCTCGACCGCCTGGGTGGTGCCGGGACTGCTGGGGCCGGCGGTCGCGGGCTGGATCGGCGACCACCTCACCTGGCGGGTAGTGTTCCTGGGCCTGCTGCCGCTGCTCGTGGCCGCCGCGACGCCGGCGCTGATCGCGCTGGGCAGGGTGCCGGCCCGCCCACCGGCCGCCGCACCCCCCGATCCAGCCGGATTGGACTCGGCGCTTGCCACGCGGCATGGCGACCGGGCGCGTCTGGTGCGAGCCATCCTGGTCGCCTGCGGAGCGGGGCTCCTGCTGGCGGCCAGCACCACCTCGTCGGTGGCCATCGGCGGCGCATTCGCGGTGGCGGGACTGGTGATCGGCGTACCTGCCCTGGCCGGGCTGCTGCCGGCGGGCGCACTGCGCGCGGCTCCCGGCTTGCCGGCGTCCGTGCTCACGCGCGGCTTCCTGACCTTTGCCTATTTCGGTGCCCAGGCCTACGTCCCGCTGGCGTTGATCGAGGTGCGCGGGACGTCTGCCACCGAAGCCGGGCTTGCACTGACCGTGTCCACGCTCTCCTGGACGGCCGGGTCGTGGACGCAGGCCCACCGCCAGGCTGCCTGGGGCCCGGCGCGTCTGGTGACGAGCGGCTTCGCGCTGGTGCTGATCGGCGTGATTGCTACGGCGCTGGCCGTGCTGTCGTCTGTCCCCATCGTGGGCGTGGCGGTCACCTGGGGCATCGCCGGCTTCGGGATGGGCCTGGCGTACGCGAGCCTGTCGCTGCTGGTGCTGGCACAGGCCGACTCGCGCGAGGTCGGCTTCGCGACTTCCGCGCTGCAACTCTCGGACGTCCTCGGCACGTCGATCGGCACGGGTGCGGGCGGTGCGGTGATCGCGGTCGCGGCGGCGACGGGCGCTTCCGCGGCGACGGGTATCGGGCTTGCCTTCGGGCTGGCCGTGCTGGTCGCGGCGTCAGGTCTGTTGCTCAGCCGGCGCCTGGAGCGCGGCCGCGTGAGCACAGCGCAGACTGCCGCGGCCGTGCCCTGATTCGCACCCGCGGATCTCGGGCTGTTGATCCATCTGGGAACCATGGTGGGCGGTGAGGGGCTCGAACCCCCGACTTCCTCGGTGTAAGCGAGGCGCTCTGACCAACTGAGCTAACCGCCCTTTTGCGAATGGTAGTCCCACGAATCGCAACGGCGGCCGTTTCCGGCCGCCGCATGGCTGGCGAGTGGTGCCCAGGCCGGGACTTGAACCCGGATGAGTTGCCTCATACGCCCCTCAAACGTACGCGTATACCAATTCCGCCACCTGGGCATCGGGTCTGCGCTTCCGGCCGATCAGAGGGATGGTACCGAGGGAGGGACTTGAACCCACACGACCTTGCGGCCACTAGGTCCTGAACCTAGCGCGTCTGCCTATTCCGCCACCTCGGCACGCGGCCGTCCGGCGCGATTCGATCGATCCGGACGAAGCGGCGGCCATGCTAGCACGGCCACCACGGGCTCGCCGTCTCCGGCGCAGCAGCCTGTCGGATCAGGCCGTCTTGCTGGAGATGAACGTGAACATGGAGATGCCGACGAAGATCAGCGCCAGCACGATGGTGAACTGGAAGAGACGCTTCTCCACGCCGCGCCGGCTGCGATAGACGGACGAATCGCCGCCGAAGGTGGCCCCGAGGCCGGCACCGCGCGCCTGGAGCAGCACCGCGGCAATGACGCCGATGCTGGCGAGGACCTGGGCAAAACCAACGATCGCATTCACGGAAGCAGGGACTCCTTGGGCGCCGCTCAGGCGCAGGGGAACGGCCCGGAGAATAGCACGCAACGCGGCCGATACCGGCCGGCCGTCACTCAGCGCTGGATCAGCGAATGTCCCGTCATGCCCTCGGCGATCGGCTGGCCGACGAGATCCAGCAGCGTCGGTGCGACATCGGAGAGCACGCCGTCCTGCAGCGTGATGCCTCGGACGGCCGCTCCCGCGAGCAGGAATGGCACCGGGTTGAGCGAATGGGCCGTGACGGGGTGCCCGTCCGGATCGCGCATCAGGTCGGCATTGCCGTGGTCGGCGGTGATGGCCAGGATCGCTCCCCTCCCCCCGGTCCGGATCGAGTCCTCGTCCGCGTTGAGCACCGCGCGCGCAACGCGCGCCAGGCAGGCGTCGACCGTCTCGCACGCGCGAACCGTGGCCTCCCAGACGCCCGTGTGGCCGACCATGTCCGGGTTCGCATAGTTGGCCACGATGAAGTCGTACGTCCCGCTCTCGATGGCCTCCACCAGGGCGTCGGTCACGCCGGCGGCGCTCATCTCCGGCTGGAGGTCGTAGGTGGCGACCCGCGGGCTGGGCACCAGGCGGCGGTCTTCCCCCGGCCAGGCGGTCTCGACGCCGCCGTTGAAGAAGTAGGTCACGTGGGCGTACTTCTCGGTCTCCGCGACGTGGAACTGGCGCCAGCCGAGCCCGGAGAAGACCTCGGCCAGGCTGGTCACCACAAGCGGCGGGAACGCCGCCTGCGCGAGCCCCTCCTCGTACTCACTGAGCGTGACAACGTGGAGATCGCGGGGACGCCGTCCCCGATCGAACGCACTGAAGTCGTCGCCGTCGACGAGCGCATGGGTCAGCTCACGGGCGCGGTCGGCGCGGAAGTTGAAGTGGATGACGGTGTCGCCGTCGCGGACGCGGCCGTCCAGAACGGCGCCGGGTTCTGGGGCCGTGATGCCGGGTTCGTCCGTGCTGCCGTCGATCACGGTCGGCTCGACGAACTCGTCGTTCTCGCCGCGTGCGTAGGCGGCCTCCAGTCCGGCCGCGGCGGTCGGCGCCTGGTGGCCGATCCCGTGGACGATGGCGTCGTAGCCCTGCTTGATCCGCTCCCAGTGCTTGTCGCGGTCCATGGCGAAGTAGCGTCCGCCGATGGTGGCGATTCGCGCGCCTGGGTGCGCCGCG
>CAZENL010000164.1:0-5262 GCA_964513505.1 uncultured Anaerolineaceae bacterium
AGGTGTAGAAGCCAGTGGCCGCGTCGTAGGTCAGGCCGGCCGCGCCGAACGGGCGAGTGTGGAAGTCGCTGTCGTGCAGCAGTACGCCGGTGGTGCAGTCATAGCGGGTCGAGACCGGATAGCCCGAGGCCAGGATGTTCAGGCCGCGGTTGCCGCCGAGGCTGAAGCTGATGGCCAGGAAGCCGCCTGCAGTCCGCGCGTTGATCTTCGGCGGCGACTTGATCGCGGGATCCCAGCTGAAGGGGAACGGTGTGGTGGCTGGGGTGGGCGGCACGACGACTGGGGTCGTTGGCGTGGTTGGGACCGTCGCCGGTGGCGAGGACGGAGTGGGCAACGCGGCCAGCGTTGAGGTGGGTGCCGCTGGCTCAGCCGCGGCCTCGCTCGCGGGCGTGGTCGCGTGCGTCACGGCGACAGTGGTCGCCGCGTTGTGCGCGGTCTTCGACCGCGTGACGTGGTTGCCGGCCTTGTGGATTGAGACCTGGGGCGCGGCAGCGATCGTGACGCTGGGAAGAAGCGCGACAAGCAAGGCAGCGATGAGCGCCAGGGCCAGCGTGGAGCGATGCGTGGAGCGTCTGCCGGGATGGTGCGAGACAGCCGCAGCGACGCTGCGTGTAACGACTGGCATTGCCCGAGGTCCCTCTCATTTGCCCGACGACCGCGTCCGCCGTCAAGCGCTCGTCCACGCGCCGCGACCCGGCACGGTCGCCAATGTACAGCCGGCGGACCCGAATTCCTAGGTTGGCGTGACGCTGGGAGCACGTCGTCTCGGGACAAGCTGGCCAGCGGTCCCGCCCGTCAGGCGGCCTTGGTCACGGACCAGCCGTCCTCCGGAGACCACTGGTCCTGTGGCGGGTTCTGTCGCTCCGCCCCCTCGAAGAGGACCTCCAGGCCGCGGACGGTGAGGTCGGCAACCAGGCGCTCAGGTGCCGGCCGCACCTTCGCCGTTGACACGCGCGATCGGTGCCTGCGGGGAAGCCTCATGACGCGCACGCATTCTTGACTTCGACGGAGCGCAGCTTGTCCTTGGCGTCGGCCGCGAACTCGTCGCGCCCCGCACCGCCGTCCAGCGTGTCGTTGCCTTTGACGCCGTCGTTGGCGCAGAGCTGGTCGTTGCCGCTGCCACCGAACAGGCGGTCGTTGCCATCGCCCGCCAAGAGGCGGTCGCCGCCCGAGCCACCGTCCAGGTAGTCGTTGCCGAGACCACCGACGAGGATGTCCGCGCCGCCGTTCCCGCACAGGATGTCGTCGCCGGATGTGCCCGCGACAAGCTCCCCGACCGACCCGTCGGAGATCACCACTCCATTGGGCGCCCTGGCGCCGCGTTCGTACGCTCCCAGGTCCACGCTGGCCCCGAACAACCGGTGGTTGCCGGCGGCGTCCGGATCCGCCACGCCACCGGGCGAGCAGACGATCCCGCGGTCGATCACAGGCGAGGTCGCCTGCAGCGTGAACTTCCCCGTAGCCGAATTCAGGAAATGCGGATTCACGTGCATGTTGCCGGCGCCCGGGTTGTTGCCCTGGAGGAAGTCCGGCTCGCTGTTCTGGTAATTGTCGTTCTCGCCCGCCCGATAGGTGACCGTCGATGGGTTGGTGCTCTCCAGGCCGATCCCGCCGCCGCGCGACCTGCCAAGGATGTTGTTGAACACGTCGAGCGCAACGTGGCCGCCGGCCGTCAGCATGTTGTTCAGGTACACGTCACCGGAGCGCAGCGCCACGATGGTGTTGCCGACCATGTTGACGTCCGCCTGCACGCTCCCGGTCAACGCCGCGGTCACGCCGTTCTCCGATCCGCAGAAGCAGCGGCCCACGTCCCAGACCACGTTGTTCATGACGTCCGCGCGGAAGGACCCAGCGCCGCGTGCGGTCATGCCGATGCCTGCGCCGCCGGTGGCATTGCCCCGCTGCTCCAGCCGATTCCCCACCAGGCGGACCGATGTCGAGCCGCTGGCGAGGTCCGACTGCACCGAGATGTTGCGACCGGCATCGCCGGCGATGTGGATGAGGCTGCGCTCCACGTCCAGCGTCGCGGGCACGGTGGTGTCCAGGTCGATCCCGGCGATGGCGGTCGGCAGGCCGTCCACCTTCAGGCCCTGGAGCGTGATGCTGTGTCCGCTGCCCTTGTCCAGCGGGACCTCGATGCCGGTCTCCACTTCGAAGCTCAGCACGCTCACGTTGAGCGTGGATGCGCTCACGGTCTCGATTTTGAGGGACTCGATGTCTGGCCGGAAGCCGGGAGCGCCCTGGAGGGTCAGGCTGCTGCGAATCGTGATCGATTCGTTGACGACGTCCTGGCCGACGGTGATGGTCGCCCCGCTGGCGGCATTGTCGATGCAGGCCTGGAGGGTCGTGCCGCAGCCAGGGAACTGAAGATCAAGCGCAGGGCCGGCCGCAACCGGTGACGCACTCATGGACAGGGCCGCGGCCGGAATTGCCATCAGCGCGGCGGAGCGAAGGAAATGAGAAATGTTCATGGAGGGAACCTACGGATTCGACCGTCGGCGCCCAATGGACGGATGACGTACACCGTATGCGCGAATGTCCCGATCGACGGGCCTTCACAAGAAGAACGGGCTCAGCCACGGCGGCCGAGCCCGTTCCCTGGGCCTGCTGCTGCGTTCAGAAGTGGAAGCGCAGCCGCTCCGTGACGCCGCCGGCGAGCAGCAAGTCGAACTCGCGGCACTGGCCGGCCCAGCGGGCTGCGGTCTGCCAGTGGTAGGTGTATAGCCCGGACGTCGCGTCGAAGGTCAGTGCCTGTGTGCCATAGCGGTGCGCCCGATGCGCGGAGCCGGCGATGACCGCGCCGGTCGTGCAGTTGAAGCGCAGCACCACTGGAGACGGTGGCTGGCGGATGTCCAGGCCCGACCAGCCGCCAACGGAGAAGCTGATCGGGATCCCGGTGCCGGCGACGCCGGTGTTGGTACCTGGTGCGGCCATCAGCGGCGGCGCCCAGCCGAAGGCATAGATGTGGAGCGCCTGCGTCACGACCGCGGGCGTGCCGTTCGCGTCAACGATCTTCAACTTGACGAAGTACCGGCCGGCGTGGCGGTATCGGTGCGAGACGGTGATGCCGTCGCCCGTGGTCCCGTCGCCGAAGAGCCAGTGATAGGACTCGATGGCAACGGGAGAGGTTGAGCTGCTGGCATCGAACTGGACGGTGCTGGGCGCGGGCCCTCCGTTTGGCGACTGCGTGAACGCGGCCACGACCGGATTGGGCGGCGGCACAGGTGCCGTGTCGTTGTCCGTGATGGAGACGCTGACGTTGCTGGTGCTGGCGCCGTCCACCGTGATCGGCGCGGCCGCGAAGCCGGTGGCCGTGGTCACGATGCTGTGGGCGATGGTGCCAGCGTGCGGGCTGGTCTCGACCAGGTTGTCGTCCACCGCCACCACGTGCACGCTCTGGGGCGTGGCGTAGTTGGCCGGCGTGAAGGTCAGGTCCAGGCTGCTGGCCGGCGCGCCGCCGGCGTAGACGAGGGTCTGGCCGTCGGCCGCGCTGACGTGGACGGTCACGTTGTCATCCGGCTGGCCCTGCAGCACCACGGCGTAGCTGTCCGCCGTCGAGGGCGTGGCCTCGCTGACGGCCACTCCGCCAGCGGTGGTGATGAGCACGGCGGCCGTGTCGTTGTCGGTGACGGAAGCCGTGACGTCGGGGATCGGGATGTGGTTGTAGAGACTGTCTGCGCTGGTGGCGGTGAGTGAGACGGCGCAGTTCTTGGGGCTGGCTTCGACCACCGCGTCATCGACGGCGGTGACGTTCACGTGGACGGCCGTGGCCCAGTCGGCCGCGGCAATGGTCAGCTCGTGGCCATCCCCGGGCGCGCCTGCGAACGTGGCCGTGCACTGCGCGCCGGCGCTCACGTCCAGCGTCACCGCGGCGTAGGGGTTGGTGGCCAGGGCCACTGCAAAGCTGTCCGACGGGCCGCCCTCGGTGACGGCCGTGGAACCGCCGCTCTCGGTCACGTTGACCGCGGAGACGTCGTTGTCGGTGATGGTCACGGGGACGTTGCTGGTGCTGGCGCCGTCCACTTTGATCGGCGCGCCGGACCAGCCTGTGGCAGTGGTCACGAAGCTGTGGGAGATGGTTCCTGGGCGCGGGCTGGTCCCGGCAACGTGGTCGTCCACCGCCACCACGTTCACGGTCTGCGGCGTGGCGGCGTTGGCCGGGGTGAACGTCAAGTCCACGGAACTCGCTGGAGCACCGGTGGTGTAGACGCGCGTCTGGCCATCGGCAACGGTCACGTGGACCGTGACGTTGGCGTCCGGCTGGGAACCGAGGACCACGTCATAGCTGTCCGGAGTCGGAGGCGTGCCCTCGGTCACGGCCACTCCGCCAGCGGTTGTGATGAGCACGGACGGCACGTCGTTGTCCGTGATGGAGACGCTGACGTTGCTGGTGCTGGCGCCGTCCACCGTGATCGGCGCGGCCGCGAAGCCGGTGGCCGTGGTCACGATGCTGTGGGCGATGGTGCCAGCGTGCGGGCTGGTCTCGACCAGGTTGTCGTCCACCGCCACCACGTGCACGCTCTGGGGCGTGGCGTAGTTGGCCGGCGTGAAGGTCAGGTCCAGGCTGCTGGCCGGCGCGCCGCCGGCGTAGACGAGGGTCTGGCCGTCGGCCGCGCTGACGTGGACGGTCACGTTGTCATCCGGCTGGCCCTGCAGCACCACGGCGTAGCTGTCCGCCGTCGAGGGCGTGGCCTCGCTGACGGCCACTCCGCCAGCGGTGGTGATGAGCACGGCGGCCGTGTCGTTGTCGGTGACGGAAGCCGTGACGTCGGGGATCGGGATGTGGTTGTAGAGACTGTCTGCGCTGGTGGCGGTGAGTGAGACGGCGCAGTTCTTGGGGCTGGCTTCGACCACCGCGTCATCGACGGCGGTGACGTTCACGTGGACGGCCGTGGCCCAGTCGGCCGCGGCAATGGTCAGCTCGTGGCCATCCCCGGGCGCGCCTGCGAACGTGGCCGTGCACTGCGCGCCGGCGCTCACGTCCAGCGTCACCGCGGCGTAGGGGTTGGTGGCCAGGGCCACTGCAAAGCTGTCCGACGGGCCGCCCTCGGTGACGGCCGTGGAACCGCCGCTCTCGGTCACGTTGACCGCGGAGACGTCGTTGTCGGTGATGGTCACGGGGACGGAGAGCGTCGCCGCCGGCGTGCCGCCGTCAAGGACGAAGCGCCGCAGGCCCGCGTCGTTGAAACCGGCCGCGGTCGTGGTGACGCTGGCCGAGATGGTCACCGGGTTGAGCCCGGCGCTTTCGTCGAAATGGTCGTC
>CAZENL010000165.1:0-5248 GCA_964513505.1 uncultured Anaerolineaceae bacterium
CAGGCCGCCAACGTCCTCTTCGACGGCTTCTCGGTCACCAGGACCGTCACCATCAACGACGCCGCCCTGGGCGTCTATGTCAAGACGGCCGGCTCCGGCTCCACGATCTCCCATGACATCTTCAACGCCATCCACTCGAACGGCAGCGGTGGCCAGGCCACGGCAGCCGCCGTCTACCTGGAGAACGGCCCGGACAACGTGACCATCACGGACAACCGGATGACCGACATCACCAGCGAGCGCTCTGCCAAGGGCGTCATGGTCGGCGACAGCCTGGCAACCAACCCCAGCCTGGGCGTGGACATCGAGCGGAACGTCATCTCGACGGTCACCAGCACCCTCAAGGGCGCCTACGGCATCACCACCAACAACGCGGCCGGCGCGGAGCTGACCATCGTCGATAACACCATCAGCGGCCTCACCGGCAGCTGGGCCCACGCCATCGGCGTCGAAGGCCCGGCGCCCGTGGCGACCATTACCGGCAACACCATCAGTGGCCTGACTGCCACTGGCACCGACAAGATCGCAGTCTGGTTCGAGAACGAGGACCACTCGCTCTCCAGCGCGATCGTCCATCGCAACAGCCTGGATGTCGGACCGAGCGGAGTGGCTGTCGCGGTCGACACCTCGCTCAGTCCCGTCGATAACGTCAACGCCACCTGCAACTGGTACGGCAACGCCAACGGCCCGAGCGGCGTCGGCTCCGGCAGCGGGTCCAAGGTCAGCCTCAACGTGACGTTCACTCCGTGGCTCGTCTCCAGCAACCTCGCCGGCGCCTGCGCCGGGATCACGGTTGCGTCCGACCAGGCAGACATCACCCGGAACGAGGGCCAGACCTTCAGCGCGACCGGCTCATTCAGCGGTGGCGCCACCACCACCATGACCGCGAACAACGCGTTCGGCACGTTCACGGACATGGCCAACGGCACATGGACGTGGACCTACACGTCCACGGACAACTTCGGACCGACCACGATCGTCGTCACCGGCCACGGCCAGAACGGCTCCACGGCTACCGACAGCTTCGTGGCCACCGCCAACAACGTGGCACCGACCGGCACGTTCAGCGCACCGGCCAGCGCCCATTCCAGCACGAACTTCAACCTGAGCATCAACGGCGGCACGGACGTCTCGTCCGTTGACGCCGCCAGCCTCACGTACTCGTTCGACTGCGGCAGCGGCACCTACTCGGCGGCCGCGGCCAGCAACACCATCGCCTGCAACATCTCGACCCCCGGTACGGCGCACGTCCACGGCCGGGTGATCGACAAGGACGGCGGCGTGACCACGTACGACGCCAACGTCGCCATCACGGAGCAGCAGATCTCACTGACGCCGGCCACCTTCGGCTTCGGCAGCCAGCTGACGAACACGAGCTCCGCCGATCACCCGTTCATCGTCAAGAACACCGGCACGGCCAATCTCACCATCACGGGTGTGAGCGTCGCCGGGGTCGGCGGGAACTTCGGGATCGACACGAACGGCTGCACGGTCGCGCTCATCCCGAATGCCACCTGCACCATCAACGTGTTCTTCCACCCCCTCACCAACGGCGCGAAGAGCGCACAGCTGGTGGTCCTGTCGGACGATCCGCACAACGGCTCCGTCCATTCCGACCTGACTGGCACGGGCACCGCGGCATCCAACGGCTCGATCCAGATCACGCTGGACACCCGTCCCAACAACTCCAGGGACTTCACGTTCACCGGAGCCCTGGGCACGTTCAAGCTGGATGACGACTCCAACCCGCGCCTGCCCAACGTCAAGCTCGCGGCCAACCTGCCTGCCGGCGACTACGCCATCACGCAGGGCTCCATCCACCACTGGGCCGTGGCCGACATCTCATGCAACGCGCCCGAGACGATCGATGTCTCCGCGAACACGCTGACCATCCACCTGGCAGCCGGCCAGAACGTGGCGTGCACCTTCGTGGACGCCCGCCGGACCCCGGACGCCAAGATCTCCAAGACCGCCGCAGGCCCGTACGCCGGCAACGATGCCTACGCGGCGCATGTCCAGGCCAACCAGACCAGGAGCCAGGCGATCGCCGCCGGAGCCACCAAGTCCTTCTTCCTGCGCTTCCAGAACGACAGCCTGATGCCCGACTCCTTCGCCGTGACGGTGAAGCTGTCCGGCTCGCACAAGTACACGGTCAAGTTCTTCAGTGGGGCCACCGACATCACCAGCCAGGTGCTGGCGGGGACCTACATCGTGCCCACCCTCGCATCCAACGCAGAAGTCACCATCGAGCTCCGCGTCACGGCCAAGGCATCCGTGCCCGCCGGGGCGTTCCGCAACGTGGACGTGACCCTGCACTCCAGGACCGCCCCGGCCGCCGTGGACGTGGTCAGAGCCCACATCACCGCGGCATAGCCGCGCTGGGGCGCATCGCGCGCCCCGCGCACCGTGTCATTCAGCGACGGCGGGACCTTCGGGTCCCGCCGTTCTGGTGTCCCGGCTGCGGGCTGAATAACTTGCCATCGTCACGTCCGTCGCTCCCGGTCCGGGCATCCCCACCGGAAAGGTCCAGTTCAGGATCGACGGGCACGCTGTGGCGGCGCGGTCACGATGTCAGCCGGCCGCGCAACCATGACCGTGGTGTGCGTCCTGACCCTGGCCCGTAACTCCATCATGGCCACGTACCTGGGAAGCAACGGCTACCTGGGCAGCGTCAGTCGCCCCTTCAACCACACCGTCCACATCTAGGACGGAACCTCTCGGCCCCAGCGCAAAGGGGCCCCCGCCAGCGACGGCGGGGGCCCCTCTATTTGATTCCGCCTCGTCGATTCTCCTAGGGCGTCACGACCAGGATGTCCGTCGCCGTCTGCGCCGACGGGGCACCGGATGCGGCCGGGGCACCGGATGCGGCCGGTCCGCCCGGCCCTCCGCCGAAGCCGCCGTTGCCGAAGGCCGCGCGCGACAGCTGGACGCGAACCGTCGCGCCGGTCTTGACGCTGGTGGCCGTCCCGGCCGTCTCGTTGTGGTACGTGGTCTGGCCATCCGTGGCGACGTCGAGCGTGCCGCCGGTGCCCAGCGACAGCGTGATCGTGCCGTCCGCCGCAACCGACGTCACCGTGCCCTCGATCGAAAGACCGCCGGCCAGCGCACCGAACCCGCCGTTGCCAAAGGTGCCGGGATCGAAGCTGGCGCCGGGCGCGAGGCTCGCGCCGGGGAACCGCCCTCTGTTGCCGAAGCCGTTCGCGCCGGTGCCGGCTCCGGTATTGGTGGCTGCCGCAGCCGTGGGAGCGGTCAGCCGGCCCGCAGCGAACGCGACGCCCCCGATGCACAGCAGCGCGGCCAGGGTGAAGACGACAGCAAACGCAGATGGGCCGCCACGCCGCTTCGGCTCAGGCTTGAACAGAACGGGTGTCGGCTGCACCGGGATGGGGTACCCCGCACTCCCCGGCGCCGGAGCGCCGCCGGCGGTCGGACCACCCCACTGCGAGCCGGGCGACCCCGGGCCACCGGTGGGCGCGGCCCACTGAGCGCCGCCCGGTGTGCCGGGGGTGCCGGGGGTGCCGGGCGCACCACCGGATGCAGTGCCCTGGGTCGGTGCCGTCTGTGGATCGTGCTCGTTCATGGGTACCTCACTCATTCATACCGAAGCGCTGTGATGGGATCGAGAACGGCGGCCTGCCGCGCGGGCCAGACGCCGAAAACCACGCCGACGAAAACGCTGAAGCCCAGGGCCACGGCGACGGTCGCCGGGTTGAGCGCAAAGCCCCAGCCGGCGAAGGCGCCGATGACGGCCGACGCGATCAGGCCAAGCGCAACGCCGATCAGGCCGCCGAGCAGAGAGATGGTCACGGCCTCGACCAGGAACTGGGCCAGGATGTCCCGGCCCCTGGCTCCGACCGCCTTGCGGATGCCGATCTCGCGAGTCCGCTCGCGGACCGAGACCAGCATGATGTTCATGATCCCGATGCCGCCGACGAGCAATGAGATGGAGGCGATCCCGCCCAGCAGCAGGGTGAGCGTGCCGCTCACGGCGGATGCCGTGTCCAGCAGCTGCGCCTGGTCCAGGATCGAGAAGTCGCTGGTGGCCGTGGCGGCCAGCGCGTGGCGCTCCCGCAGCAAGGCGGTGATCTCCGCCTTGGCCGTGTCGATCGCTCCCGCCGAGGCGACGCTGACGGAGATGGTCCGCACCGCGTCCGATCCGGAGAAGTACTTCTGCACGGTCGAGATGGGGACCAGGATCTGGTCATCGGGGTCCTGGAAGCCGGTGCCGCCCTTGGCGTCCAGGATGCCGACCACCTGGAACGGGTAGCCGCCGATCAGGATGGACGAGCCGATCGAGTCGCCGGTGAGCCCCAGGTTGGTGGCCGTGGTGGCGCCGATCACGGCCACGCGCAGATCCTGGGACACGGCGACGTCCGTGAGGCCGCTGCCGCGCCAGACCGTGTACGCACGCACCAGCGGGTAGTCCTGGTTCGTGCCGATGATGGAGGTGGTGGTGTTCTTGGTGCCGTTCACCACCAGCTTGGAGGTCGACAGCTCCGGGGACACGCCCGCCAGGTCGGTGATGTCACGGAGCGACGCGGCGTCCTCCACCGTGAGGCTCTCCGCGGACCCTGCCGCACCGAACGTGCCGTTCGTATTGGTGGAGCCCGGGTTGATGGTCAGCAGGTTCGTGCCCAGGCTGGAGAGCCGCGAGGTGATGTTACTGGTGGTCCCCTGCCCGACGCCGACCAGCGCAACCACCGATGCCACGCCGATGATCACGCCCAGCATGGTCAGCGCCGTTCGCAGCCGGCTGGTGCGCAGCCGTGACATGGCCAGGCTCAGCAGGTCGCGCGTCTTCATGCGTGAGCGCCCTCGGTCCACACGAGCCCGTCGCGGATGTGGATCTGCCGATCGGCCGCGTTGGCGACCTCGGCATCGTGGGTGATCAGGACGATCGTGCGGCCCTCCGCGTGCAGCTCGCGGAAGAGGGCCATGACCTCTGCGCCGGACTTGGAATCGAGGTTGCCGGTCGGTTCGTCCGCCAGGATCAAGGCGGGCTCCGTGACCAGGGCCCGCGCGATGGCGACCCGCTGCTGCTGCCCGCCGGAGAGCTCGGTCGGCTGGTGGTCCATGCGGTCCGCCAGGCCCAGCCGGGTGAGCGCCAGGGTTGCCCGCTCGCGTCGCTGGCGTGCCGGCACCCCGTGGTAGAGCAGTGGCGTGCTGACGTTGTCCAGCGCGTTCATGCGCGGCAGCAGGTTGTACGACTGGAAGACGAAGCCGATGGAGCGGCTGCGCAGCTTGGCCA
>CAZENL010000166.1:0-5209 GCA_964513505.1 uncultured Anaerolineaceae bacterium
ACGAGCGCACGTGCAGCTCGTAGATGATCGCGTCCTTGTACCAGGGCGCGTTCACCGGGCGCCTGCCTGCCGAACGGCATAGAGCAGAGCCTGGCGGCTTCCGGGGACCAGGCTGACGGCGAGGCGGTTGCCGCGCAGCACCTCGGTTTCTCCGCTCAGCTCGTCGTGCAACTCGATAGGCAGGTTCGGGTCGAAACCGAGCGTATCGAGTCCGAGTTCAAGGGTGCCCGACTGCTCGTTGCGAGGATCCAGGCTCACGATCACCAGCACCACGTCCCGTCGATCCGGACTCTGCTTGGTGTACGCAATGAGCTGGTCGTTGTCGATCCGATGGAATTGCAGGCCGTCGTTGCGCTGGAGTGCCGCGTGCTCCCGCCGCGCCCGGTTGACCTGGGTGATGAGCGGTCGCAGGCTATCGGGCCGCGCCAGGTCCCAGGTGCGCTGCTCGTACTTCTCCGAGTTCAGGTACTCCTCCGACCCCGGCTCGATCGGCGTCGCCTCACCGAGCTCGTAGGCCGGTCCGTAGATGCCGAAGTCGGCGGACAGGGTCCCGGCCAGGACGAGGCGCGCCGCGAACATGGGCATCCCGCCTTCCTGGAGCACGGCATGCAGGATGTCCGGCGTGTTCGGCCAGACGTTGGGCCGGAAATACTCGGTCAACGGCGGGGTCGTGAGTTCCGTGAAGTACTCGGTCAGGTCGGCCTTGGAGTTACGCCAGGTGAAGTAGGTGTAGGACTGGGTGAAGCCCACCTTGGCCAGGCGCTGCATCACCCGCGGCCGGGTGAATGCCTCGGCGAGGAAAAGGACGTCGGGGTGGTCGTGCTTGATCCGGCCGATGCACCATTCCCAGAAGGGGAAGGCCTTGGTGTGCGGGTTGTCCACCCGGAAGATGAGCACGCCCTGGTCGATCCAGAAGTGGAAGACGCCCTCGAGCGCCTGCCACAGCTCTCGCCAGGCCTTGGTCTCGAAGTCGAAGGGGACGATGTCCTGGTACTTCTTCGGCGGATTCTCGGCGTACTGGATGGTCCCGTCGGGCCGGCGCCGGAACCACTCCGGATGTTCCGCCACCCAGGGATGATCCGGCGACGCCTGGAACGCGATGTCCAGCGCGACTTCCATGCCGTGGCCGCGTGCGGCCTCCACGAGCGCGGCGAAGTCCGCCATGCTCCCGAGATCGGGATGAACCTCCAGGTGGCCGCCCTGCGGCCCGCCGATGGCCCACGGGACGCCGGGATCCGCCGCATCGGCCCCGACCCGATTGTTGGGGCCCTTTCGGAAGGTCGCGCCGATCGGGTGGATCGGCGGCAGGTAGAGCACGTCGAAGCCCATTCCGGCCACGTACGGCAGCCGCTCGATGACGTCGCGGAACGTGCCATGGCGCTTTGGGTCCGGCGAGGCTGAGCGCGGGAACAGTTCGTACCAGGCGGAGAAACGCGCCTTCTCGCGATCGACCACAACACCGAGCTCGGGTTGGTAGATCGTCGCCAGGGTGCGATCCGGATAGCGTGCCGCGATCGCGACGTCCGCGGCGTCCAGCGCTCGCTGTGCCCGGGCCGCGATGGGGGCTTCCCCGGTGATCTCGGCGGCCCACGCCTGCAGCGCCTGTGCGTCCTCCGCCGATCCGCTGGCCGCCGCCCGCCGCGCCGCACCGTCGATCAACTCTGCCCCAATGAGAAGGTCCACGCCGACGTCCTGTCCGGCTTCCAGGCGCTTCCGCAGGTCCCGCACCCAGGAACTGAAGTGGTCGATCCAGCCGATGATGGAATAGCGATAGCGCCCGACGGTTTCCAGCGCGATCTCCGCTCGCCAGTGGTCGTTGCCAAGGGCTTCCATCGGCACTTCCGACCAGGCCAGGTCCTCGCTGCCGCGATCGTTCCGCCAGCGCAGCCGCACGCCGAGTTCGTCGTGCCCATCGGCGAAGACGTCAGCCTGGACCACCAAGTGGTCACCCAGGATGCGGCGGATGGGAAAGCGGCCCGCGTCGACCACCGGGACGATGCCTTCGATGACGACGCGCAGCCGGCCCTCCTCCGGGAGCGGGAGGTCCGTCACGCAGGTCGCTCCTTGTGCACCGGCGGCGTATCGGGATCTGATCGGGCCGCTGGCGTCACTCCGTCGTCGACGACCGGCGCGGCCGGCGCGACCGGCGCGACCGGCGCCGACACTGGCTCCTTGGTCGCCACCGACTCGGAGACGCGATACCCCGTGGCTTCGGCAGCGGCAATGCGATGCAGCGCCAGCGTGAAGGACCCCGGCACGCCAAGCACCGTGTCGCGTGCCGCCAGGGTCTGGAGGAGCTCGCCGTAGGCCTCGCGGTTCACGTAGGACGCGCCTTCGAAGGTGTTCCATCCCGTCGCCGCGCGGACGGAGGCGTCATCGAACCAGGCGGTTGGGACGCCCACGGAGCCTTCGGGAGCGCCCCGAGGGATCGAGGCCAGCGCGACGACAGCGCGCACCACCTCCACGGCGCGCCACGCCTGTGCATCGTCCAGCTCCAGGCCGCGAACGGAGTTCCCGAGCGCGCGGTCCACGGCCCAGCCATCGAATGCGCGGGCCCGATCCGACGGCACCGATGAGGCGAGCGCGAGCGCCGCATCCGAGAGGAGCACGCCGAGCAAGGTGGCCCATCGGGCCCGCTGCGTGCCGAGCCAGCGCGCGAGCGCGCGGTCGTCGTCTGAACCCGTGTTGGCCCGGGCATGCCGGACACGCTCCACGAGCGATCGCAGCCGTTCGTCCAGCGCCGCCTGTGTCGCAACCCGGGTGTTCTCGTCCACACCGTTGGGCGCTCGTGTGGCAGCGGTCCTGAGGGCGTCGGCGAGCGTCACCAGGACCTGGTGCAATGCCCGCGCGGCGGCATCGTCCGAGCTTGCCAATGCCGCGCCCGCGATCCGGCGCAGCGAGTCCGCATCCAGGAAGCGCGCGATGGCCTCGGTGACAGGCTCCAGCCGCTGGTCGGCCAGTGCAGCGCGGATGTCCGGCACTCCCCCGAGTCCCAGCCGCCAGGCCAGGCGCGCGAACTCGCGGTCCGGGCCGTCAGCGACCTCCTCCAGAGAGAGGAACACGTGGGCGTGGTAGGCGTGCAGCTCCAGCTCCAAACCGCGCGCGTGCAGATCGTGAGCATTACGAAGGAACTCGAGCCCGGAGCGATGATCGCGCAGGATCAGCCAGTTGTTGCCGTCGTCCGCCACGCCGAGTTGTTGTCCCACACCGGCCACCCAGCCGCGGGTATCGCCGTACCGGTTGTGGTACACGACCAACGAACGTTGATCGCCCCACCCGTTGGAATACGCGAAGACGTTCTGGTCAACGTCGCCGTCCGTCTGGAAGTCGTAGAGCCGGAAATCGCGGGCCTCTGCGAAGCGCCAGCGCTGCCGGAACAGCGGGAATATCTCGCGTTCGTGGCGTTCCATCAGCCACGGATTCGGCGTCTCGTTCAGTGACGCGCGGCGGAATTCCATGCCGTACTTCTCGGAGAATCCTTCCACCTGGCCGTGCCCCAGCATCGGCAGGCCGGGCAGCGTCGCGAGCATGGTTGCCACGCCGAAGTACTTGTCGCCGTCGCCGAACTGATCGATGGCCGTGCGCTCGTCCGGGTTGTTCATGAAGTTGACGTAGCGCTTGAGGATCTCCGGATCGAAGCCGACGGTCTCGTTGATGACCGCACGGTACTCGGCGTTCTTCTCGTCGCGCAGCATGTGCATGAACGCGCTGTTGTAAACACGGTGCATCCCGAGCGTGCGGACGAAGTAGCCCTCCAGCATCCAGAAAGCTTCCGCCAGCAGCAAGGTGTCCGGCGCCTCCTGGGCCACGCGATCGACCACCTCACGCCAGAACTCGGCCGGCATGGCCCGATCGAATTGCTCTTGCGGCATCGCGTATTCGGCGCGCGACGGGATGGCTCCGCCCTGGCCCGGCAAGGGGTACCACAGCCGTTGCACGTGCTTGCGAGCGAGCGTCATGGCGGCATCGAAGCGGATGATCGGGAAGCGGCGCGCGACGGCCAGGATGGTCTGGATCACGGCCTCGCGCGTTTCCGGGTTCAGGTAGTCCAGCTGGGCAGTGTCGTTCCACGGGAACGAAGTGCCGTCGTTGCCGTGATAGATGAAGCGCTCCTGGCCACTCCAGCGATCCTGGCGCTTGAACACCACGGCGGCGTCGGAGTTGTCGAAGTAGTGGTCCTCCAGGTAGATGCCGACGCGCTCGTCGCGGGACAGGTTGGGGCCGTTGAACGAGTACGACGGGTACGGCGTGTCCGGACGCTGAAGGAACCAGTCGGGATGCTCGACCACCCAGCGCGAATCGATGCCCATGTGGTTGGGAACCATGTCGCTGGCCAGCCGGATCCCGCGCGCCCAGGCTCGCTCCCGGAGATTGGTGTAGGCGCGCTCGCCGCCGAGGTCTTCGGCGATGCGGTAGTCCATCAGCGAATACGCCGAGGCGACGGCCTCTGGATTCCCGCGCAGCTGCTTGATCTGCTGGGAGGCATTGCTGCGCTCCCACAACCCGATGAGCCACAGGCCGGTGACGCCGCTGTCGTGCAGCCGGTCGAGCTCCTGGTCCGGGATTCCGTCCAGAGTCCAGATGGGCCGGCCATAGGTCCGTGATAGCTGGTCGAGCCACACGTACGTGCTCTTGGCCATGAGCACCACGCTGGGCATCCAGTCCTTGTCGGGACTGAAGCGCTGCGCTTCGCCCTCCTCGCCGCGGAAGCCGCCGAGCGCGGCGGAGTCCGCGGACCCGCCGCCGTCCCCGGCCGTGCGCTCCCACGCCTTCTTCGCCGCTGTCTCCTCTTCCGCGAGGATGTCCAGCGAGAGCGTCAGCCGGGCGCGCAGATCGTCTCCGACGACCTCCGGCCAGTTGTCCAGGATCCAGCGCAGCTGGCCGCCCAGGGAATCCGGCGACGCGCGTGCCGGAGCGAGCAGGCGTTCGAGGAGGTCCTCGCCCTTGGGATGCGTCTCGGCGCGAGCCCGGGAGTAGTCGCGGAAGCGGGCCATCATCCGGTCGTAGGCCGTCGCGCTCAACGGCTTGGCGTCGAACAGCTCGCCGTAGACCATGAACGCAGGGTTCTGATTGGCCACCCAGAGGAGCAACATTTCCTCCAGGTCAACCTCGCGATTCGGGACGCCATCCGTTTCGCGGGCCAGATACTCGCTGGGCGCCAGCCCCGCGTGGACCTGGGGCGCCGGGAAAGCCGTCTCGAATGCGGTCA
>CAZENL010000167.1:0-4968 GCA_964513505.1 uncultured Anaerolineaceae bacterium
TGATCAGCTGGTTCTGCTTGATCGAGTACATGCAGCAGAAGCGCGAGCAGAGCGGATTGCCCACGGTCTCGTCGCGCGAGCCGGTGCACATCACGTAGGCGATCCGCTCCGGCACCTTGCCGTCGCCAGGCCGCAGGATGGTGTTGAACGGCCGCGTGGGAGCCAGCAGACGGTCCATCTGCATGCCGGTGATCACGTTCTTGAAGGTGCCGAAGCCGTACTGCGGCTTCAGGTCGGCGGCGAAGAGCTTGAAGCCGGTGGCCACTACCACGGCTCCGACCTCCACCTCGCGCACCTGATCCCGGGCGTGCAGGTCGATGCAGTTCTCGACGGGACAGGCGTCGACGCACTCACCGCACTCGGAGCACACGCCACAGTCCAGGCACAGGCCGGCCCCGTAGCGCGCCTCGGCCTCCGTCATCGGCTGCTCGACCTCGCTGAAGTCGCGCGGTGCGGCGCTCAGCACTTGGCCGGCCGCGGCCGGCACGGCCAGGCGGTACGCCTTCTGGCGTGCCAGGACGAGCTCCTTGTCCACCGCCGGAAGCCGCAGGTCGAAGCCGTCGAGCGTCTGGTCCTGGAGCCAGTGGTCGATCATGAACGCGGCCCGCTGGCCCATCCCGGTTGCGCGGGTGATGTCTGACGCGCCGGAAACCACGTCGCCTGCGGCGAAGAGCCAGGGCTGTTCGCTCTGAAGGGTCCGCTCGTCGACTTCCAAGCTCCCGTTCGCGTGGGCTCGCACCTGGCCGGCGAACGCCGCGGTGTCAGGGGCCATGCCGATCGCGGCGATGACCACGTCGCAGTCGAGATCGAAGTCGCTGCCCGGGATGGGCTCGGGCCTGCTGCGGCCCGATCCATCGGGTGCGCCCTGGGACATTCGGCTGCAGCGCAAGCCGCGAGCCCGTCCATGGCCATCGTCGAGGACGGCGACCGGCGCCGCCTGGAAGACGAAGCGCACGCCTTCCTTCTCCGTGTCGTCCGCTTCCACGTGATGCGCTGGCATCTCCGGGCGGGTGCGGCGGTAGACCACGGTCACGTCGCGCGCGCCGAGCCGACGCGCCGTCCGCGCGGTGTCCATGGCCACGTTGCCGCCACCGATCACCGCAACTCGGCGGCCGGTCAGGTCAACACCCTCGCCGAGCTTGGTCGAACGAAGGAAGGCCACGCCACTGAGGACTCCATCCAGCTGGTCGCCGGGAACACCGAGCGGCGCGGAACGAGGCGTGCCGGTGGCGACCAGAACGGCGTCGTAACCGTCGCGGTGAAGCGCGCCCAGGTCCTCGACCGGCGAGTTGACCGCGATCTCCACGCCCAGCGCGGTCACGTTTGCGATGTCCCGCTCAACGACTGCCGTGGGCAGCCGGTACGCGGGGATGGCCAGGCGCAGGAACCCGCCCGCCTTGGGGGCCGCCTCGAAGATCTTGACCGCGTAGCCCTTGCGGGCGAGCTGCCAGGCCGCGGTAAGGCCCGCAGGGCCGGAACCCACGATCGCCACTCGGTGGCCGTTGGGCGCGGGCACTGTCACGCCGGGGCTGTCGAACTGGTCGTAATGGATGTCCGCGATGAACCGCTTCAGCCGGCGGATCGGGAGCGGGCCCTCCAGCGAGCCGCGCGTGCAGTCGAGCTCGCACGGCGCATAGCACGCCCGACCGAGCGTGCCAACCAGCGGTGTCGCGTCCAACACCAGCTGGAACGCCTTCTCGTACTCGCCACTGCGGATCAGCGAGACGTAGCCGTGTGCCTGGATGCCGGCGGGGCACGTGTACGAGCAGGGCGAGGATCCGGCTCGCTCGATGACCGCCTTCTTCGGCACGGCCTGGGGGAACGCGATGTAGGCGGCATGGCGGGCCACCATGTCGGCGTTGAACTGGTCGGGGACCGACACCGTGCAGGCGGTCTCGCACTTCTGGCAGCCGGTGCAGGCCGCCTCGTCCACGAAACGCGCCTTCTGATGGACCGTGGCGCGGAAGCGCCCGTCGCCGGTGCTGGTGATGCCATCCACCTGGCTGTAGGTGAGGGTGGTCACGTTGGGGTGGTGGATGGACGCGGCCATCTTGGGCGTGGAGATGCAGCTGGCGCAGTCGAGCGTGGGGAAGACTTTGCTGAGCAGGATCATCTTGCCGCCGACGCTGGCCTCCTTCTCCACCAGGAGGACGCGATAGCCCATGTCGCCCAGCTTCAGGGCGGATTCCATCCCGCCGATGCCGGCGCCGACGACCAGGACGTCGTAGTCGGTCATGAATCCGCCCTCGACGGTCCGAGCAGCGCCAGCGCCTGGCCGAACTGCTCCACGTGACGCGTGAACGGCTCGGCGCAGACGGAGCAGATCGCGGCCATCTTCAACCGCTGCGCCTTGTGCCCACCCGCCTGGAGCAGCTCCTGGGCGCGGGCGACGATGCGCGAGGCCCGGCTGGAACAGTCGGACAGGTAGGCGCATTCGTCACCGTCGGAGGCGATGAAGACGCCGTCGAAGCCCTGCTCGATGGCATGGGAGATCCAGTCGGGCCGGATGCCGCTGGTGCAGGGCATGCTGATGACCACTACGCCCGGTGAGTAGGACATGTGCGCGCTGCCGGCCAGGTCGATGCCCGGGTCGGAGATGTTGTTGGTCGAGAAGACCAGGATCCGCGGAACGAACGTCCGTTCCTGCTCCTGGGGCCTCTCCGGCGCGAGCGTGGTCATCGCGGCACGAATCCCTGGAATCGTCTCGGCTGCTGGATCGGCTACTTCTGCCGCATCACGAAGACGCGCTCGTAGCCTTCGCCGGGGAGATAGCCCAGGAAGGTGTGGCCGACCTTGGTCGACCAGGCGCCGATGTCGGACTTGGTGACGGGGTCGCTGGACCAGATCTCGATGACCTGGCCGACTTGGATCGTCCCCATGCCCTTCTTGGCCTCGAGCAGCGGGCCTGGGCAGGCGCTGCCGCGTGCATCGACGACCTTGGCGCTCTGGAGGGCCATGAGGTCCGTGTCGCTGAGGGGTGTTGTCATGGTGAGCATCGGAGTGGTGTCCTTTCTGGGTTGTTGGCGTGTGGCGCGATACGGGTGAAGGTCGGTCAGTAGACGAGGCTGTTGGTGGCGGAGGTGATCTCGGCGACGAAGCGAGCGGCGGCCACGATCTCGGCGCCATCGATGAGGTCATCCGGCGCGGTCAGTCCGCGGCTCTTGACGCAGGGATTGCAGACCAGCATCGTTCCGCCCAGCTCACGGAAGTCGCTCATCAACTTGGAGAGCGGCGGGAACTCAGCGGCGCGGACCGTGTCTGCCTCGCCTTTGTGCGTGAGGCAAACGCCATCACCCTGGAACCCGATCACCACCGCGACGTCCGACGCGAGGGCCGCGCAGGCCATCACGAACGGGATCGTTGCCAGCTCCGGATCCTTGGGTCCGTGGGTCACCATGAACACGAGCTTCTCGTGGTCGACCATGTGAGGACTCCTTCTCTGGGTGCTTGCTGGCGGGTCAGATGAAGACGATCTGGCCGCCTTCCGCGGCCATGAGGAAGGTGGCGATGCCGCTCGAGCGGTCCACGAGCGGATCGAGGTCGGCAGCGTCCAGGCCGAGCGTGGCCAGCGACCCCGAGCAGGCCGTGATCGTCATTTCGCCGAGCTCCTTGGCCTGGCGGAAGGTCTCCAGCCACGGAATGGCCGCGGCGCCGGCGGTGGGCTCGCTCGATCCAGGCCGAGCAGCCTCGCAGGACAGCCCGCGGTCAGTGCCGATCCGGTCGCTGCGAAACGCGTCCAGGGCCCAGTACATGAGCAGCACGTTGACGGGCTGGCCCATGGCGGCTGCGCCGGCTGCGATCGTGCCGGCGGCGTGGAGCTTGTCCGCTGTGCCCGAGAAGACGACGAGGGAGAGCGGTTCGGTCATGACTGCACCTGTGCGTTGTCCGAGGAGGCGGCCGGAGCGCCGAGGATCGATGCGGTCGCGAGGTCGCCGAGCCGTGTGAGCCGGCGCACGAGCACTTCGCGCATCAGGTGGCAGGCCGACAGGATCTCCGGATCCGTCAGGCGGTACTGCACCGTCCGACCGTCGCGGACTGCCTCGACCAGCCCCACGCCGCGCATCGCCGACAGGTGCTGGGAGACCGCCGCCTGGTTGAGGCCAAGATCTCTGGCGAGCTCGTTGACCTCGCACGGCCCGATGCCGAGGAGGTGGATGATGCGCAGCCGCTGTGGGCTGGCCAGCGCTCGCAACAGCGAGGCCTGGAGCTGCTCGATGTCGTCTGGTGCGTGCAGCATGCTCAGGGTTGGACCTCTGACGTGCGAGAGTGCTGGGAGCCTGTATTCGCTCACGTCTTATATATGTCTAACCCATATAGTCAGGAATGGGCCATTGGTCACTTCCTGAAGGGCTGGGCGGCATGCACCTGCCGCGATGCCGCTGTCTCGCGGCGACCTGGTGCGGCGAGCGCGGGGATCGGCAGCATCCACCGGCCGCGGCGCGGTGGCGCGGTGGCGCGGAGGGCTTACGCCAACCCCAGTAGCGCAACGGAGAACGTTGGCCCGGTCTGCATGGCGAACGCCGGCCGGGCTGTCATTGGCCGATCAAGGACGGTCCAATCCACCGGCAGAGACCGCCCGAATGCCATCCGGCGCTGTGTAGCGCTACCCGGGCTGGCGTATCGGCATGAAGAAGCAGGGCGTGACGGCGGCGCTCCGTGCCGCGAGGACGCTGCGCGACTACAACGAGGCGATCGCCGAGGCCAGCGAGCGGCGGAAGGCCGGGCCGGATACGCGCCGCCAGATCGGCGGGAGCGTGCGCCGCAGGCGTGCCACGTCCTCCTCGCGCGCGACCAGAAAGTGGCCGATGGCCTCGCGCGACGCCTGCGGCAGCCGCGATCCGTGCTGCACCAGGAACTCGCGCGCGGTCAGGCCCGCGATGTCCGCGTCGTTCAGCTCGCCGAGGTGGTCCTGGAGGGCCGTGACGGCCGCGATCAGCCGGTCCGTCTGGGCACGCGGAAGTGCCTCGC
>CAZENL010000168.1:0-4859 GCA_964513505.1 uncultured Anaerolineaceae bacterium
CAGCCTGGAGGACGTCTTCGTCGAGCTGGTCGGCCGCGGCTTCGCCGACGAGGCGGACGGCGACGACCACGCGACCCGGCGTCCCCCCGAGAACCCCGAGCCCGGCGGCGGCGAGCCCTCCATCCTCCAGGAGGAGCCACGCCAGCCCGTTGGATCGGCGCGATGACGCGTTCCGCGACACCTCGGTCCACGACGCCCCGGCCGTCCCGGGCCGCGGGCAAGTACGTCTACCGCGCCACGGCAAGCCCGCAGGACGCAGCGCGCTGGACGCGCCGCCGGATCATCGCGACCAACCTGCGGACCATGGTCGGCCGGGCGTACCCGCGCGTCATTGGCCTGAAGCGAGAGCCATCCTGGCTCTTCTTCGAGCTGGTACTGCCGTTCCTCACCACCTCGGCCTTCGTGTTCGTGTACCGGGCGCTCCAGGCGCCGCCGGAGTTCATCGGCTTTGCCGTCCTCGGCGGTGCCATGACGGCCTTCTGGTCCAACGTGATCTGGACCATGGGCGTGCAGCTCTACTGGGAGAAGGACCAGGGCAACCTGGACCTCTACTTCAGCGCGCCGATCAGCCTCATGTCCGTGCTCTTCGGCATGGCCAGTGGCAGCCTGGTGGCCAGTTGCCTGCGCGCCGCGATCGTGCTGCTCGTGGGTGCGCTGCTGTACGGCGTGTCGTTCGCGGTCAACGACTGGCTGCTACTCGGCGGTGTCTTCGCGCTGACCCTGACCGCGCTGTACGGCTTCGGCATGATCCTGGCCAGCCTGTTCGTGCTGTGGGGCCGTGAGGCGTACCACCTCACCAACGCGCTCCAGGAGCCGGTCTACTTCGTCTCCGGGCTCAACTTCCCGGTGGCCCGGCTGGGAGCGCTGGGCGCGATGGCGGTCGCGATCATCCCGCTTGCCGTGGGACTGGACGCCATGCGCCAGCTGGCCTTCAGCGGATCCGTGGCCACCGCCGGCGTCCTCTCGGCGGGCCAGGAGGCGCTCGTCCTGGTCGGCATGACCGTGATCTTCGTGGCCATCGCGCGCTTCTCGCTGCGCAAGATGGAGTGGCTTGCCCGCAACGAGGGCCGCCTCACCTTGCGGGCGAATTGACGCGCGTGGAAGCCGCCATCGGGGTCCCCGGCAGCCGGGCAAGGCCGCTGCGCACTCGCCGCCAGACGCTGCGCGAAGGCTGGCGCTCGTTCATCACGGCCGCACGCATCGGCTGGCAGACCGAGTCGAACTGGACCGATCCGCTGCTCTTCGTCATCTACTCGGTGGCCAAGCCGCTGGCGTCGGTGGCCATCCTCCTGTTCATGCTCCAGGTCATCAGCGGCGGCAAGGCCCAGCCGGAGTTTCGTGCCTTCGTCGTGGTCGGCAGCGCGCTCTGGGCCCTGGTCGTGGGCGGCGTGGCCGGCCTCGCCTGGTCGCTGCTGGACGATCGAGAGCGTTACAAGACGCTCAAGTACCTCTACCTGTCGCCGAACACGCTGCTGGTCCTGCTGCTGGGGCGCGGCGCCGCGCGCCTGGCCATCGCCGCCATGGGTGCCCTGATCACCATGGGCTTCGGCGTGGTCTTCCTGGGCGTCGGGTTCGACGTCACCAAGGTGGACTGGCTTGTGCTCATCCCGGCCGTGCTGCTGGGTTTCGTGGCCATCGTCTCGCTGGGGATCGTCCTGGCGGCCATCTGCATGCAGACGCGGCAGGAATCGTGGTCGTACCCGGAAGCCGTGGCGGGCGCGCTGTTCCTGGTCGTCGGCGCGGTCTTCCCGCTGACCGTGCTGCCCCAGTTCGCGCAGCTCATCAGCTACGCCGTCCCGCTGACCTGGTGGCTGGAGGGCGTGCGCCGTGCACTGGTCCCGGGCTCGCTCTCGTCGGTCGGCGGCACAGGCTCGCTGTGGACGCAGCTGACGGGCACCGCGGCACCGGGATCGGGTCAGATCCTGGTGGCGTTGCTGCTCACCACGGCGGTGACTACACTCGGGGCACTGGCGGCCTACCGCTGGAGCGAGCACCGCGCCAAGGAGCGCGGCCTGCTGGACCTCACCACGGGATCCTGACCGGCCGAGTGAAGGCTGCCACCGGAGGGGAATGAGTGCGCATCTACGACGGCACGCCACGGCAGGACTACGAGGAGGTCCTGCGCTCAATCGGCGCGTTCCTTGACCAGCGAGCCATGCGGGACGTGCTGCTCACCGAGGCTCCCGACGGGTTCATCGTCCAGGGTCTGGCGGGGCCGCTCGCCGACGACGCCACCTGGACGGAGAACACGCCGATCCAAAAGGAGACCTACACCTTCCTGGACGAGGACATCAGCCGCTTCATGGAGGAGGCGGCCGCGCGACGGGGACAGGGCGCTCCCGCCGCCGACATGTCGCAGGCCGGCCCCTACGAGCGCGCCTTTCGCGTGCTCGGCCGCTACTTCGACCAGCAGAAGCCGCGCGACGTGTTCTTCTTCGAGCAGGACGGCGCCTACGTGATCCGGCTGCTCATGTCGACGCGAACCGGAGCGCGGCACGTGCTGGCGGAATTCACCGCCGACGAGCTCCGGGCGATGGTCGCCGAGGGGTCACATTGGCGCGGTGCCGGCGGTCGTCCTACCGGCTGATCCGAGCGAATACACTGACGCCACGAAGCTGACGAGGAGATCCGACCCATGAAGATCCTGAAGTTGCTCGCCGCAGCGATCGGCCTGCTGGTTGCCGCCGCCGTGGTCATCCCGCTGGTGGTCCTGGCCGGCCTGTTCATCTGGCTCAAGCTGACCGAGGAAGCCGACGAGGAGGCCCTGGAGCTCGAGCAGGAGCAGGGCGCCTGACCAAAGGCGCCTGACCGACGGCGCACTCGCGCGCCGGGGCCTGACCAAAGGCGCCTGAACAACGGCGCATTCGCGCGCCGGGGGCTCGCGCCCCAGTCGAATACGGCACTGCTCCCGCACTCCGCGGAGAGCCGCACAGGGAGGGAGCTCGGATGGGCGGTCGGGTTGCGCTCCTCCTGGGGACCAGGAAGGGCGCCTTCATCGTGAAGGAAGGCAGCGGCGGAACCTGGCAGGTCAGTGAGCCCAAGTGCGAAACCTGGCCGATCCACCACCTCACGTGGGATGCCCATTCGAACGCATTGCTCGCCGGAGGTGGCAGCCCCTGGTATGGCGCGGCCGTCTGGCGCAGCGCGGACTTCGGCGAGACCTGGACCCACTCCAGCGAAGGCCTCAATTACGGCGATGACGGCCCCAAGCTGGAGAGCATCTGGAACGTGACCCCGGTCGACGGGGCGATCTACGCGGGTGTCCAGCCGGCCGGCCTGTTCCGCAGCGATGACGACGGCCAGACCTGGACGCACGTGGCGGGCCTGCGCGAGCACCCCAGCCGTCCCGAGTGGCAGCCGGGTGCCGGCGGTCTGATTCTCCACTCGATCGTGCCGCATCCCACGGATCGGGACCGCATGTGGGTGGGCATCTCTGCGGTCGGCGCTTTCGAGACGCGGGATGGCGGCGCCACGTGGGAGACGCGCAATCGCGGGGTGCGGGCGGACTTCGTGCCCGGGCCGCCGCCCGACTTCGGGCAGTGCGTGCACAAGATGGGCCTGAACCCGGCACGTCCCGAGGTGCTCTTCCAGCAGAACCACTGCGGCGTCTACCGATCCGATGACGGCGGCGCCCAGTGGACGGACATCACGCCCGGGCTGCCGTCGCAGTTCGGCTTCCCGCTGGCACTGCACCCGCATGACCCGCACACGCTCTACGTGATGCCGCTCAACGGTGACGACAAGGGCCGCACCATGCCGGACGGCCGGCTGTCGGTGTGGCGCTCACGCGACGACGGGGCCACGTGGCAGCGCAAGGACGCAGGCCTGCCACATCACGATGCGCACGTCGGCGTGTTGCGCGAGGCCATGGCCACGGACCGTGGCGATCCCGCGGGCATCTACTTCGGGACCAGCACCGGGCAGCTGTTCGGCAGCCGCGACGAGGGTGACTCGTGGCAGCTGATCGCCGACTACCTGCCCTCCATCTGGTCCGTCGAGACCGTCGCGCTGGACGCCTGAGCGGCCACCCAGCCGACCGGACCGGACCGACAACTTCGCGGATGGCTGAGCTCCACCTGCCGCGATCCCTGATCGCCCTGTTCCCTGCGGCGCCGCGCCACCTGGAACTGGACGTCGATTCGGTGGACGCGCTGGTACGCGCCCTGGATCAGCGCTGGCCCGGCATGTGGGACCGGCTCTGCGAGCCCGGGCCGCGGCTGCGCGAGCACATCAACGTGTTCGTGGATGGGGAACGGGTGGCCCTCTCGCAGCCGCTGCTGCCCGGGGCGATCGTGCACATCATCCCGGCCGTGGCCGGCGGTGGCATCTAGCGCCCTGCCCCGTCCCGTCTCCGCGGCATGCACCCTTGGCCTTCGCGCCGCCGATGGTCAGACCCTGACCATTCCGGGCTCATCCAGATCGCCAAGCTCGCGAACGCTCCGCGCGTATCGATCAAACCAGGCGAATTGGCTCATGTAATGACCATTCGGGGCCACAAACCCTGGTCGGTCGACCCTTGCGCTTCGGGCTGTGCGCGGATGGGTCAGCTGGTGACCACCGCTCGTCGCAATGCCCACCTCGGGCAACGGCTCGGCGAACGTTCGGCCCAGGTAGCCGTCCTACCCCGGCTCTTCGTCCGAGCCCGAGTCCTTCTTCCAGCCCAGGTGATGGCGCAGCCAGCCGACCGAGCTCAGGTGGTAGGTAGCGGGCTCATCGAAGTCCGAGAGCGCGGCCACGCTCGCGGCGTCGATCGTCAGTTGGATGCGATCTGCGGCCATGGACGCAACATCGTCCGAGTCGACCATCACGTCCCGCTTGCCGGCGTCGAGACGCACCCGGAGGCCGTGGAAGATGTCCTC
>CAZENL010000169.1:0-4850 GCA_964513505.1 uncultured Anaerolineaceae bacterium
GTCCAGGCCAGATCGCCGGTTCGACCGTTCAGCCCGTAGGCCAGGAACCCGTAGCCGATCACCAGCAGTCCGGCCGCGTCCCAGAACACGCCGCGCGGCTCGTCGAAGATGACGGACGCGAAGCGAGCCGTCCACGCGCCGAGCGGTCCCTCTACGCGGAGCTCGGCGCGGCAGAGGCGATCCGGATCCGGGGAGACCAGTTCGCCGAGGTCCACCAACCGGCCGCCGGCCTCAGTCGGCCCGAACGCGGCGGCGCCTTCGCCGGAGCCCGTCCAGCGATAGCGCGCGGCAAGCCCGCCCGGGTACTGGACGGTGGCACGCCGGGGCGCCACCTCGCCGATGGGTCGATCGTGGCTGTTGCTGGTCATGGTCTGCGAACCCGCGTGCCGGACAGCGTCCGGCGGCGTCACGCGCCGGATGTGGCGCCCGTGGCGAGAGAGGCGTCCTGCTCCGGCTCCACGGCCAGCGGCGCGACCGTTGCGTTGGCCAATGTCCGGAGCGTGGCCGGCGTGACCGAGAACACCGCGGTTGGAGTGCCGGCCGCGGCCCACAGCAACGGCCAGCGGCCGAGATCCGGGTCCATCACCACCCGGATGGGCTTGCGGTGGCCGAACGGGGGAATGCCCCCAATGACGTAACCGGTCTCGCGGCCCGCTTCATCCGCGGTGGCGCGGCGCAGTCCATGCAGCCCCACGACTGCGGCAAGTCGCGCGATGTCGACGCGGTTCTGCCCGCTGACGAGCGCGACGACGGTCTCCAGCCCATCGTCGGTCGGCGCGACGAAGACCAGGCTCTTGACGATCTGGCCGATGTCGGCCTGGACGGCTCGGGCGGCGTCAGCTGCGGTGTGCGTCGACTCCGAGAAGACGGTGATCTCGAGCTCGACACCTTTGCGCCGCGCGGCTTCCACCACCCGCTCGTGAGCGGGATGTTGCAGGCTGGGCACGCGCTGGAGTCTAGCATCGGGCCGCCCCGCCTCCGAGCACGTCCCGAGCGTCCTTGGCTCATTTCGAGCGCGTCCAAGCGCCGGGGCCGCCACCACGGGTACAATCGGCCGCAATTGAAGAGTGGGACAGGGGAGCGCCGCGTAGGGCGCTGAGAGTGCGGAACGGCCGCAGACCCTCGGAACCTGATCTGGTTCATACCAGCGAAGGGAGTCCAGAAGCATGACCTCCGTCCCATCACATGGCGGAGGTCCTTTGTTTTGACGCACATCCGGGCCGTCATCGTGGCCGACGGCGAGGTGGATCTGGACGGGCTGCGCGCGGTCCTGGTGCCCGGCACTGACGAGACGCTGCTCGCCATCGGCGCGGACGGTGGCGCGCGCCATCTGGAGGCGGCCGGCCGGCTCCCGGACCTGGTCTGCGGCGACGCGGATTCGCTCTCCGACGACGACCTGCGCCGGCTCCGTGATGCCGGCACGGCCGTGGAGCTGCATCCGGCCGACAAGGACGAGAGCGACAGCGAGCTCTCCATCCGGGCCGCGCTCGAGCGTGGGGCCACCCGTATCGTGATCTGCGGCGCGCTGGGCGGATCGCGCGTCGAGCACAGCATTGCCAACCAGCTCCTGCTCGGGGCGCCGTGGCTGGACGGCGTGGATGCCGTGATCCTCCACGCGGGCTCGTCGATCCGGCGGATCGGCACGGCTGACGGACCGGGCACGCTCGTGGTCCGCGGCGCGGCCACGGATTACGTGTCGCTTCTGCCGCTCGACGACCCGGTCGCCGGGATCACCACGGATGGCCTTCGCTACCCACTCCGAGATGAGCCTCTGCCGCTGGGATCCACCCGCGGCCTTTCCAACGAGTTGACCGCGGGCCAGGCGACGGTGACCACCACCCGCGGTCGCCTGTTGATCGTTCACACGCCGTCGCGAGACGCGGCCGATCAGAAAGGAGCGCCTCGATGACGCGCCTCACCCAATGCGCCGCGATCGCGCTGGCGATGCTGCTCGCCGGCTGTGCCGCGGCCACGCCGACTCCGAGCACTCGCGCACAGACACCGCTGCCGGTGCCAACGCCAACGGCAACGGTCAGCCCAGCCGCAACCCCCGTGCCGGCGACGCCCAGTGCCGTGCCGCCAACGCCCGTGCCGTCCGTCGCGCCACCCACACCCGCGACCTCCGCGCCGCCACTGGCATCGGGCCCTCCCCCGACACCCGCGATCGCCGAGGTCGTGCTGCTCACGCACGATTCGTTCGCCCTCTCGGACGCGGTCATCGCGGCCTTCCATGACCAGACCGGCTACACGCTCAAGATCCTGCGTGCCGGCGACGCCGGCGTGATGGTCAACCAGGCGATCCTGTCCGCGTCGCATCCGCTGGGCGACGTCCTCTTCGGCGTCGACAACACGTTCCTCTCGCGCGCGCTGAACGCCAACATCTTCGAGCCGTACGTTGCCAATGGATTGGGCGGCGTCCCGGCGGAGTTCCAGCTGGACATTGCCCAGCATCGCGTGACGCCGATCGATCACGGTGACGTCTGCGTCGAGGTCGATGGGAGTGTCGTTCCGGCCCAGCCGGCGCCGAAGCTCGCAGACCTCGTCAAGCCGGCCTACAAGGGCCGGCTGATCGTCGAGAGCCCGGCCACCTCCTCTCCGGGACTGGCCTTCATGCTGGCCACGATCGCCCGCTTCGGCGAAACCGGGAGCTACACCTGGCTCGACTACTGGCGCCAGTTGCGCGACAACGACGTCCAGGTGAGCCCGTCGTGGGACGACGCCTACGACACGCAGTTCTCGGCCGGCCCGGGCGCCGGCCCACGCCCGATGGTGGTCTCATACGCCACCGATCCGGCGGCCCAGGTGGACTTCGCCGACCCGCCCATCACGGAGCCCTCGGTCTATTCGCTGCTCGACACCTGCTTCAGCCAGGTGGAGTTCGCAGGCGTGCTCGCGGGCGCCAAGAACCCGGCGGGTGCCCAGGCGTTCATCGACTTCCTGCTCTCGCCGGCCGCACAGCAGGACATCCCGGGCCAGATGTACGTCTACCCCGTGGTCCCGGCGACGCCGCTGCCCAGCAGCTTTCAATGGGCGATCGAACCAGTCGAGCAGCCGTTGAACGTTGACCCGGCCGCGATCGAGCAGAACCGGGAGCACTGGATCGACCAGTGGACCACCACGGTGCTGCGCTGAGGCGCTCCACCGCGCTTCTCCTTGCCTTTCCGCCGCTGGCGTTCCTGGCGGTCTTCTTCGGCTGGCCCGTCCTCTCGATCCTGGGCCTTGGCGTCGCGCCGGACGGCCAACCGGACATTGGCGGGATCGTCGACGCCCTGGCGCAGCCCTTTGTGCTCCAGGACGGCCTCTTCACGCTCGCGCTGGCGACCGCGGCGACTCTCGCCACCGTGATCTGCGGGCTGCCCGTGGCCTACGTCTTCGCGCGCTTTCAATTTCCCGGCCGCGGCATCGCGCGGGCCCTGGCCACGGTGCCGTTCGTGCTGCCGACGGTGGTCGTGGCGTCCGCATTCATCGCCCTGCTCGGACCACGTAACCCGCTGATCGGGACCATCTGGGCGGTCCTGCTCGCCAGCGTCTTCTACAACCTGGCCGTGGTCATCCGGTTGATCGGCGGGCTGTGGGCCCACCTGGATCCGCGGCTGGAGGAGGCGGCAAGGCTGCTCGGCGCGACACCGTGGCGCGCCTTCCGCGAGGTCACCTGGCCGCTGCTGCGACCCGCGGTGACTTCGGCCGCCTCGATCGTGTTCCTGTTCAACGTGACGTCCTTCGGGCTGGTCCTGCTGCTCGGCGGCGCCGGTACCACAACGCTGGAGGTGGAGATCTACCGTCAGACGGCGCAACTGCTGGACCTGCGCGTGGCAGCCGCGCTCTCCATCCTCCAGATGAGCGTGGTGCTGCTGCTCCTGTTCGCGTACGCGAGGGCGCAGGAACGCCTGGCCGTCACGCAGCGGCTGCGGTCTGCGCGGGAAACCAGCCGGCCCCCGCGGACGCGGCGCGAGCGTGCACTGGTCGCCGGCGTGCTGGGTGCCCTGGCGCTCTACCTTGGATTGCCGCTGGCCGTCCTGGTGCTGCGTTCGCTCAGCGCAGGGGGCGGCTTCGGCCTGGACGCCTACACCGGGCTGGCCTCCGGCGCTGCCCAGAACGGGCTCTTCGTTCCGCCGGCTGAGGCGATCCAGAACTCGCTGGCGTTCGCCCTGGTCACGCTGGTGATTGCCACGGGGCTGGGCCTCCTGGCCGCGCTGGCCATCGGCTACCGGCGCGGCTTCCTCTCCTCGGGCTTCGATGCGCTGGTCATGCTGCCGCTGGGAACGTCCGCGGTGACGGTCGGCTTCGGCTTCATCGTGGCGCTGGACCGGCCGCCGCTGGACCTGCGCACCTCGCCGTTGCTGATCCCGCTGGCGCACAGCCTCATCGCCATCCCGTTCGTGCTGCGCGTGCTGGTGCCGGTGATCCGCTCGATCGACCCCCGGCTGCGGGAGGCCGCGGCGGTGCTGGGCGCCGCTCCCCGGAGAGCGTGGCGCGAAGTGGACCTGCCGGTGATTCGTCGCGCGGCGCTGGTTGGCGCGGCGTTTGCGTTCGCGGTCTCGCTCGGCGAGTTCGGTGCCACCACGTTCGTGGCACGGCCGGACACGCCAACCATCCCGATCGCGGTTGCGCGGCTGCTCAGCCGGCCGGGCAGCGCTCCGTTTGCCCAGGCCATGGCCATGAGCACGATCCTGATGGTGCTCACCGCGGCCGCACTGCTGGCCGTGGAGCGCTTCCGTGGCACCGGTCCGGAGCCCTTCTGAGGTGGACTCCCCTGCGAAAGGCCTCGAACTCCGGGGAATCGGCGTGCGCTTCGGCTCGCGAGACGCGCTGCGTGGCGTTGACCTGAGCATCGGCGACGGGGAGATCTG
>CAZENL010000170.1:0-4845 GCA_964513505.1 uncultured Anaerolineaceae bacterium
TTGCCGACCTTGTTCTTGTCGATGTCGAAGGCGGCCACGAACTCGATGTCGCGGACGTGGTAGCCGCCGAGATTGACGTGCATCAGGCCGGGGACGAAGTCATCCGGCTTGGCGTCCTCGTAGTAGTAGCGCCCCTGCACAAGGCTGCTGGCGCAGTTGCCGACGCCGACGATGGCGACGCGGATCTTGCCGTCCTTGGCACGTGGCGTGCGGCCGTTGCCGTTGCCGTTCCCGTTGCTGTGGTCGTTCTTTGCCATGGTTAACGATTGTCCTCCGACTGCATTGGTACCGATGATTGGGCACGGACCGCGAGGATCCGCTGGATGGTGGTGATGGTTGCCAGGACCGCGATCAGGGCGAGAGCGCCCGTGAGCACGACCCACCAGTTGTTGAGGCTGGGACTGATCGGCTGGATCCCATAGGGCCTGATCCAGCCTGCGATCAGCAACGCAACGGTCAGGATGGCGATCCTGATCTCGCGCGGTGCCAGGCCCACGTTCGCCATGCCTTTCCCCGGGCTGAAGCCCAGGCTCTCCGCCTTGGCGCGCGCGTAGCTGACCATGAACGATGCGGCCATGGCCGCGACGGCGGCCACCAGGCCGAATCGCAGATCCGTGCCCGGAATGACCTCCCGCGTCCCGGCGAGTCCGACCGCGACGCCCAGGTAGACGACGGCTTCGCCGGCGCGATCGAGGGTGCTGTCGAGGAACGCGCCGAACTTGGAGGCCGTGCCGGTGGCTCGCGCGAGCGCGCCGTCGAAGAGATCGAAGATGGCACCGAAGGCAACCAGCAATCCTGCCCAGAACCAGCTCTCGTTCGCGGCCAGGACGGCCGCCAGCGTTGAGATGAGCAGGCCAATGACCGTCAGCGCGTTGGGCGTCAGGCCCACGCGTCCGAAGACTCTGGCAATCGGCTCAATGCGGCTGCGAGTGCTGGCGCGCAACTCCGGCGATAGCAACGACCCCTTGGCCATCGGCATCATTCGCTCAGCTCGCCAGCCCGAGCAGCAGACGTTCCTGCTCGCGGAACCGGTCCAGCATCTCGCGGCTGAGCGTGCAGATGACCTCGCGACCGGACCGACGCGTCTCCACGATACCGGCCGCCTTGAGACGGCGCAGATGCCAGGAGACCAGCGGCTGCGACAGGTCGACGAAATCGATCAGCTCTGTCACCGTGCCCGGGCGATCGGCCAGCCGCTGGAGGATGCGCAGGCGGGTCGGATCGGCGAGCGCTTTGTGGAAGACCGCCATCTCGCGCAGCTCCTCGTTTGGTGTCGCGATCGTGGCGATGGTCGAGCGAATGTGAGCGGGACTTGGCACGAGAGAGGGTGGACCTCGAACGGTTGCGGAGCGGCGCGACGGGCGTCGTATCAACGACCCCACATATAAGCGCTCGTTGATGCTATGCCCATGGGCCCGGCTTTGTCAAGCTGGCAGGGCGCGCGACTAGACTCCGCCGATGAGCGGCCGCGCACGGTTCCTGCTGCTGCTGGCCCTGTCCGGCGGCGCGCTGCTGGTGGGCGTGGAGCTGATGATCACGGCGGTCGCGCTGCCGTCGATCATCAAGGATCTCTCGCAGTGGACAGAACTTCGGCAGGCGAGTTGGGTGGTCAACGGGTACCTGCTTGCCTACATCGCCACCATGCCGCTGGCCGGCCGGGCGGCGGACCGCTACGGGCTTCCGCGCCTGTTCATGCTGGCGCTGATCGCGTTCGCGACCGGATCCATCCTGTCCGGCATGGCGCAGACGCTGGACCAGCTGGTGGCCGCCCGCGTGCTCCAGGGGATCGGTGGTGGCGCGATCGTGCCGCTGGCCACGGCAGGGGCGAGCCTGCTGTACCAGGGTGAAGGACGAGCACGCGCACTTGGCCTGGTTGGGGCATGCACCTTCCTGGGTATGGCCATCGGCCCGTTCGCGGGGGCCACCATCCTCCAGATCTTCGACTTCAACGCGGCACTGACTGGCAACGGCGCCGCCAATGGCCTGCTGGCAGATCTCTTTGCCCCATCGTGGCGCTGGATCTTCTACTTCGGAGCGCCGCTGGCGGTGATCGCCTTGGCGTTCATGTGGGCCGCGGCTCCCCAGTGGCCGGCGCGTCACGCGCGCGGTTCACTGGACGCGCTTGGTGCAGGACTGTTCACGGCAGCGATTGCCGGTGGGTTACTGGCGCTGACCACGCTCGGCGAGTCCGCTTCGAGTACGGATAGCGGCGGAGACGCGCTGTTCGGCCCGCCGCTCTACGCCGCCATCGCGGTCGTCTTCGGGGTGCTGGCGATCGTCCACTTCATGCGCGCTCGCGACCCGTTCCTGGACCTGGGCGCATTCCGGAACCGCGTGTTCTCCAGCGCGGTGCTGGTGAGCCTGCTCACGGGCTACGGACTGGCCACGGCCATCATCGGCGCGGCGGTCTTCGTGGACCGGGTTCGCTATGCCGGCTCCGATGAGCAGCGCCTGGTGCTCGGCTCGCTGGCCCTGGCCACGGCCATCGGCGCCCTTGCCTCCGGATTCGCGCTGCGGTTCATCGGGATCGTGATCTTGAGCCTGGTGGGCCTTGGGCTTGCCGCTGTGGGCCTGGTGATGCTGTCCGGCCTGGTCCCGGATTCGCCGTTGAGCACGCTCCTGATCGGCGTGTCGCTCTTCGGACTCGGCTTTGGACTGACCGTGACGCCGCGCTCTTCGGCCGCGGTGGAGGCGCTCGGCAGGACGGCCTTCGGCATGGCGTCGGCGGGCGTCACCGTCGCGCGAATGGCCGGCATGGCGGTGGGGCTGGCAGTGCTGACCGGCTTCGGCTCCAACCGCATCCAGTCGCTGAGCGTGGTGCTGACCGACCAGACGGCGCGCGACCTGGTGTTGCCGGCGGCGCTGCGCGGCCGACCGCTGGAGGACCTCCTGGTTGTGGACGCGCTCGAGCGATGGGCGTCCGGCCAGGCGGCCGGGATCCTGGGCGGCCTGTTCCTGGTGGCGGCCGTGGTCATGCTCGCGGCGGTGGTGCCGACCGTGGCAATGCATGCGCGCCACTCACCCGCCGCGGAACGTGCGACCATCAGCGGCGCCGACGGGCCGACGAACGGAGAACAGGGTGACGACGCAGCGACTCGAAGTGCCGGCGCCTTCTGAGCCCGGCAACGGAAAGATCGGGATGAATCCCGCGACTGGCTACGCGGCGGTGCCGCCGAGCTCGCCGGGCGCCATCCGCGGCCTGTCATGGTCCAAGGACGTGTCCACGCCGATCACGTCGGTCGCGGACGCCTACGAGGCGCTTCGGGACCCGCATGCTCGCGTCTGGATCGACGCCGTGGATGCCTCGTCGCAGGATCTGACGCAGCTCGCTGACTGCCTTGGCCTGCACCCGTTGATCGTCGAGGACATCGTCGAGCGGAACCAGCGTGCCAAGGTGGAGTTCGTTGCCGACACCCTTCACCTGGTCATGTTCGCCCTCCAATATGGCGAGGAGGTGGAGCGCGTCGAGATCGACATGGTGCTCGGCAAGCGTTTCCTGCTCACGTCGCACCCACCGGGCTGGGAGCCCAACACGAGCTCCGACATCCGCCGGCTGGGAGCGGAGCACTTCCTCTCCCAGGGCACCGATTTCATGCTCTACGCCATCGTCGACCCGCTCGTGGACGGCTACTTTCCGGTGCTGGACAGCCTCGGCGAGTCCATCGACGTGCTGGAGGACGAGGTGGTGCGGCACGCCAACATGGACGTCGTCGAGCGGCTCTTCAAGGCGCGCCGCGAGCTGCTCCAGGTGCGCCACACCGTGACGCCCGAGCGGGAGGTTTTCAACCAGCTCACCAACCGCGAAGTCGGGCTGATCTCCCCCGACCGGATCATCTACTTCCGGGACGTCTACGACCACCTGATCCGGATCACCGACGAGTTGGACACCTACCGCGAGTTGGTGGCGGGCGCCATCGAGACCTATCTCTCCACGGTCAACAACAACCTCTCAGAGATCATGAAGCGGCTGACCGCGATCACCGCGATCCTGGCGGGGGTCGGCGCGGCGGCGGGGATCTTCGGCATGAGCGAAGCCGCGACGGCCTTCCAGTTCAAGGAAGGTGGCGGGTTCTGGCTGGTGACCGCCCTGTGCGTGGCCTTTGGGGTCGCGGTCTTCGCCTATTTCCGCAAGATCCACTGGATCTGATCGCCGTTCAGGGAGTGTCGTAGCAGGCCCGCGGCTTGGCTTTGGGGTGTGCGGCGGCGTCGGTGGTCGGCAGGACGTCCTGGAGCTCCGCCAGTACCTGGAGCTTCGGCACCGTGCCGCGCGGCCCTTCGCTGGTCTGCAGCACCAGCTGCGACGTGCCGGGATCTGCGTGATCCGCGATCGAGAAGTCAAGGGCATGCCGCTTGACCAGCGTGATCGCGTACACGTAGCGCAGGTCGTCGTCCGTGTAGACCTCCACCAGCGAGCCGATCATCGAGGCGCCGTTCTGTTGCTCTGAGGCCGTCAGCAGCGGCAGGAACATGCCGTCCCGGGCGTGGGCGTAGAGGTAGGTGGTGCCCTGCTCGCCCGGTTGAAGGAAGGCGGTATGGAAGAGCGCCACGTCGCAGGGTGGGTACTGATTGGGCCCCTGGTTGGGGATGCTGATGTCCCCGGACACGACCGGCAGGTCGATCTCCAGCGAGGGCACCACGACGCGCGTGGCCACCGCCGACGAACCCGGCGATTCCGTCGGCGAGGGTGGCGGCTGGGTCGGTGTTGGTGACTGGCCGGGGAGCGGGGACGGACTGGCGCTCGCGAAGGGCGATGCGGAGGCGGACGTGGACGCGGAAGCGGGGGTGGACGGCGTCCGTGCTGGAGTGTCGGTTACGGCCACAGACGGTGGCGCGGGGAAATGGCCC
>CAZENL010000171.1:0-4767 GCA_964513505.1 uncultured Anaerolineaceae bacterium
TACCCGGACGTCCCCAACCATCAGTCATGGATGCCGAACTACGCCAAGGCCAAGGCCGCCTTGCAGGCATTCCAGAACAAGTACCGGACCACGCAAGGGCTCGACCTGAACGCTGAGTTCACGACCTTGCAAACCACCCTCCAGGGCATCTTCGACGAGCCGCAGGCTCCCTAGCCAGGCTCATTGACCCACCAGGGCTCCTCGAGCGACTCGGCTCGAGGAGCCCTGCGATCCACCTCCCACGGAGCGCGTTCACCGAGATGGCTCAGACCACCGGACTACTCCAGGTCCCAGGAACGCCTGGCAGGCAACGCCGCTGGCTCAGGACCATGTCCAGCCGTGAGGCGTTCTGGGGGTTCATCTTCATCGGGCCGTGGATCATCGGGATCATCTTGTTCACGGGCGGCCCGCTGATCGCCTCCCTGATCCTGTCGCTGACCGATTTCAACCTGGTCAATCCGGACGCGGTGCGCTTCATCGGCCTCGACAACTACTCCCGCATGGCGGCCGACCCGCTGGTCCTCCAGGGGCTGGTGGTCACCTTCAGGTTCGCCATCATCGCCATCCCCGTCACCATGATCGCCAGCCTCGGTGTGGCCCTGCTGGTCAACAGTCCCAGGCTGTTCGGCAAGAACATCTTCCGGACGCTCTTCTACATGCCGATCCAGATCCCCCTGGTGGCCAGCACCCTGGTGTGGATCGGCTTCCTCAACACGGAAACCGGCTGGCTGAACGGCATCCTCAGGGCGATCGGGCTCACCGGCCCTGACTGGATCAACAGCGAGGCCTGGGTCTACCCGGCCCTGACGCTCATCGGGCTGTGGGGCATCGGCAACTTCATGTTGATCAACCTCGCCGGGCTGCAGTCCGTGCCGACCGCCCTGTATGAAGCCGCGCGGATCGACGGCGCGGGACCGTGGGCCATGTTCCGCCGCATCACGATCCCGCTGATGTCCCCGATCCTGCTCTACAACCTGGTGATCTGCCTGATCACCACGTTCCAGTACTTCACCCAGGCCTTCGTGCTGACCAACGGTCGCGGCGATCCGAACAACGCAACGCTGTTCATCAACCTGGACCTGTTCCACGAGGCGTTCCGAGACAACAAGATGGGTTACGCCTCGGCCATCGGCTGGTTGCTGTTCGTCATCGTCCTCATCCTGACGCTGGGCCTGTTCGCCTTCGCACGGAAGCGCGTCTACTACGCCGGCGGTGAGTCATGACCGCTCGTACGGACGCGAACCTGCGCTCGTTCGCCGATCGGAGCCCGATCTCCAGGAGCTACCGGCGCTACCTGGGCCGCGCCATGGTCACGATGTTCGCGCTGCTCATCCTGAGCGCCTTCCTGCTGCCGCTGCTGTACATGATCAACACGTCCCTCCAGCAGCCGAGCCAGCGGACGACCGCGGGCGCACCGGTCTATCCCGCCGTGGCAGCCACCGGAACGTACCAGGGCCAGACGTATCCGATCTACGAGGTGCCCATCGACGGCACCACGCGCAACCTCCTGCTGATCGGTCCGGGACGCGAGTCGAGCACCTTCATCGATCCCGGCGACGCGTCGGCGACACCGATCGTGTGGCAGGGCCGCTGGCGGACCCTGACCCAGCCGTGGACCTTCTCGCCGGACATCGACAACTTCACCACCGTCTGGTCGCAGCTGCGATTCCCACTCCTGCTGTTCAACACCGCGACCATCGCCCTCCTGAGCACGCTCGCGGCCGTGGTCTCGTCCGCCCTGGTGGCCTACGGTTTCGCTCGCTTCCGGTTCCCGGGCAAGAACATCCTGTTCGTGATCCTGCTGGCCACCATCATCCTGCCGTTCCAGGTGACGCTGATCCCCACCTACGTCATCTTCACCAGGCTCGGCTGGAACGGGACGTGGTTACCACTGATCATTCCGCACCTGTTCGCCAACGCCTTCAACGTCTTCCTGCTGCGCCAGTACTTCATGTCCATCCCGCGGGACCTCGATGAGGCCGCGATGATGGATGGCGCCAGCCCGTTCCGCGTGCTCCGCTCGGTCATCCTGCCGCTTTCGGTTCCCGCCCTCGTCGCGGTCAGCCTGTTCCACTTCTTCTTCTCTTGGAATGACTTCTTCGTGCCACTCCTGTACCTCTCCGGCAAGCCGGACCTGCAGACGCTGCCGCTCGCGATCCAGCAGTACAACGCCCTCTACGTGACGCAGCCGACCCTCGTCCAGGCGGCCGCGCTCATGACCATGGCGGTTCCCGTCGTCGTCTTCTTCCTTGCGCAGAGGGCGTTCATGCGCGGCGTGGTGATCACCGGCGTCGAGAAGTGAGCGTGAGGAGTCCAGGCTGGGGGCTGTCCGCCCCGAGCGGTGAGCGCCATGGGCCGAAACCCGTCCGCGTCCGCCTCTCGGCGTACGATGCGGCCGAAGGTCGTGTCCGTCGCCCGTGGCCGCCCAATCGGGCCCGGGCCGGGTCTGTCATGGAATCGGAGTAAGGGTTGTCGTGCAGTACGGGCATTTCGATGACGGCCAGCGCGAGTACGTCATCTCGCGCCCGGATACTCCACTTCCCTGGATCAACTACCTGGGCAGCGACGACTACTTCGGGATCATCTCCAACACTGCCGGCGGCTATTCCTTCTACCGGGATGCGCGCCTCCGCCGGCTGACCCGCTACCGCTACAACAACGCGCCGCTGGACGTCGGCGGTCGGTACCTCTACCTGCGAGACGACCAGAGCGGTGAGTACTGGAGCCCCAGCTGGCAGCCGGTCCAGCGTGAGCTGGACGACTACCAGTGCCGCCACGGCCTGGGTTACACCGTCATTTCTTCGAAGTACCAGGGCGTCGGCGCGGAGACGCTCTACTTCGTGCCGCTGGGCCAGAACCTGGAGGTCTGGCGCACCCGGGTGACCAACGAGACGGATGCGCCACGGCAGATCTCGCTGTTCAGTGCCGTGGAGTGGTGCCTCTGGGACGCACAGGACGACGCCACCAACTTCCAGCGCAACTACTCGATCGGCGAGGTCGAGGTGCAGGATGGCGTGATCTACCACAAGAGCGAGTACCGGGAACGGCGCGATCACTTCGCCTTTTTCGCCTGCTCGGAGGCCACGGACGGCTTCGACACGCAGCGGGACGCGTTCCTCGGCCTGTACCGCGGATGGGATCGGCCCATCGCCGTGGAGAGCGGCCGCTCCGCCAACTCGATCGCGCATGGCTGGCAACCGATGGGCTCGCACCACGTTCGCCTGGAGCTTGCGCCCCACGAGACGCGAGAGGTGATCTTCGTCCTCGGGTACGCGGAGAACCCGAAGGACGCCAAGTTCGATCCGCCGGGCTCCCAGACGATCAACAAGCGCCTGGTCAAGCCGGTCATCGACCGATTCCTGCGCGCCGAAGAGGTCGAGGCCGGCTTCCGGGCGGTGCGGGACCGCTGGACGGAGCTGCTCGGGATCATGCAGGTGGACACCGGGAACGACCACGTGAACCGCATGGTCAACATCTGGAACGCCTACCAGTGCATGGTCACGTTCAACCTGTCGCGTGCCGCTTCCGGGTTCGAATCGGGCATCGGTCGGGGCATGGGCTTCCGTGACTCCAACCAGGACCTGCTCGGCTTCGTGCACATGATTCCGGAGCGCGCCAGGCAGCGGATCCTGGACATCGCGGCCACCCAGTTGCCTACCGGCGGCGCGTACCACCAGTACCAGCCGCTGACCAAGCGTGGCAATGACGCGGTCGGGACCGGCTTCAACGACGATCCGGCGTGGCTGGTCCTGGGCGTTGCCGCCTATCTGAAGGAGACCGGCGACGTCAGCATCCTGGATGAGCCGGTCCAGTTCGACAGCCAGCCGGGATCCGAGGCGCCGCTCTACGAGCACCTCCAGCGGTCGATCGCCTACACCATCGACCGGCTCGGCCCGCACGGGCTGCCGCTCATCGGCCGTGCCGACTGGAACGACTGCCTCAACCTCAACTGCTTCTCCGATACCCCCGGCGAATCGTTCCAGACGACGGAGAACAAGGGCGGCGGGGTGGCGGAATCCGTCTTCATCGCCGGCCTGTTCGTGCTCGCCGCCGACGAGATGGGCGCCATCGCGGAGCGGCGCGCGGACGGCGCGGAAGTGGAGCGTTGCCGGACCGCGGCGGCCGCCATGACCACAGCCGTCAAGCAGCACGGCTGGGACGGTGCCTGGTTCCGCCGCGCCTACGACTACTTCGGGGAGCCCATCGGTTCCGAGACCAACGACGAGGGCCAGATCTTCATCGAGCCGCAGGGCATCTGCATCCTGGCGGGAATCGGGTTGGACGACGGCCGGGCGGTCCAGGCCCTGGGATCGGTGCGCGACCGGCTGGCCACGCAGCACGGGATCGTGCTGCAGCAACCCGCCTACACGCGCTACTACCTGGAGCTTGGCGAGATCTCCTCGTATCCGCCCGGATACAAGGAGAACGGCGGCATCTTCTGCCACACCAATCCCTGGATCATGATCGCGGAGGCCGCGGTCGGAAACGGGGACGGCGCCCTGGACTATTACCTGCGCATCAATCCCTCGGCCCGAGAGGGCATCTCCGACGTGCATCGCTGCGAGCCGTACGTCTACGCCCAGATGATCGCCGGGCGAGACGCGGCGACCTTCGGCGAGGCCAAGAACTCGTGGCTTACCGGCACGGCCGCCTGGAACTACGTGGCGGCCACGCAATGGATCCTGGGCATCCGCCCAACCCACGATGGACTGGAGATCGCGCCGGTGGTACCCGCGGACTGGAAGGGCTTCGCGGTCACGCGGCGTT
>CAZENL010000172.1:0-4633 GCA_964513505.1 uncultured Anaerolineaceae bacterium
TCAAGCGGCTGGTGCAGCCCGGGGACCGGCTCACCCTGGAGATCACCATGGAGAAACTCGGCCGCCGCTTCGGCAAGGGCCGTGCCGTCGCGTCGGTGGACGGCGAGGTCGCTTGCGAGGCGCTGCTCTCGTTCGTGATTCCGCCGGAAGGCACGCTCAAGTGAGCGAGCTGCGGCTGGCCGTCCTGGCGGACGTGCACGGCAACGTGGCGGCCCTGGAAGCGGCGCTCAAGGACATCAGGAGCAAGAAGCCGGACCAGATCCTGATCGCCGGCGACCTGGTGCTCAACGTCCCGCGCCCAGCGGAGACGCTGATGCGCATCCGTGAGCTGGAGGCCAAGGGCGGCGTGGTCGTGATCCAGGGCAATACGGACATCTGCGTCGCGGACGGCGACTTTGCGGCGTCCTTCCCGTGGATGGACGACGTGCCGGTCTCCCAGCGAGCGGCCGCGGACTGGGCACGCGAGCAGCTGTCCGACGACCAGCTGGACTACCTGCGCCGCCTTCCCGCGGAGCGCCGCGTCCATTTCGACGACGAGCTGGTGCTGCTCTGCCACGCGTCTCCCGGCAGCCAGACCGCCGGTCTGGCCACGGACCTGGACCCCTCGGTGACCGTCGAGCGCGTCACCCGCACGGACGCCCGTGTCATCTGCTGCGGACACACGCACGTCGCCGACGTACGCGAGCTGGGTCGCAAGCTGATCGTCAACCCCGGTTCGTGCGGCTACGCCTTCGACGGTGAGCCGACGGCCAACTGGGCGCTGCTGACGCTGGACACGGAGGCCGATCCCTCCGCACAGCTCTTCCGCGCCAGCTACGACGCCAAGACGGCCTCCGAGGAGGTCGGCGACCGCGGACTTCCCGGCGACGTCTACCGGGCCGCCACCATCCGCACCGGGCGGTTCATCCGGTGAGTGGCGCGTCTCCGGCCGCGCCCGGCCGCCGCCGCGTGGTGGTCACCGGCATGGGCGCGGTCACGCCACTCGGCAATGACGTGCCAACGTTCTGGGAGCGGCTGGTGGCCGGCAAGTCCGGCGTGCGACGCATCACCGCGTTCGACCCGGACCGGCTGACCAGCAGGATGGCCGGGGAGATCAAGGACTTCGACGCCAGCCGCGTGCTGGATCGCAAGGAGATCCGGCGCAACGACCGCACCACGCAGCTGGCGTTGGTGGCCGCGCGCGAGGCCATGGATTCGGCCGACCTGCCGGCGCGCCTGGAGGGCGCGGAAGCGGAGGCCACCGGGGTGCTCATCGGCTCCGGCCTTGGCGGCAGCGGCACGTTGATCGACCAGATGGGTATCGCGGCCACGCGTGGGCCCGACCGCCTGAGCCCGTTCTTCATTCCCATGTCCATCGCCAACATGCCGGCCGGGCAGGTGGCCATGAGCTTCGGACCGCAGGGGCCCAACTTCGCGCCCGTGAGTGCCTGCGCCACCGGCGGCCATGCCATCGGCGAGGCGACCGAGATGATCCTGCGCGGCGACGCGGAGATGATGCTCGCGGGTGGGACGGAGGCCGTGATCTACGAGGCGATCGTCGGGGCGTTCGCGGCCATGCGCGCCCTTTCCACGCGCAACGACGATCCGGAAGGCGCCAGCCGCCCGTTCGACAAGGGCCGGGACGGTTTCGTGATCGCGGAGGGCTCCGCGATCCTGGTGCTGGAGGAGCTGGAGCACGCGCGGCGGCGCGGCGTCCCGATCCTGGCGGAGGTGATCGGCTACGGCGCCAGCGCCGACGCGTACCACATCACGCTGCCATCACCCGGCGGCGCGGGCGCCGCGCGAGCAAGCCGGCGGGCCATGCAGAAGGCCGGCATCGCCGCTGGCGACATCGACCTGGTGTGCGCGCACGCCACCAGCACGCCGGAGGGCGACCCCACCGAGCTCCAGGGACTCCGCACGCTGCTGGGAGACGCCGCCTCCACGGTGAGCATCACGGCCACCAAGAGCTCCATCGGGCACACGCTGGGCGCGGCCGGCGCGATCGCCGCGGTGGTGGCCATTCGCGTCATGCACGAGCACTGCGTTCCGCCGACGCTCAACCTGGTCGATCCGGACGATTCCGTCGGGGACCTGGACGTCACGCCGCTGGTCGCCCGCCAGCGCGACGTCAGGGTGGCCCTGGTCAACGCCTTCGGCTTCGGTGGCCAGAACGCCTCGCTCCTGCTCCGGCGCTGGGCATCATGACCACGGAGCCCGGCGTGGGTGATCTGCTCGGCGTGATCGACCGGCTGGAGGAGCTGCTCGGCGCTTCTGAGCTGTCCGAGATCGAGATCGAGGCAGGCGGTACCACCCTGATCCTGCGCAAGCCCGCCGCTCTGGCGCCGCCGGCCGGCACGACCGCGGCGCCGTCCGGGGCGGTGAATGCGGCGGCGGGCATGGACCCGGGCGCAGCAACAACCGCAGGTGCCGAGGCGCCCGACGCGGGCACGCCCCACTACCACGCGGTGGTGGCACCGTTGACGGGCGTCTACTACAACGCGCCGTCGCCAGGGGCCGCCGTGTACGTCCGCGAGGGCGGCACCGTCAACGCCGGCCAGGTCATCGGGCTGATCGAGGCCATGAAGCTTTTCAACGAGATCAAGAGCGACGTCTCCGGCACGGTGCGCCGCATCGCCGCCGAGACGGGCGCCCTGGTCAAGGCAAAGCAGACGCTCATCGAAGTCGAGCCGAGTTGATGGGGGTGGAGGAGCCAGCATGACGCCGCCACGCAGCGTTCGGATCACCGGCTGGGGCATGTATGCGCCAGAACGAATCCTCACCAACGCGGATCTCGAGCGCCTGGTGGACACGTCCGACGAGTGGATCCGTTCCCGCACCGGCATCCGCGAACGGCGCGTGGCGGCCCCTCACGAGACCACTGCCACCCTGGCCGCGATCGCGGGCAAGCGCGCCATCGCGGTGGCCGGCCTCCAGCCGGACGACATCGACCTGATCCTGGTCGGCACGCTCACGCCGGACTACTGGATGCCCGCCACGGCCGTGCTGGTCAAGGAGGCCATCGGCAACACCCGGGCCGTCGCTTTCGACGTGATGGCCGCCTGCTCCGGTTTCGTCTACGGCTATGCCACGGCAGATGCGTTCCTGCGCAGCGGCGTCTACAAGAACGCGCTGGTCATCGGTGCGGAGCTGCTGACGCGGTTCCTGGACTTCAGCGACCGCAACACGTGCATCCTGTTCGGGGATGGTGCGGGCGCGGTCGTGCTGTCCGCCTCGGACGAGCCGGGCGGCGGCATGGAGGGCATGGAGCTCACCACGGACCCGGACGGCGCCTACATGATCTGGCTGCCGTCGGGCGGCTCCAAGAGCCCGCCGAGCGCGGAGACGATCGCCCGTGGCGAGCACTACGTGCGGATGGAAGGCCGCGAGACCTACCGGTTCGCCACCAAGACGCTGGCCTCGTCGGCGCTCAAGGCCATCGATCGGGCGGGCTGGAAGCCGGAGGAGGTCGACCTCTTCATCCCCCACCAGGCCAACATCCGGATCATCGAATCGGTGGCCAAGGGCCTGAACATGTCCATGGACAAGATGTTCGTGAACGTCGACAAGTACGGCAACACGTCCGCGGCATCGGTCGGCATCGCGCTGGCGGAGGCGGTGGATTCCGGGCGCGTCCAGATCGGCAGCAAGATCGTGTTCGTGGCCTTCGGAGCCGGCTTCACCAGCGGCGCGGCGGCCGTGGAGTGGACCGCGGACCCGGCCAACGGCCGCCGGGCGGATTCGGTGATCCCGGTGGCGTCCGTGCGTGCGCCGCTGGACTGGGATTCGGTGGATCCCATGCCCGCTCGCCTGATGGAGGCGCTCAACGTCCGCTCCGGCCCGCCCGTTCCCCTGGACGACGTGGTGCCCGGCGAGCCAGAGCCGGCGCCGAAGGAGGTGCCCGCGTGATCGATCTCTCCGGCAAGAGCGCAGTCGTCACCGGCGGCTCCCGCGGGCTCGGGCGCGCCATCGCCACGCGCTTGGCGCAGCAGGGTGCGGACGTGGCCATCAGCTATCGCGGCAACGCGGCCGCGGCCGCGGAGAGCGTGGCGGCTATCGAAGCCGCCGGCCGCAAGGGCCTCGCCGTCCAGGCGGACGTGACCCAGCCAGAGGCCGCCGAGGCGCTGATCAAGGCCGCGCTGGAGGCCTTCGGCAAGGTGGACATCCTGGTCAACAACGCCGGCATCACCCGGGACGACCTGATCATGCGCATGAGCGTGGACGCCTGGCGCGAGGTCCTGGAGACCAACCTGTTCGGCGCCTTCTACACGCTCAAGGCTGTCACCCGGCCGATGCTCAAGGCGCGCAGCGGCCGCATCGTCAACATCACCAGCGTGTCCGGGCAGGCCGGCCAGATGGGCCAGGCCAACTACTCGTCGGCCAAGGCCGGGCTGATCGGCCTCACCAAGGCCGCGGCCCGCGAGCTGGCCAGCCGCAGCATCACCGTCAATGCGGTCGCGCCCGGGTTCGTGCTCACGGAGCTGACGCAGGACCTGCCCGCCGCGCTCCAGGAGGAGCTGACCAAGCGGACGCCGCTCGGACGCTTCGGCACGGCCGAGGAGATCGCCGCGGCCGTGGCCTTCCTGGCCTCCGACGAGGCGAGCTTCATCACCGGCCAGGTGCTCGCCGTCGACGGCGGCCTGGTGATGATGTA
>CAZENL010000173.1:0-4514 GCA_964513505.1 uncultured Anaerolineaceae bacterium
TCCGGGCTGGGCATGAACCACTCTTCCAGGGCGTGGTTGTACGGAACGCCCGGCACGTCCGGCCCGGTCACGCGCACGATCGGGCCGTCCAGGTACTCGAACGCCTCCTCGGCGATGAGTGCCGCGATCTCCGCGCCGTACCCGCCGAAGCGGTTGTCCTCGTAGATCACCACCGCCTTGCCCGTCTTGCGAACCGAATCGAGGATCGTGGCGCCATCGAGCGGCCGCAGCGTGCGCACGTCCACCACCTCCGCCGAGACGCCCTCCGCGTCCAGCAGCTCGGCCGCCTCCAGCGCGTACTGGACCATCAGGCCGTAGCCGATGAGCGTCACCTGCGAGCCCTGCCGCACCACCTTGGCGGAGCCCAGCGGCACCACGTAATCGGTGTCGGGCACCTCGCCACGCACGGAGCGGTACATCTTCTTGTGCTCGAAGAAGAGCACCGGGTCGTCGTCGCGAATGGACGAGCGCAGCAGACCGCGTGCGTCGTATGGGGTGGACGGGATGACCACCTTGAGCCCCGGCACGTGAGCGAAGAAGGCCTCCACCGATTGCGAGTGGTAGAGCGCGCCGTGCACGCCTCCGCCATATGGGGCGCGGATGGTGATCGGACAGGTGAAGGCGTTGTTGGAGCGATAGCGCATGCGCGCCGCCTCGCTCACGATCTGGTTGAAGGCGGGCATGATGAAGTCCGCGAACTGGATCTCCGGCACGGGGCGCAGGCCGTTGATGGCGGCGCCGATGGATGCGCCCACGATCATCGATTCGGTGAGCGGCGTGTCCAGCACGCGATCTCCGCCGAACTCGTCGAAGAGGCCGTCCGTGGCCAGGAACACGCCACCCTTCTTGCCCACGTCCTCGCCGAGCACCACGATCGATTCGTCGCGGCGCATCTCCAGCCGCAGCGTCTCGCGGATGGATTCGATGAGGGTCATGATCGCCATCGCTGTCAGGCCTTCGGGTCGGCGGTCAGCGGTCCGCCATCGCCCATGAAGCGGACGCTCTTCCAGAGCGGATCGTCCATGCGCGCCGGCGGCGCGTCCGCGTAGACCCAGTCCTGCGCCGTGGCCGGATCCGGATTCGGCTCGCTCTCTGCGAAGTCCGTGGCGTCCTCCACGTCCGCCTTGATGGAAGCCGCGATGCGCTCCTCGGCTTCGTCATCCAGGACGCCGGCGTCCCGCAACTGGTCGTGGAAGTGCGGCAGCGGATCGCGATGGGTGCCCGCCTCCAGGTCCTCGGCTGCCCGGTACTTGGTCTGCTGGTCGTCCGAGGAGTGGCCCGTCAGCCGGGTGACCTTGGCCTCCAGGAGCGTCGGCCCCTCCCCGGCGCGTGCCCGGTCGATGGCGGCCTTGGCCAGCCGGTAGCACTGCAGCACGTCGACGCCGTCCAGGATCACCCCCGGCATGCCGTACCCGGCGCCGCGGAGGGCGATGTCCTCCACCGCGCTCTCGAGCTTGGAGGGCACGCTGATCGCGTAGCCGTTGTTCTCGATCACGAAGATCACCGGCAGGTCGTGGATGCCGGCGAAGTTCATGGCCTCGTGCACGTCGCCCTGGTTGCTGGAGCCCTCGCCCGTGTGGGTGATCGCCACCTGCCCGGTCTTGCGGACCTTGGCGGCCCAGGCGATCCCGGTGGCGTGCAGCAGTTGCGTGGCCACCGGCGACGAGACCGACAGGATGTTCCGATCCGCGGCGCCGTAGTGGCCTGGCATCTGGCGGCCGCCGGAGCTCGGGTCGACCGCCTTGGCGAACTGGGCCAGCATGATCTCGCGCGGGGTCATGCCAAAAGTGATCAGGCTGGCAACCGAGCGGTAGTACGGGACCAGCCAGTCGAGGCCCTTCTGGAGCCCGTAGGCGATGCCCACCTGGGCGCCTTCGTGGCCCTGCCCGCTGATGACGAAGGGGATCTTGCCGGCGCGGTTGAGGATCCACATGCGCTCGTCGATGGCGCGCGCGAGCGCCACCAGGCGATACATCTCCAGCAGGTCGTCGCGGCTGAGACCCAGGTCCTCGCCGAGACGTCCGGTCCTGGGGGGCGGCGCGTCGGACCGTCTGGGAGCCTTGGGAGGCTTGGGCGCCTTGGCAGCCATCCGGGCGCCGCGCGCCTAGAAGTTGATCGAGCGCCCGTCCACGGCCAGCGCGGCTTCGCCGAGCGCCTCGGACAGGGTGGGATGCGGATGCACCGTCTCGCCGATCTCCCACGCGGTGCTCTCGAAGAGCATCGCGGCACTGGCCTCTGCGATCAGGTCCGTGACATGCGGTCCGATCATGTGCACGCCAAGGATCTGGTCGGTGTCCTTGTGGGCGATCACCTTGGTGAAGCCCTCGTACTCGCCGCCGATGAGCGCCTTGGCGATGGCCTGGAACGGCACCTTGCCCACCTTGATGGGGATGCCTTCCTTCTCGCACTCGGCCTGCGTGCGGCCGATGGTGGCGATCTGGGGGCGGGAATAGGTCGCGCGCGGCATCTTCAGGTAATCGACGCCCTCCGACTCCGCGCCCACGATGGCGCTGACCGCGGCGATGCCCTCGTGCGCGGCCACGTGCGCGAGCAGCAGCCCGCCGATGATGTCGCCGATGGCGTAGAGGTGCGGCTCGGCGGTGCGCATGCGCGCGTCCACCTTGACCAGGCCGCGCTCCACCTTGGCGCGGGTGGTATCCAGGCCGACCGTATCGGTGTTCAACGCGCGGCCCGTGGCCACCAGCATCTGCTCGGCGCGCAGCTCCTTGGGCTCCTCGCCCTCCTTGCCGACCATCAGGCAGACGCCCTTCTCGTCGGCGGTAACGGAGGTCGCATCGAACCTGGCCGAGGTGATGACCTTGATGCCCCGCCGGCTGAAGGAGCGCTCCAGTTCCTTGCCGATGTCCGCATCTTCGAGCGGCACGACCGACGGCAAGTACTCCAGCAGCGTGACCTCCACGCCGACATCCTTGTAGAAGCTGGCGAATTCCACGCCGACCGCCCCGGCGCCGACGACGATGATCGACTTGGGCAGGGTGGTGGACTTCAGGACGTCGTCGCTGGTGACGATGTGTTTCCCGTCCGGCGTGATCCCAGGCAGGCTCTTGACCCGGCTGCCGGTGGCCAGGATCACGTCCGTGCCCTCCAGCACGATCTCGCCATCCGGCTGCCCATCCGCGGTCAGCTTGTTGACCTTGACCTTCTTGCCGCCCTGGAGCGTGCCCCAGCCCTGGATGAACTCCACCTTGTTCTTCTTGACCAGGCTCGCGAGGCCCTTGTGCAGCCGATCGACAACCTGCTGCCGGCGCACGGTCACCTGCGGGTAGTCGATGCCCGGGGCTCCGGAGAGCTGGATGCCGAAGTCGGCGGCGTGCGCCATCCGCTCGTAGAAGTCGGCCGTTTCCAGCATCACCTTGGTCGGGATGCAGCCCGAATGGAGGCACGTGCCGCCGATCTTGGCGGCGTCCACGAGCGCGACCTTCAGGCCCAGCTGGCCGGCACGAAAGGCTGCCGTGTAGCCGCCAGTGCCGGCGCCGAGGACGATGAGGTCGAAGCTGTTGGAGGATCCGACGGCCACGCGTCAGGGCACCATGCGGAGTGGGGTCACGCCGGTAAGCGTACCAAAGGGCGGAGCGAAAACGTCCGCCTCGCTGGGGCCCGGCGCCGTGCCGCAGGTTGATCCGTACCAGCCGCCCGAACCGACCATGCCGGCGGTGCCTATACTCCCGGGCCGATGGATCGCGCAGTGATAGCCGTGCTGCTCGTCGCGCTCGGTTACCTGGTCGGATCGCTGCCGATGGGGGTCCTGGTGGCGCGCCTCAGCGGCGGCCGCGACCCGCGCACCGTTGGTAGCGGCCGAACCGGCGGCACCAATGCGTTGCGTGCCATGGGGCCGTGGCGCGCGCTGACGGTGGGGCTGCTGGACATCGCCAAGGGCGCGGTGCCGGTGATCGTCGCGCGACTTGCCGGCGCCGATGAGCTGGTGCAGGCTTTGGCGGGGATTGCCGCCGTCCTCGGGGCGTGGCGCTCGGTGTTCCTGGGCTTCCACGGCGGGCGCGGTGTGGCCACGGCGATCGGCGCCATGGCTGTCATCGCACCGCTGGTCATACCGCTTGCGGCCCCATTCTTCTTCGGCGTGATCTGGCTCAGCAAGTACGTGTCGCTGGGGTCGCTGATCGGCAGCGCGGCCGGAGGCGCGATCCTGGCGCTGTTCGTGATCGCGGGCTGGAACCGGCCGATCTCCCTGGTGTACGGCGTCGCGGCGGTGTCCATCGTCTGGATCGCGCACGCGGACAACATCCATCGACTGCTGAACGGCCAGGAACGCAAGTTCGTCTTCGGGGATCGCGAGCCGAAGTAGCTGGGCAGTGCCGCGGCTCGCGGGATCGTGGGCCTGCGCGCCTTCCCATCAAATCGGTCGATTCTGAAAGGCATGGGATCGATCGGATGGCGCCGAGGGCGGTTTCTCCCCTCAGAAGCGCGCAATTCGACCGATTTGGGGGACTTGGACCCGCCCAAGCCTCGAAAGTTGGACCTCGGCTACCAAAGGCGCT
>CAZENL010000174.1:0-4490 GCA_964513505.1 uncultured Anaerolineaceae bacterium
CGCCGGTACCCACGACTGCGCCGGTACCCACGACTGCGCCGGTACCCACGACTGCGCCGACGCCGGCTCCAACCTCAACTCCGACCGCCGCGCCGACTGCCGCAGTCACCGCGGCGCCGGCGCTCAGTCCATTGCCTTCCGCTGCGGGTTTGCCGCTGCCGACCTCCGATGGTGTGGCGCTCAGCGCCGGCACCTACTACGTCGACGATGCCGGGAGTACCGCCGGGTTCATCAATGCGCAGCGTTTGAGCTTCACAGTGCCCACCGGTTGGACGTCGGCTGACTTCGCTGCCAAGAACAGAGGTAAGCCCGGAGAGGTGTTCTTCGCGGTCTGGGTCGTCACCCACGTCTTCACCGACGCGTGCCACTGGGGCACACTCGTCAACGCCGGGACCACAGCCGCTGACCTCATCAAGGTTCTGGCCGCTCAGCAAGGTCGCACGGCATCCGCGCCGAGCGAGGCCACGATCGGTGGTTACTCGGCCACGCGGATCGAGCTGACCGTCGCGCCTGATCTCGACACCTCGACCTGCACCGACGGCAATCTCCGGTACTGGCCGGGAGCCGCCGTAGACGGGGCCGGCCCGGACATGTCCAGCGGGTTGTGCTGCAACCCTGCCGGCAACATCGATGATGTCTATGCGCTCGATGTCGCCGGCCGGCGCAATGTGGTCGTGGCACGGTTCTATCCGGGCAGCTCTGAGGCCGACAAGGCCGAACTGCAGTCCATCCTCGACTCGATCCAGATCGAGCCCCTGCCTCCTCTGCCATCGCCGTCGGGCTCGACGTCGCCATAGCCCGCCGGCGCAACCGCAGTCCCGAGTCCTTCCGGCAGCTGAGCCATCCGGGTTCAGAAGAGAAGCCCCGGCGTCCAGGCCGGGGCTTTTCTGTGGGCGTAGTTCGCTCGCCGTTATGCCGCGAGCCGCGTAGGCCGACTAGAAAGGACCGCAAACGTCCGGACTTGGCGGTCCGGTGCCTCAGCGATTGCGCGACACTATCCGCCCGAGCATGAGCGCCAGCACCTTCGTCGCCAATTTCCGCGCCTCCGACACGTGGCGGCCCCTGGGCAACAGCGTGTTCCGGTGGCTCTGGATCGCCGTGCTGTTCAGCAACATCGGCAACTGGATGGAGACCGTGGGCGCCCAGTGGCTGCTGGTCAGCCAGCCCAACGCGCCGACCCTGGTGGCACTCGTCCAGACCGCCGACACGCTGCCCGTCATGCTCCTGGCCCTGCCGGCCGGTGTGCTGGCGGACGTCTTCGACCGGCGCCTGCTGCTCATCGCCACCCAGCTGTTCCTGGTCGTGATCGGCCTCATCCTCACCGTCGTCACCGCGGGCGGCCAGATGACGCCGGCGCTCCTGCTGACGCTGACGTTCCTGGAAGGCGCGGCCAGCGGCGTAACGGCGCCGGCGTGGCAAGCGCTGATCCCCGATGTGGTGGAACGGCCACAACTCCGCTCCGCTGCGGTCCTCGGGTCGGTGAGCGTCAACGTAGGGCGGGCGATTGGGCCGGCGCTCGCGGGCCTGATCATCGCGGTGTCCGGCGTGGCTCCCGTCTTTGCGCTCAACGCGCTGTCCGTCCTGCTCTTCGCCGTGGTCCTGGTCCGCGTCGCGATCACCACACCGAGCCCGACCATGCGCCGCGAACGCTTCATCCCCGCACTCCGCGTGGGCGGAAGCTACGTGCGTTGGTCGCCCTTCGTTCGGACGGTGCTCATCCGCGCCGCGCTCTTCCTCCTGCCGGCCATGGCCACCTGGGCGCTGCTGCCCCTGGTGGCGACCGAAACCCTTCACCTGGATGCCGCAGGCTACGGCGTCCTTCTCGGGGCGCTGGGCGTCGGTGCCATCGTCGGCGTCGCTCTCCTGGGCCGGCTTCGGGCACGTTTCTCTGAGGACGGCCTGGTTGTCGTGTCCAGCCTGGCGTACGCGGCGAGCATGGCGCTCCTCGTCCTGGTTCCCAACGTCGCCGTGGCTGTCGCCGTTCTGCTGGTCGCCGGCATCGCCTGGCTGGCCATTCTCTCGAGCATCAACGCCACGCTCCAGCTGTTCCTGCCCGGCTGGGTGCGCGCCCGCGGACTGGCGATCTACCTGATCGTGTTCTTCGGCTCGCAGGCTGCCGGGGCCGCAGTCTGGGGCCTGGCGGGGGAGCAGTTCGGGCTCACGGCCACGTTCATCGGGGCCGCGGTGCTGATGGTGGTCGGCGCGGCGGTCGGCCGGCGCTGGCGCCTGATCGATGTCTCCGGCGTGGATCGCAGCCCGGCGATGCCATGGCCGGAGGTCCAGCTGGCCTTCGAGCCCGACCTCGACATTGGCCCGGTGCTGGTCACGGGCGAATTCACGGTGCCCCAGGAGAACGCGGAGGCCTTCATGGAGGCCATGGAGGTCGTGGAGCGCACCCGGCGACGAACGGGCGCGTCGGACTGGCGGCTCTACCGCGACGGCGCGGACCCGACCCGCTTCGTGGAGCTCTTCGAGGTGCCGTCCTGGGACGCGCACCTCCGCCAACACGGCGGTCGCCTGACCGGTAGCGACGCCGCGGCCGAAGACCGGGCGGAGGCCCTGGCCAGCGCACCGTCCGTGGTGCGCCACTACTTCCCGGCGGATGCGCTTCCGGACGAGTTGGGGGAGGTCGAACCGGACGGAGATGGTCCGGACGATCCGACCGACGGGGTCAGCGGTACGCGGGCTCCAGGTCCGCCAGCATCGGGAAGTGCCGAACGTTGAGCGTCAGGAGGCGCGCGCCGAGTCGAGCCACACCGGCCGCGATCAGGTAGTCGACCGTGTCCACGCCGGTATGCGACCGCAGGTATTGCGCCGCGAGTTGACCGCCGGCATCGGCAACGTCGGTGGTGACATCCAGCCAACGGATCTGTTCGAACAGCCGTTGGATCGCAGATCGTTCGCCTGGGCGTGCCCCGGCGAGAATCTCCGTTCGCACGGGCGTGACCGACCACAACTCGTCACCGGCTGCGACGACCTCTCGTAGCAGGCTGGTCGCACGGGCGTCGCCGCGCAGATGGTCGATGAGCACGGACGTGTCGACCACGACGAGCAACCGGGCTACCTGCCGTCGTGCAGCTTCGAGAGGCGGCCGTCGCGCATTCGCTCCCCGTAAGCCTCGCCGCTCTCCGCTCGGTCGGCCCAGATGCCTGCCGTACCGTCGAGTGCAGCAACCGTCGCGTCGAGATCGGATGACGTCAGGTAGCGCGCCTCGATCGCCTCCCGGATCAGATCCGATCGCGACCGGCCGGTTTCGCGTGCAGCGCGATCCAGCGCAGCGGTCTCCCGCTGGGTCAGGTAGATCTGCGTCCGTTCCATGATGTACACATACATCGCGCGACCGGTTGCGTCAACCCGTCGTGCGCCCCGAGTCCGCCAGTCAGCAATCATCAGACATCATGATGCAAGCGTGCTAGCATCGTGATGTGGCACGCCGAACGACCCTGACCTTGGAGGAAGACGTCATGGACCGGCTGCAGGCGGAGGCGCGTCAATCGAGGCGGTCCTTCAAGGACGTGGTCAACGACGCGATCCGCACCGGTTTGGATCGTCGAGCGGGCGAGCAGGTGGCTGCGTTCCGCGTCCAGGCTCGGGATCTCGGCCTGCGGGATGGCATGCAGATCGACGACATCTCGGCGCTCCTAGATCAGCTGGAGGGCCCGCTCCACCGGTGATCCTGATCGACGCCAACGTGCTCCTGTACGCGTACAACTCCTCGGCTCCCGACCACCAACGAGCGCGGACGTGGCTGGAGCAGACGTTCGCCGAGGAAGGAGACGTCCGGATCGACCTGGTGACGCTGCTTGCGTTCGTTCGGATCGCCACGAATCCGGCTGTCTTCGCACGGCCGATGACCGTCGATGAGGCGATCGCGATCGTTGAGGCCTGGCTTGCGCTTCCGAACGTGTCGGTCGCCCAGCCGACCACGTCGCACTGGTCAGCCCTCGCGGACGTGGCGCGGGCGGGCCAGGTGAGGGGACCGGATGTCATGGACGCGCATCTTGCCGCGCTGGCCATCCAATCCGGCGCCACGCTCTGCACCACCGACCGTGGCTTTGCGCGGTTCGACGGCCTCAAACGGCTGAATCCGCTCACCGTGCCGAGTTCGGGCTAGATCCCGACTCCGTCCGGGCTTGAGACGAACCGATCGAAGTCGCCGACGTGGCGAAAGCCCATGCGCGCGTAGACCCCGAACCCGAGCTCCGAGGCATGGAGGACGGCGACGCGAGCGCCGCGTTCACGAGCGTCGCGCAGGATCGCCAGCGTGGTCGCTCCGCCCAGTCCCTTGCCACGCGCCTCCGGCAGGGTGGTCACGGTGAACACGCCGCAGACCTCGCCGACCGTGATGGCCGTCGCCGATGCCACCGGCATCCCGTCCAGCGACGCGATCACCACCCGGATCGGCGTGTCAGGCTCGTCTCCGAGCGGGGCCACCACCTCGGCCATCATCTCCGCGATGGCCGGCGGCCTGCCGAATCCCAGGGCGATCA
>CAZENL010000175.1:0-4445 GCA_964513505.1 uncultured Anaerolineaceae bacterium
GCCACAGGCTGGCTCCTTCCGCGTCTGGCTGCGGGATGCCCAGTGGTTCGCGCCCAACCTCCGGGTGTGGCGTGGATAGTAAACCGTTTCTATCGCGCGTGGAAGGCGGATTCCAAGGCTGGTGCCGGGTCCCCATCGGTCCACCGATGACATTCGGAGGGACCACGGTCCGTGGCACGTCCGGAGGGCCAAAGGTATCGGTCTACCCATCGAATTCATGCCGGGGTCCGCTCCAGCCGTCGCTCGGTGCGGAAGTCATCGGTTGAGCGATCGACTCCGGCCCCGCTCCGGCCTCCTCCGCGCCGTCCCCTCCGGCGTCATCGGTTGAACGATGGGCTGTCGTCAGGGCAGGAAGTCGTCCTTGGTGACGGCGAGCTTCACCCAGAAGTGGACGTCCGGATCAGTGCTCGCCGCGTCGAAGTTGACCTTCATCTTCTTGGCATCCGGGGTGAACGTCCCCTTGGCGATCTGACCCGGACGACATGTCCCGCTGAAGCTGGCGACCACGTCGCCGGTGCGTGCATCGGTCGCACGGAACGTGATCCTGGTCTTCTGCTCGCAGGCGTAGGCCGCGTCGATGATGGCTCCTTGTTTGGCCTGCCCGTGGCTGGCGATGCGCTGACGGGCCCCCGTCGCGTCCCACGAGGCCACCACGACCCAGTTCGGATCACCGAGCTCCGGGGCGGGGTAGGGATCGCTGAACGGAGCCATCGTCGGCAACGGAGTGGGTATGTCGGTCGGCTCGGTGATCTGGGGCGTCGCGGCCGGCGTGGCAGCCGTTGTCGGCGTGACGGGCGTGGCAGCGGGCTTCACCGTCGCGGGCGAGGCGGTTGGAGCGGGAGACGTGCAGCCCGTTGCGGTCGCGACAAGCGTGGCGAGCACGAGCGCGGCGACCAGCGTGCGCATGCGATGTCCCTCTTGCGGGTGGCGGTCTACGGTGATCGTGACCTCGGCGCCGGCAGCGTCAAGTGCGAGATGGCCCCTTCGCTAGGCGGGGCCACGGATCTGCTTCTACCGCCCCTTCGCATACCCCAGGGCGGTGAACTTGTCCCAGAGGGAGCCCGCGTTCTTGGTCTGGATGTGATCCATCATGTAGCCCTGCCCGACGTCCACCGGGCCGAACTCGTCGTCGAAGCGGACGCGCTCGACGGTTTCCTCGCGCGACCAGCCCTTGGCCACGGCCGCCGCAACGGCTGCTTTCCACGCGAGCAGGACCTGCCGCTGCGTGTTGACGTAGTCCAGGGTGACCACCGGCCCGTGACCGGGAACGACCGTGTCCACGTCCAGCTGGCGGATGCGCTCGAGGGCGTCGAGCCACTGGTCGACGTTGGAGGTCATCAGCCACGTCTGGCAGCCGGAGAAGATGGTGTCGCCGGTGAAGACCACGCGCTCCTCCGGGACGTGCACCGCAACCTGTCCGGGCGTGTGTCCGGGCGTGTAGAGCAGGTTGAAGGTGTGGTCGCCGACCTTGAGCATCAGGTCGTCGGTGAAGACGATGGTGCCCTTGTTCGGGTCTGCGTAGTAGGTGTCGCGGTCGGGCACGATGGAGGCCGCATCCGGGTCGTCGGTCGGGATTGCCTCCAGCGCGTAGGCGTAAGGGTCCAGGTCCGGCGTCGGCACCATGAAGTTGTCGTAGAGGCCCTGGTGCTCGACCACCGGGACGCCCTTGAACCAGTAGTTGCCGAAGATGTGGTCGACGTGGTGCTCCGTGTTGATCAGGTAGCGAATCCGGCCGTGGCCCTCCGCCTCCTTGCGCATGGCCACGGCGCGCGTCGGCAGCTGGGGCGTGTCGATCACCACCACGCCCTCACTGGTCGTGACGAAGCTGGGGTTGCAGCCGCGCAGCCTGGTTGTCGTGAAGACGTTGGGCGTGACGCGTTCCATCATCGAGGTGGCTGCTTGCATGAGCGGCTGGTCCTTCCTTGTTTCGCTATTGCGTCGCGGTGAGCCCGCCGTCGATCCCCAGGATCTGGCCCGTCACGAAAGACGCGGCGTCTGAGACCAGGAAGACCGCCGGGCCGACCAGGTCACGCGTCTCCCCGACGCGACCCAAGGGTATGCGAGCGACGATGCCGGCCTTGAAGGCCGGATCCTCGAGCAGTGTTGCGACCTGGGGCGTGTCCACGAACGTGGGCATGATCGCGTTCACGCGGATCCCATAGCGCGCCCATTCCGTCGCCCACTGTCGCGTCAGCGAGCTGATGGCTCCTTTTGCGGCCACGTAGGCCGAGTAACCCGCGTTGATGCCCAGGTTCGCGCGCACGGACGAGATGTTGAGGATCGCGCCGCGTTGGCCGCGCTCGATCAGGCGACGGACCACGGGCTGGGTCGCAATGACGGTGCTCCGGAGATTGAGATCCATGATCCAGTCCCATTCCGCGCGCGGGTAGCCCTCGGCGGGGAAGAGCACCTTGCCGGCCCCGCCGCCAACCGCGTTGACCAGGATGTCCACGTTCCCAAGTTGCTCCGTCGCCTTGGCGACCGCGCCATCGACCGACTCCTCGTCGGTCACGTCGGCAACGACCGCCAGCCCCTTGCCGCCCGCAGCTTCGATGCGGCGCACCGCCGATTCGAGTGCCCCGTGCGTTCGCCCGATCACCGCGACCTGTGCGCCGGCACCCGCGAGCGCCTCTGCCAGCGCGGAACCGATGGCGCCGCCGCCCCCGGTCACGATGGCCACCCGGCCCGCCAGCCGGAACATCTCCAGATCGCTCATCACTCCTCCGTCCGCTCAGTCTGGCCGCGTGTCGGGGTCCGGCAGCATCACATCACGGACCGCGCCGATGAGGTCGTGGTACGACCGGATGAAGCCGCGCAGCGTCCGCACGGTGGCCCCGTAGGCGTCGAACTCGGCGACCGCCAGGCCGTCCGGCTCGTAAGCCCGGAGGAAGTCAGGAATCCGGGAGCTGAGCTCGCCGATGAGGTCCGGGTCGACCGGCTCGTCGATCCGCGACTCGGGGACGATCCCGCTGGCGTTAAAGCGCACCTGCCACGCGTGCGGCATGGTCAGGATCACGTCGCCACCGACGAGCTCCGTCCAGTGGAGGCGGTGGCGATACGCGGCCGCGAGCAGTCGCGTGCGGTAGCCGCGCTCGCGGTAGATCTGCAGCGCGCGCTTGAAGGCGGCGATGCCGGCCCAATTGAGGGCATCCGGGTGGATCGCGATGCCGTCCCGGTCGACCAGCGTGCGCATCCAGTCGTCGAGGCGGCCGATCATCAGCGTGCAGACGGGCGACATGGTTGAGATGTCGCCGCCCGACGCGGCGCGGGCGTCCAGCCCCCGCTCGACCGCTTGGGCGACCGCGAGCGCCTGCGCGACCGTGAAGCTGACCGTGGCGTTGATGTTGATGCCGGCCGCCGTGGCTCGCTCGATTGCCTCCAGGCCGGCGCTGGTGGCGGGGAACTTGACCTGGATGTTCGGGGCCAGGCCGGCGAAGACCGATCCCTGGTCGAACATCCGGTCGGCATTGCGGTAGTTCGCCGGGTCCGTCTGGAGTGACAGCCGACCCTTGCGGCCACCCTCGGCGCGGAAGACCGGCTCCAGGACGGCGGCACCGCGCACGGCCATCTCCTCGACCAGCGCCCAGGTGAGGTCCAGCTCCGTCCATGCGGGACGCAGGACGGCGAGCTGGGCGATCCGCGGAACCCAGCGGGCCTTCTCTTTGCGCAGGACGTCGAGGACGATGGTGGGATTGGACGTGGCCCCGGTCGCGCCGCGGGCCACCGCGTACTCCAACTCGTCGATCGCGCACGAGTCGTTCCAGTAGTCGGTCGGCTGCTCCCGGACCATCGTCAGGAGCGGGCTCTCGACCTCCACCCTGGTGTCATTCCTCGTCACGTCTGATCTCCTCGCGCCCGCATTCTGCGGTGGTATCGTCATCGAGGATCGATTATCCGCCAGAGCAGGACGAATGCCCTACGTTGTGACGGCCACGTGGAAGGCCAAGCTCGGCGAGGAGGACGCCGTCCTCGATCTTCTCCGGCGTATCGCCGCCGCGTCGCGCCTGGAACCAGGCTGCCTGCTCTTCTGGATCCACCGATCGCTCGAGGACAGAAGCATCTTCTTCCTGTATGAGCAGTACGTGTCCGAGGAAGCCTTCCGTGAGCACGCCGCGTCGGCCCACGTCCGGGAGCTGGTCCTCGATGACGCCGTGAATCGCCTCGATATCCGCCATCGCGAGTTCTTTGAGACGATCTGACTCGGCGGTCGGAACTGACCGACCAGCTGGTCGACGGCGATGGGAAGGAGGTCGAGCCTGTGCCCGAGGCTGAGGCGATCCTCGGACAGTTCCTTGGCGACACGGCTTTCCCGGTGGCGTGGGATTCCGACGTCGAGAAGCAGTTCTTCTGGGTCTACGACGACCTGCACATTCCCAACCCGGTCAGCCCCATGTTCTTCGACATCGGCGGCTGGTGGCTGAGCTGCGACCACATGTTCCGCCGCT
>CAZENL010000176.1:0-3232 GCA_964513505.1 uncultured Anaerolineaceae bacterium
TGGTCGATCGTCAGTTGCCGGCAGCAATCGTCGATCACGGCGAGCAGGTACCCGACGTCGTCGGTGTCCTCCCGTCCAGGCGATAACGATCGACCATCGTTCCAGATCTCGCCGACGGCGGCAGGCATGGCCAACGCGAACCCGGCTTGCTCCGCGAGCGCCGTGAAGCCCGTCCAGCGATCGAACATCACGGGATCGATGCCGCGCCCGTGGAGCTGGAGCACGAGCGGAACCCCGCGATCCTGTTCGGCGGCGGGGCGGACCAACCAGTACGGCCGGTCCCGTCCGGCGTGGCCCAGCGCGATGGCTGCGGCGTGGATGCGAGGCTTCTTCGGCATGTCATCAAAGAGTAGGCATTCGCGTGGTCGCCGAGAAATCCGGGTTGGCAACCCGTTGACACGCACGGCACCATGGCGGCGACCACGCCACGAACTCGGGGAGGGGTATCCGAATGCGCAGGTGGATTGCAAGTGGGGCAATGGCTGCGGCGCTGCTGCTGTCCGTTTCCATGGCCTCCGGCGTCTCCGCAGGGTCGGGCGGCGCGGCAAGAGCCGTCGTGCCGGCAGGCATCTCCTCGCCGCAGGTGGCCAGGCTCGGGGCATACACCGAGGTGACCATGGAGCTGGACAGCCACGGCCACATCGATGCCGTGGCGGCCGGCAACAGCGGGCTCTGGTACATCACCAACGCGTCGGGCTCGTTCACCCGCAAGCGCATCACCAGCGTGGTCAGCCGCTCGGATTCGCACGGCCACGACGGTCAGCCGTCGCTGGCGTTGGACAGCCACGACCACGCCTACGTGGCGTTCACGCGGAACGACTGTGACGACTGCGCACCGTCGGTGCCGCTCGGCGTCTACTACCTGACCAACAAGAGTGGCTCGTGGAGCACGCCCAAGAAGCTCGCCGGCCTGAGCATGGACTGGCCGACCATCCAGGTGAACGGAAGCCACATCTCCGTCTCGTGGGAGCGCTGCGAGTGCATCCCCAAGCAGACCGGCCAGGTCTGGTTCGGCACGAATGCCAGCGGGTCGTGGACCAAGACCAAAGTGGCGCAGAACGCCGACAGTCCCTCGCTCGCGTTGAACTCGGCCGGCCTGCCGCGCATCGCGTTCGTGCAGAACGGGATCCGCTACGCCATCGGTTCGACCAAGCTCGGCAACTTCTCGATCGCCAAGGTCACGGGCTCCACCTCGCACGACAGCCGGCCCTCGCTGGCGCTCTCCCCATCAGGTCTGGCACGGGTCGCCTGGTCCCGATACGGCAGCGCGGCCGTGGCGGGCGTCTACGACAGCCGTCGGTCAGCCACCGGCTCCTGGACCACGCGTCGCGAGGACGCCAACGAAGGTCCCCCTGCCATCGCCACGGACGACGAAACCACCTGGCAGATCGGCACCGCGCAACTCTCGAACGGCGTGCGCGTCCTGCTCGCGAACGCAGGCGGGAACACGGGCGTCACCACGGATGGTCAGGCCCTGGCGGACAAGGTGGACGTGGACACCAGGGGCGGCCAAACGGTCTGGATGTACACGGTCGTCGCCGGGACGCCGGCCGGCATCTACTACGTGCACACCTGATCGGGGAGGCTCAGGCCTCGCCGCGACGAGCGCGCCGGATCTGTTCGGCGTGCTCATGGGGGTGGCGCACGTAGATCTCCAGCCATCGGTCCACGGAGTACGCGCCGGACTCGCTGTGCGTGCCGGCGCGCTCCCATTCCTCCGGCGTGAGCGACTCGAGCAGGTCCAGGCTGGCCTGGCGGACCGCGCCGAGCACGGCCAGTGAGGACGCGATGCGGCGCTCGTAATGCAGCCGGCGCGCGAATTCGGCCTCGTCGTAGCCCTGGATCTGGGGATCGTCCTCGGCAATGAGGCGTCGCAGCCGGACGTAGGCGGTTGCCTCTGAATCGGCGAGGTGGTGCACGACCTTGCGAGCGGTCCAGCCATCGCCGCCGGCCGGCTCACGGTCCAGCTCTTCGTCGGTGGCTCCGGCGAGCGCGTCCTCCACCTCTTCGTATCCGCCGCGAAAGCGAACCAGCGCCGCCGCTCGATCGATGCTCATGACCCGATCATCGCACGTGGAACGAAGGTTTCGCAGCGTCGTCCGAGCACGGCGTCAGGCGACGGCGACCGCCTTCACATCGGGCGCTCGCAGGGGCACGGAGAGGACGGCCTCCGTCTCCTCGGCCTCGAGCCCGAGCCTGGTGAGCAACTCGTTGCGGGTGACCGGTGGCAGCGGCTCGTCGAAGTCGGAGCGCCACAACGCCAGGTCATCCCTGATCTCGATCGCGCCTTGCGCGCGACGGCCCCTCGGCCATCTCATGACTCGTTGTCTCCTTCCTGGCTGGTCTGGCAGGCTCCCGCAGTGTGAAAACCACTTGGTACGGCGGCCATGGCGAACTCGTACCGGTACCAATGGGGCATGCCCGGTGGACGTTGGCACGCGAGCGTGTCCGGTCGGGTGGGGTCCAGTGAGGGCCCAAATTCGATGATGCGGATTCGAACGGGTCGGGATACTGTGGCGCCTCTCAACCGCGCTTGCGGTTGATCGCACCATGCTCGGAGGGAACCTGTGCTCAGCTCGTTTTCCGGTGGCCTGTCTCGCACCCTGCGCGTGTTCGCCCTGTCCGGCGCGGCTCTGTTGCTCATGTCCGGCTCGACGCTCGCGGCGCAGCAGATCAGCCAGACCGGCACCATCGGTGACGCGTTCTTCACCGACACCATGAATCATCCCGGTGCCACCTGCTCCTACCAGGGCGCAGCCGGCACCATGTACTTCTCGGGCGTCACCGTGAAGGGCCCCAAGCTCCAGTGGCCGGACCAGAACGTCAACGTGGCGGAGCATGGCTGGGTCGCCTACCGCATCCAGATCCAGCACTTCGACGGCACGAACTGGACCGTGATCAAGCAGAGCTCACCGACCAAGCTCAAGGTGTACGACAACGTCACGACCAAGTTCCCCGCCAAGACCCTGACCTGGTCCACCCCGGTCAACCACAGCTATCGCGCGGGCGTGTCGCTCAAGTGGATCAAGACGGACGGCTCCACGTGGGGCCGCTCCACGTACTACCTGGAATTCCACCGGCTGGGCTTCGACAACACGGTCAGCTCGACCTGCGTCGGCCGCCACTCGAATCAGCTCTAGGCCCAGGCCGCAGGGGCGGCTTGGCAATGGACGACGAGGCCGGCGAGCGATCGCCGGCCTTTTCGTTGCGGACATTTGGCCCGACGCCGGCA
>CAZENL010000176.1:3332-4426 GCA_964513505.1 uncultured Anaerolineaceae bacterium
CCGCCTGGTGGTCGATCCCGAGCGATTCCCGGACGACGATCGCGAGCCGAGCGCTGCCTACGGGCAGGGCGCGGTCTACACGCGCACGAGCGACGGCGCGGAGCTCCGCCGACCCAGCCCGGCCGAGCGGCAGGCCATGATCGATGGGGTCTACGTGCCCTACCACGCGGCACTCACCGACCTGGTCACGGACGTCGTCGGCGAGTTCGGGGAGTGCCTGATCGTCGACTGCCACTCGTTCGGGAGCGTGCCGCTGCCGAGCGAACCGGATCAGGCGGCCGATCGCCCGGACATCTGCGTCGGCACGGATGCGTTCCACACGCCGGCCGAGCTGGCGGCCCGCTTCGAGGCTGCGTTCACCGCGGAGGGGTTCCGCGTGAAGCGCGACAGCCCGTTCGGCGGCGCGCTCGTGCCGATCCGCTTCTACGGCACGGACGCGCGCGTCACGGCGGTGATGGTTGAGGTGAACCGCCGCCTGTACTGCGACGAGTCGAGCGGTGAGCCGCTGCCGGGTTTCGCGGAGGTCGCCGCGGCAATCGGCCGCGCCATCGCCACCGCCCTGGGCTAACGGCCCGCGACGCCTTCGGTGGCCTGCTCCGGCTCGAGCTTGAGCGACGCCGAGTTCATGCAGAAGCGCTGGCCCGTCGGCTTCGGCCCGTCGTCGAACAGGTGGCCAAGATGGCTGCCGCAAGTGGCGCAGCGGACCTCCGTGCGCCGCATGCCGAACGAGTCGTCGTGCTCCAGGACCACGGCCGCCGGATCCATGGCCGCGTAGAAGCTGGGCCAGCCGGTGCCGGATTCGAACTTGGTGCCGGAGCTGAAGAGCGGCGCGTCACACCCGGCGCAGCGGTAGACGCCTGGACGGTGCTCGTCCCACAGCGCTCCGGTGAAGGCCCGCTCGGTGCCCGCTTCGCGGAGCACGTGGTACTGGATGGGATCGAGGCGCGCGCGCCACTGGTCTTCCGTGAGTTCAAGCTTGGTCATGCCGGAATCGTAGCGTGGGCGTGTGTCAAGCCGATGACGACGAGCCGTGGATCAGAGCAGCATCACCCGCGTCGACCACACGAACGCGGTCATCTGATCGCGCAAATCGC
>CAZENL010000177.1:0-4309 GCA_964513505.1 uncultured Anaerolineaceae bacterium
GTCGCTCCGGCCACCGTCGCTCCGGCCACCGTCGCGCCGCCCACGGTCGCGCCGCCCACTGTTGCCCCGGCCACGCCGGTCGCGAGCACAGGCGCCGCCCTCAAGATCGGCGTCGTCACGGACGTCGGGCGTGTTGATGACAAGAACTTCAACCAGTTCTCGTTCGAAGGCGCCAAGAAGGGCGCAGCGGACATCGGCGCCGCTGTTCCGCAGGTCGTGGTGCCCGCCAACGCGGACGAGTACGCCAGCGACATCCAGCAGTTCGTTGGACAGAACTACGACGTCATCGTGACGGTCGGCTTCAACCTGTACGCAGCGACGGTCAAGGCCGCCAAGGCCAACCCGAACATCTGGTTCATCGGCGTTGACCAGAGCATCTGCATCGATGCGACCGGCGCCGACGATCCCAAGTTCGGCTGCGCGGGCGACCCCAAGACGCTGCTGCCGCGCTACATCGGCATCAGCTTCGAGGAAGACCAGGCCGGCTATCTGGCGGGCATCGTGGCTGCCAGCATCAGCAAGACCCACATCATCGGCGCCATCGGCGGCATCAACCTGGTGCCCGCCGTGGTTCGCTACATCCAGGGCTACCAGCTCGGTGCCATGGCGACCGATCCGAGCACCGTGGTCAAGACGGGCTACGTCTCGGCATCGGACTTCGTCGCAGCCTTTGCGGATCCAGCGGGCGGCCAGACGTACGCCACCGCATTCATCGCCGCCAACAAGCCTGACGTCCTGTTCCAGGTCGCCGGCAGCACCGGCAACGGCATCCTCCAGGCTGCCTGCGCCGCCAAGATCTCCGGCATCGGCGTGGACGTGGACCAGTGGGGCTCCCTGAGCGCCGCGACCGATCCCACGTACAACTGCATCGTGACCTCGGCCGAGAAGCACCTCAGCAACGCGGTCGAAGCGTCGATCAACGCGATCAACGGCGGTACGGCCGTTGGCGGCAACATCGAGTTCAACGCCACCAACGACGGCATCGGCGTCTCTGCGGAGCAGGACGGCAAGGGAACGATCACCTCCGACATCCAGGCGAAGGTCGACGCGGCCATCGCCGCGATGAAGGCGACGCCGCCGCTGGCCACCTGCCCCGACAAGTGCGGGCAGCCCTGATCCGGCGATCCATCAACCAGTAGCAGCAGGCGGGCCGCGAGCAATCGCGGCCCGCCTTCCAATTTCGGTCGAATCTCACCCCCCGCGAGGCACTACCCTCACACCCGTGACGACCGCACCGCCCGCAGCGCTCGTGCCGCCTGACTCGGTCCCGGCACCGCCGCCCGTGCCTGCCCTGGAGATGCGCGGCATCACCAAGCGCTATCCGGGCGTGGTGGCCAACGACCACATCGACCTGGACCTCAAACCCGGAGAGATCCATGCCCTGCTCGGCGAGAACGGCGCGGGCAAGACCACCCTCATGAACGTCCTCTACGGCCTGGCCAAGCCGGACGAGGGCGAGATCCTGCTCGATGGCTCCGTGGTGCAGATCGCCGGGCCTTCGGACGCCATCGCGCGCGGCATCAGCATGGTCCACCAGCATTTCATGCTGGTGCCCGTGCTGTCGGTGGCCGAGAACATCGTGCTGGGCATGGAACCGATGGCCAATCCCGTCTTCCTGGACGTGGGCGAGGCGCGCAAGCGGATTCGCGAGCTGGCGGCCCGGTTCGGCTTCGCCCTGGATCCCGACGTCAAGGTCTCGACCCTCTCAGTGGGCCAGCAGCAGCGCGTCGAGATCCTCAAGGCGCTCTATCGCGATGCCCGCATCCTGGTGCTCGACGAGCCGACGGCGGTGCTCACGCCCCAGGAGACCGAGGAGATCTTCGTCCTGCTGCGCCGCCTCGCGGAGAGCGGCAGAAGCATCGTCTTCATCAGCCACAAGCTCTACGAAGTGCTGGAGATCGCCGACCGCATTACGGTCATCCGCCGCGGCAAGGTGGTGGGCGAGCGCCTCCCCAGCCAGACCAGCGAGGACGACCTGGCCGAGCTGATGGTCGGCCGCGAGGTCCAGCTCACCGTGGACCGCGGCGACTCCCACCCCGGCAAGGTGGCGCTGAACCTGGTCGACCTCAAGGTCAAGGACGATCGCGGGCACGAGGCGGTCGGCGGCGTGAACCTGGAGATCCGTGCCGGCGAGATCCTCGGCGTCGCCGGGGTGGCCGGCAACGGCCAGGACGAGCTGGTCGAGGCGATCGTCGGCCTCCGCCCCGTGAGCGGCGGACGGGTCGAACTGGATGGCCGTGACATCACCGGCTCGTCGCCGCGCCAGGTGCACGACGCGAACGTGGCCTACGTGCCCGCCGACCGGCACCGCTTTGGCCTGATCCTGGCCTTCCCGATCACCGACAACCTGGTGCTCAACCGCTACTCGGACGCTCCCTTCGCGCGCGGCATCGTGCGCAACGAGGAGGCGGTCCTGGTCGAGGCCAAGGAGAACATCGCCGAGTACGACATCCGCACGCCCTCGCCGACGGCGACCGCCGGGACGCTCTCCGGTGGCAACCAGCAGAAGCTGGTGGTGGCGCGCGAGTTCGACCGCAATCTGCGGTTGCTGGTGCTGGACCAGCCGACCCGCGGACTGGACGTGGGCAGCATCGAGTTCATCCACCGCCAGATCATCGAGAAGCGCAACGCCGGCACGGCCATCCTGCTGGTCTCGGCCGAGCTCGACGAGGTGCTGGAAATGTCCGACCGCATCTCGGTCATGTACCGCGGGCAGCTGGTTGCCACCATGGACGGCCGCACGGCCGACAAGAACCAGGTCGGCCTGCTCATGGCCACGGGCGGCCGTGAACGTGCGGATTCCCTCGGCCCTGCCGCCAACCCGGACGCGGCGGGAAAGCCATGACGGACGCACCGCCCGCGCGCCGTTCCGTAACCGGCCTGATCGGCGCCGCCTGGGGTGCGCTGGCGCTGCCGTTGATCTCGATCGTGCTGGCCATCGTGGTCGGTGGTGTGGTGATCGTCCTGACCGCGCCGATCGAGGGCAAGTCGTTCGACTTCGGCCTGCCCTTCGCGGCCTACGGGGCGCTGATCCAGGGTTCGGTGGGCAGTTTCGACGCGATCGTCAGCACGCTGCGCTTTACCGCGCCGCTGTTGCTGACCGGCCTGGGCATCGGCCTCGGCTTCAAAGCCGGCCTCTTCAACATCGGCGGGCAGGGCCAGTTCCTGATCGGGGCCGTCGCGGCCGTGGCCTGCGCGGAGGCTCTGAGCGGCGCATCGCCGTTCATCGCCATCCCCGTCGCGCTCATCGGCGGAACGCTCGGCGGCGCGCTCTGGGCCTTCATCCCCGGCTTCCTCAAGGCCACCCGTGGGGCCCACGAGGTGGTCACCACGATCATGATGAATTACATCGCCCTCTCGACCCTGTCGTGGCTGGTCAGCGGGCCCCTCAAGCTGCCGCTCTCGCCGCAGCCCGTGACGGCGGACGTCGGCAATGCCGCGCTGCCGATCCTCATCGGCATTGACGGTCACCTCGGCGTGCTGATCGCGTTCCTGGTCGTGCCGCTGATCTGGTTCCTGCTCTACCGCACCACGCTCGGCTTCGAGATCCGCGCCGTCGGCGCCAATCCGGACGCGGCGCGCTACGCGGGCATGAAGCCGCGGCGGATGATCGTGCTGACCATGAGCATTGCCGGCGGCCTGGCAGGGCTTGCGGGAGCCGGGAACCTGCTCGGGGTCAACCACCAGATGTCGGCGTCCTTCAACACCTCGGTCGGCTTCGACGCGATCACGGTCGCGCTGCTCGGCCGCTCCAACCCCGTCGGCATCGTCTTCGCGGCGCTGCTGCTCGGCGCGATGCGAGCAGGCGCGCCGCTGATGCAGATCCAGGCCAACGTGCCGGTGGAGCTGGTAGACGTGGTCCAGGCCATCATCCTGCTGTTCCTGGTCGCGAATGCCGTGATCCGGCGGCTCTTCCGGTTGCGCGGCGTGAAGGCCAACCTGGGCACCACCGAGACGATGACGGCGACCTACGGGAAGGAGGCCATCCGCTGATGGATCAACTCTTCCAGACCATCAACGGCATCCCGGTCATCGGCCTGATCGCGCAGCTCATCGGCTACCTGGTGCAGGAGCTGCCGTTCCTCTCGCACGCGGCCGTGTCCATCTCCATCCCGATCATCTTCGCGGCGCTCTGCGGCGTGGTCTGCGAGCGATCGGGCGTGGTCAACATTGGCCTGGAGGGCATCATGCTCACGGCCGCCTTCGTGGGCTGGGTGGTCGGCGTGCTGGCGCAGCAGGTCCTCGGCCATGGCGACCCGACGGCCATCTTCGGCTTCACCCTGCCGCTGATCATCGCCCTGATCGCGGC
>CAZENL010000178.1:0-4308 GCA_964513505.1 uncultured Anaerolineaceae bacterium
AGATTGCCACCGCCGATATCTGGCCAGATCGACGCGACCGGGTCTGGGACGCCACAGCAAAACACCTGATCAAGCGCGTCTGATGGGTGGAATCGCGAGAGCCCTCACCAAACGCCTGACCTCAGGCAGCCACGCAGCGAAGCTGCCGGCCCGTCCCGGCTACTCGACCCTGAGGTCCAGCACCTTGCGCCCGATCACCAGGCGCTGGATCTGGCTGGTCCCCTCGCCGATCTCGGTCAGCTTCGCATCGCGCAGGTAGCGTTCCACCTTGTACTCCTCCACGTAGCCGTAGCCGCCGTGGATCTGGACCGCGTTGTTGGTGGCCCGCTGGGAAACCTCCGAGGCGAACAGCTTGGCCTGCGCCGCGGCCAGGGAGTAGTCGCGGCCCTGGTCCTTGAGCCACGCGGCGCGGTAGACCATGGCGCGGGCCGCCTCGATCTCCGTGGACATGTCCGCGACCATGAAGGCCACTCCCTGGAACGTGCCGATCGGCCGGCCGAATTGCTTGCGTTCCCGCGCGTACGGAATGGACGCGTCCAACGCCGCCTGCGCGAGGCCGAGCGCCATGGCGCCGATGGAGATGCGGCCGCCGTCGAGGATCTTGAGGAACGTCTTCCAGCCGTCGCCGGGCTTCCCGAGCATCTGCTCGTCCGGCACGCGGCAGTCCTCGAAGAGCAACTCCCCGGTGGCGCTGGCGTGGAGGCCCATCTTCTCCTCCAGCCGGCCGACGGAGAACCCGGGCGCGTCCGCCGCCACGATGAACGCGCTGATCTCCGGCGAGCCACCCTCGCGGGACCCCGTGCGCGCCGTGACGATGTACGTCCCCGCCTGGCCGGCGTTGGTGATGAAGCGCTTGCGGCCGTTCAGCACCCAGGCGTTGCCGTCCTTGCGCGCCGTGGTGCGCGTGCCACCGGAATCGGAGCCGGCCTCCGGCTCGGTCAGGCCGTAGGCGCCCAACTGGCGCCCCTGCGCCAGTGGCACCAGCCAGCGGTCCTTCTGGGCCGCGGACCCCGCCAGATGCAGTGGCCCACAGCCGAGCGACGTATGGGCCGCCACGATCAGCGCCAGCGAGCCCCACACGCGGGCCAGCTCCTCTACCGCGATGGCGTAGGCAAGGGTGTCCAGGCCGGCGCCGCCCTCGTCCTCGGGGATCGGGATTCCCAGCAGGCCCATGGGCCCGAGCATGGCCACGATGTCCGTCGGGAAGCGCCGTTCGCGCTCGTGCTCGTCGATCTGGCTGACCACTTCGCGTGCGCAGAAGTCCTGGATGGTCTTGCGGAGCAGGGTGTGCTCAACAGGCAGGTCGAAGTCCAAGGGAGCTCCTCACACTGGGCGTCGCGGGCGGCTGGTGGCCGGCGTCCGCTGCCGACGAGATCACGCGGCGCATGGTAGCCCACCGGCTTGCCGCCGCCGGCGGAATTGCGGGGTGCCCAACTGCCGTTGCGACGGCCGCAGGCTGCTGCGCTGGCAGAATCGCCGCATGGACACGGGTGGCGGTGGGTGCCTGCGACTGTTCGGACTGGCTGCCTCCATGGGGTTGTTGCTGATGGCGGCATGCGGCGGGCCGAAGCCGGTCGCGCTCACACCGGCCGCGTCCCTTCCGGCGCCTGCACCGACATCCGTCGCGGCCATCACCGCCCCAACAGGCGCGCCGCCCGGCGTTGCGGCCGGCAGTCCGGCCATCCTGGGCGCCAACCTGATCCTCAACGGCGGTGCCGATCAACCATTCGCCGACGCTTACTGCAGCGTCTCGGATTGGCAACAGAACATCGAGTTGACGGGCACCAGGTACGGCAGCGAACCGGCCGGGCCGACCGCCGACTCACCGGGTCCGCAGGATCGGGGACCCTGCTACTTCCTGATGGACGTCGGGGGCAGCGCGAGCGTCGACCCGACCACACAGGTCATCGACGTGCGGGCGCTCGGCACCCAGATCGATGGCGGCGGAGTCACGGCCACGCTCGCCGGCTGGTTCGGTGGCGGCATCGGCGCCCACTACGACTACAACGTCCGCTTCCTCGACGCGAGCGGCGGCCTGATCGACGTGCTGAGCGCGCAGGCCGTCGACCTGCCCGCCGACCTGAAGGCCCTCGCGCAGTCGACCGCCACCATGGCCGTCCCTGTGGACACCCGCAGCCTGGACGTGGACTTCACGCTCGACTACGACGGCGACTGCTCGACCTGCTCCTCGGTCGCCTACGCGGACAGCCTCTCCCTGGTGCTAGGCGGCCGCTGACGCTTCCGGCGGCTCCGGCTCCTGGATCGTGTCCGGCTCCCAGGATCGATGTCCGCCGCGCATGAGCGAGAGCACGGCCCCGATGATCGAGACCACCACGCCGGCCCCGAAGGCCAGGTGCAACGCGTTGATGAAGGGCGCCAGGTCGATGCCCTGCGCGCCCGATTGGGTCCCCGCGAACACGGACACCATCACGGCCGGGCTCATGGCGGACGTCACCAGGCCGATGGCGAGCGCGATGCTGATCACGAAGCCGGTGCTCGTGAGCATGGCGCGCATGCCGGAGCCGATGCCGCGCTTCTCCGGCGGCACCACGCCCATCACGGCGCTGGTGTTCGGGGAGATGAAGAGGCCGGAACCGGCCCCCACGATCAGCTGCCAGATCACCAGCTGCCACAAGGGGGTGTCCACCGCGATGGTGGCCAGGCCGGCCAGCCCGACGGCCGTGACCAGCATGCCGGCCGTGGCCAGCACCCGCGAGCCGTAGCGGTCCGCCAGCGCGCCGCTGATCGGCGACAGCACCAGCAGCCCGACGGCGAGCGGCGCCAGGTCGATGCCGGCCGTGACCGGGTCGACGCCCTTCACGCCCTGGAGGTAGAAGACCAGCAGGAACAGCACACCGTTGCGCGCGACGCCGTTGAGCATGGCGCTCAGGTTGCCCAGCGCGAAGAGGCGGTCGCGCAGGAGGGTCAGGTCGATCAGCGGATCGGAGACCTGGCTCTCTGCGAAGAAGAGCGCCGGCAGCGTGACCAGGAAGAGCACGAAGCCACCGATGATCCACCAGGTGCCCCAGCCGTAGATGCCCCCGAACGCCAGCGCGGTCATCAGCGAGAGCAGGCTGACCAGGTAGATGCTCGAGCCCAGCCAGTCGAGCGAGATCTGCTTTTGTGCTGGCGTGCGCTCCACGAGGATCAGGGCCGCGGCGACGATGCCGACGATCCCGATCGGGACGTTGAACCAGAAGACCAGCCGCCACCCGTAGCTGGTCAGCCAGCCGCCGAGGATCGGCCCGAGGATCAGGCCGGCGCCGACGACCATGGCGTTGATGCCCAGCGCGCGGCCAAGCTCGCGGCGCGGGAAAACGTCCGCGACCAGGGCGGCCGAATTGGCCAGGATGAACGCGCCGCCGATGCCCTGGATGATGCGGCCGCCAATCAGCAGCAGGGCGTTGGGCGCCACCGCGCAGAAGATGGAGGCCAGGGTGAAGATCAGGAAGCCGTAGACGTAGGTCCTGGCACGGCCGAAGCGATCCGCCAGCCGGCCGGCGTTGAGCACCAGCACGGTGGTAACGAGCGTGTACCCGACCACGATCCAGAGCAGCGAGAAGATGTCCGTCTGGAGGTCGCGCAGGATGTCCGGCAGGGCGATGATCAAGGTGCCGGACGCCAGGGCTGCGAGCAGCGCCCCGACGCTGGTGACGAAGAGCAGCCACCAGCGATACGACTCGGCGTCCGGATCCACGACGGAGCGGTGCGGCGACAGGATGGTCATCGGGCGTTTGCCATGGCCGGCGGCTCCGCTGGGGCCGCGGCCGGCGCCAGCTCGGCGATGGCCGACACGATCCTGGTCCGGCGTCGCGACGCGTCTGCCGCCATGGATTCGAGCCGCTCCAACTTGCCGCTCAGGAGCGCGATCTGGCGATCGGCACGCTCCAGCGCCTCGTCAAGCAGACGGCGCCGTTCATCCGCGTCCGGTGTGGCGTGGAATGCCGCGCGAGCGCGGTTCCGGGCGCTCTCGTCGTCCAACAGGCTGCCGATCTCGGCCAGCGAGAAACCCGCGTCATCGCGCAACGCCTTGATGGCGCGCAGGCGTTCCACGTCGTCCGCATCGAACAGGCGGTAGGCGCTGCTGGAACGGCCGCTCGGCGTGAGCAGCCCCTGCTCCTCGTAGAAGCGGATGGCGCGCGCGGTCAAGCCGACCGCAGCCGCGACGTCGTGGATACGCAGGAGTTCGGGAGCAGGCACCGTGCGGATGGTGCCAAACCTTGACGTTTACGTCAAGGTTTGCCGGAATGGCCGCGGTACCCGCGCAGATGTCGATGCCATCGTCAAGGAGCGGGGCAGCGGACGCCA
>CAZENL010000179.1:0-4152 GCA_964513505.1 uncultured Anaerolineaceae bacterium
AGTACGACCTGGAGGTCTGGGCGCCCGGCGTGCAGGACTGGCTGGAGGTCAGCTCAGTCTCGAACTTCCGCGACTTCCAGGCCCGGCGCATGAACATCCGCTGGCGCTCGGAGCCGGGTGCCAAGCCGGAGATCCTGCACACGCTCAACGGCTCAGGGCTGGCGCTCGCGCGCACGGTGGCAGCGATCCTGGAGGTCTACCAGCAACCGGACGGGAGCGTCCTGATGCCCGACGCGCTGAAGGCCCGGATGGGCGAGCGAATCGAGGCCAGGACACCGGCCTGAGGCTCGGCGGCGGATAAGCAAAGGCGGACGGCCTTGCGACCGCCCGCCTCCCGGGATCAGTGTTCCGAGCCGAGGCTTAGTTGCGTGACGTCTTGACGGCCGTCTCGGGGCCGACCAGCTTCCAGCCGTCCTGCCACGAGCCGCCCTTCATGTTGAGCGAGATGTTCAGCCATGCCATGCCCTCGAGGGTGCGGGCCGTGGCCAGCGGTCCCGCGTCGACCGGGCGGAAGCCGATCGACTCGAGGAAGTCGAGCACGGTCTTCTTGGCCGCTGCATCGTCGCCGGCCACGTAGCCATCGACCGCAATCCCGCCGACGACCGGGTCCGCCTGGCGCGACGCGAAGGCTGTGTTGAGTGCCTTGACCACGTGCGCATCCGGCAGCTGCGCCTGGAGCTCCTCGGCGATGGAGGTCGGCCCGGTGTTGCCGCTGGTGTCCGGGGTGGGCCGGTTGGTCGCGTCCATGACGGTCTTGCCGTCGAGCGCGTGGCCGGCGTCCGCCACGACCTGCGAGATGGCGGCGTAAGGGACCGCGAAGAGCACGACATCCGCGTTACGCACGGCATCGGCGGTGCTGTCAACGGCCGTGGCGCCCGTCTCGTCGGCGAGCAGCTTTGCGCTCTCCAGGTTGGAGGCGGTGATGGTCACGGTGTGACCGGCTCGATGAGCTGACGTAGCGACGGCGCGGCCGACGTTGCCGGCACCGATGATGGAGATGTTCACGAAGAACTCCTTGACCTTTTGTCTGTGGACCAACATACTTGGCCTGCACGAATGGTCGCACCATTGATGTGTGTTGTCAATACTGTTATGCGGAGGGCCAAGTGCCCGCTATCAAGACCGGCCGTCCCGTCACGGACGCCTGCCAAGGCGGTGAGTCGTCGCGGGCGCGCCAGCGGCCACAGGTCGGCGCGCAGGTGCGCCGGCTCCGGCGCGAGCGATCGCTCACGCTCGCCGAAGTCGCGGAGCACACGGGCCTCAACATCGGCTACCTGAGCCAGATCGAGAACGACAAGGCCTCGCCGTCGCTGGAGTCGCTGGCCGCCCTGGCTGCGGCCATGGACGTGCCCATCACCTGGTTCCTCGCCGATTCGGCCGCGCCCCCGCGGGTGGTCCGCGCCACGGAGCGTCGCAGCTGGCCGGGTCCGGGCGGCAACCGGATCGAGGAAGTGGACGGCGGCATTCCGCGCGACATGCGGATCGTGATGGGCGCGATGACGCCTGGCCAGAAGACCGGCCTGCACGCCCACGGCGGCGACGAGCACCACCTGGTGCTATCCGGCCGGGTGCGCATGACCCAGGGCGAGCACCAGATCGATTTGGGGCCTGGCGACTACCTGGTCTGGGACGCCACGATCCCCCACGACGCCAGCACGCTGGGTGACGAGCCGGCGCAGCTCCTGATCATCGGCCACCGCGCCCACGGCGCGGAGACATCTCGGCCGGACGGCTAGCATGCCGGGCGTGGAAGATCGAGGCTGCCTGGTCGTCACCGGGGGCACGCGGGGCATTGGCGCCGCGGTTTCCCGACTGGCCGCCGAACGCGGGTACGCCGTCTGCATGGCGTTCGAGAAGGACGTCGAGGCGGCCGAGGAAGTGGTCGCGGCCATCCGGGCCGCCGGTGGTCGCGCCGTGGCGGTCAAGACGGACATCGCGCACGAGGCGGATGTCGTCGCCCTGTTCGAGCGCGCGACCGCGGATCTTGGCCCCGTGATCGGCCTGGTCAATAGCGCGGGCATCACGGGCGGCTTCCACCTCATGGCGGACCTGGACCTTGCCGTGCTGGAGCGCGTGCTCGCCGTCAACGTGGTCGGGAGCTTCCTGTGCGCCAGGGAGGCCGTCCGCCGCATGTCCACCAGGCTGGGCGGACGTGGCGGGAACATCGTCAACGTCTCCTCGCGGGCCGCGATCTACGGCAGTGCCGGCGAGTACATCCACTACGCGGCCAGCAAGGGCGCCATCGACTCGCTGACGGTCGGGCTGTCCCGCGAGGTGGCCGGGGAGGGCATCCGCGTCAATGCGGTCGCGCCGGGCCACATCAAGACCACCATGCACGCGTCCGGCGGCGATCCGGGCCGAGTGGAGCGGCTGGCGCCGACCATCCCGATGCTGCGCGGCGGCGAGCCGGAGGAAGTGGCGCAGGCCATCCTCTGGCTGCTCTCCGACGAGGCGTCCTTCGTGACGGGCGCCATCCTGCCGGTCAGCGGAGGCCGCTGACCCGGGGCAGATCGGTCCCAACGGCTCTTTCGCGGCGTCTTCTGGAACCGTGACCATGGCCCTGCGCTGGAGCGCTGGTCGGCGAAGAAGGAGGCGGTGTGGTCATGAAGGTACTCGTCGCGTACGCGAGCCGGCATGGCGCCACACAGGGGATCGCGGAGCGAATCGCCGACACGCTCGGCGGTCTTGGCCTCGAAGCTGAGGCTCGGCCGGCGGCATCGGTCGCGAGCGTCACTGAATACGACGCGTTCGTGGTCGGCAGTGCTGCCTACCTGTTCCACTGGCTGAAGGAGGCCAGGGAGTTCGTCCAGCACAATCACGCGGTGCTGGCCGGCAAGCCGGTCTGGCTCTTCAGCAGCGGCCCTCTCGGGACCGAGCCCCTGAATGCCAAGGGCATCGACCAGAAGGTGGCCGCCGTGCCGAAGGAAGCGGCCGAGCTCATCGGCGCCGTCCACGCGCGGGATCACCACGTCTTCTTCGGCGCCTATGAGCACGACCAGAAGCCGATGGGCCTGGCCGAGCGCTTCGTCTCGATCATGCCTGCCGCCCGGGAAGCCCTCCCTGCGGGCGACTTCCGGGACTGGCCAGAAATCGACGCCTGGGCAGCCGGCATCGCGGCTCAGCTCCAGCCGGTGACCGCCGGCTGACCCCGGAGGGCCGCCACGCTGGCCGTCAGGTCACTTCTGCTCCGGGTCGGGCTCCTGCTCGTGCTGGTGCCCGTCTCCCTGGTCGTGCTCGTCCGGTGGCGGGTTCTGCTGGCTCCGCAGATCTGACGCGAGGCGTGCGCTCCGGGCAGCCACGCGTTCCCCGACCTGCGCGGTGACCTGCGCGGCCTTCTGGGCAATGGGGCCCGCCGCCTCGCCCGCCTTTGCGGCGAGCTCCGCGGCCTTGGCGGCGACCTCACGCATGGCCGGCGTCGCCGCGGTGGCCACCTGGTCGATCATCTGCTGGAGCTGGGCGACCATGTGCGACACGTCCGGTCGCGATCGCCCGCCATCGCCGTCTTGCGCGGGCTCAGCGGCCTCGAGAGCACTCGTGTCGGATGGGTCTGCTTCCGCGGGGTTTCCGTCGGTAGGGTTGTCGCTGGCGTCGGGTGGCGCCTGATTCACGATCTGTTCCTGGTCGTCCATGGATACCTCCTTGCCGCGTCGGCCTGCGGCTGATACGGGAGGCAGTATCGTCCAGTCCGGGCGGTTCGCCACGAACGACCGCCCTGGGGGTCTGGAGGAAGCGGATGCCGTCGCGATCGGGCCCGGGCAAGAGCGGCGACGGCGTCTCCGCGGTGAAGCCGGCCAAGGCATACCTGGACCTGCGCAAGGTGGTCCTGCGACGGACGGCGGCCGACTTCGGCCTGCACCCGACAGCGGCGCTGCCCAACGTCTGGGGCGCGCTCGTGGAGGTCGGCTTCGACGCCGGCTCCGCCTCGCTGATGGCGGCCGCCGATGGCTCTACCAGCCTCTACCTGAGCAACGGCGGTGCCACGATCGGTGGCGGCGCGGTCCCCGAGATCGCCGACGCGACCCAGCACCTGCTCACGCTGGTCGAGGGGTGGCTCTCGTCCTTTGCGCCGGCCCGGAGCTTCCCGCTTCCTGGACGCGACCAGGTCCGGTTCGTGGCCCTTACCTTCGATGGGGCGCGCACCGCGGAGGCAGG
>CAZENL010000180.1:0-4135 GCA_964513505.1 uncultured Anaerolineaceae bacterium
CGACGACCCACTTTCCGGTCGGCGACCAGGTGCACTGAAGGCGGCCTGACAGTTGGTGCGGAGATGACGGCGGGCATCCGGCCCTGGAACCGGGGATCGGCGGCCACGGCGGCGTACGCGGCCAGCGCTGGCGGAGGATCGCCGGCGGGGTTCGTGAGGAGCCAGTTGACCTGGCCAACCACGTCGACGTTGAAGTACACGATGGCCACGATCCCGTCGTCAGCCGGATCGTCGTACACGGCCGGGTAGCCGTCGCTGATCCAGGCGACCTTGTCGCCCCCGTCCACGTTGGAGCCCGCCTCCGCGACGATCACGGGCTTGTGCGTGATCTGCCTCAGTCGCTGAATCGGTTCGTCGAAGGCCTGTTGCATCGACTGCCAGTGGTGGGTGCCGAACGTGCCCCAGTTCAGCCCGGTGAAGCCGACGTAGTCGACGTAGGCGTTACCGGGATAGAAGATGACCTGCCAGGCCGCCGGTGAATATGGGCTCCACAGGAACAGGGCGCGGGTCGCGCCCACGCCACCCGGTCCCTTGAAGATGTTCCAGATGTGCCGCCACGCCTGGATGAACAGAGCCGGGGTGTTCGGCGGGCGCCCCACGTACCAGGGAAACCAGGAACCATCCATCTCGTGTGCGAATCGCACGATCACGGTGCCGCCCCAATCCTTGGCCGCCTGAGCCCAGGTGCGGATGTAGTCGTCGAAATCGCCGTCGACGATCTTCTGATACGTGTACGTCGAATCGTTCAGGTCGCCGCTGTGGACGGGTTCCCAGAACACCATGGGAACGACGCCGCGGGCACGCAGTCCATTCATCAGGGTCGTGGGGAAAGCTGCGTTGCTCCCGCCCCAGTCGCTCCACACCGACCAGATCGCCGGAGCCTGTCCTCCCAGGGAGGCGGTGAAGGAGTCCAGCACGGAGAGGTCGTCGTCCGGCAGCATCGAGACGCCCAGCGCGATCTGCCTGGTGGGCGAGGCCGCCTGTGTGTGGGCTGGCGCCGCTGCCTCCGCAGGAGCTGCGGCCAGCACACCGGCAATCGCAAGAAATGCCACGACATGGGCAAGACGGCTGAGCGACATGGCTCCCTACGACGAACGAGCGTTCGATGTCGGCGAGCCAGGCGCGGATGCGCCAGTCGATACCAGTCGGCGCGTGGATTGTAGTGGGGTCTGGGGAGGATGCGGTAAGGTCCACCCGCTCACGACTCGAGGGGAGAGGTATCAGATGCGCTCAACCAGGCTGACGCGTACCGGCATTCCACTGCTCCTGGCGCTCGCCGCGACGGCGCTGCTACCGATCACCTCGATGGCCGGTGACGTCATGGCCCGCGAAACGCAGATTGCTGCCCGCGGCGCGGTCGCACCCGCGACCGGTCCCATCTCCTATGGCACGGACGGCCGGCTCACGATCCTGCTGCTGGGGTCCGACTACCGGCCGGATCTCTACGGCGAGCGGATGGACGTGATCATGGTGGTCAGCATCGATCCGAATACCGGGCGTGTGGCCATGGCCAACATCCCGCGGGACATGGTCTACATCCCGCGCGCGGCCTCCAACGGTGGCGGAACCAGCGGGGCGAACCGCATCAACGCCATGTACTGGTATTACCGCCCGTCCACTCTGAAGCACAAGACGTCGCCCTACCTGCCCGCGCTCAAGAAGTTCAAGGCGGACGTAGCCACCTTGCTCCAGACCGAGATCGACTACGTGGCCGTGGTCCGCTTCACCGGCTTCACCAAGCTGATGCAGGTCATCGGTGGCGTGAACGTCTCGATCACGCAGTCCATCCGGGACAGCTATTACCAGGCACCGGGCGAGCACAAGGGCGTCAAGGGTGTCTACTTCCCCGTCTCGGCCAACTGGCACCTGGATGGCACCGTGAAGTGCCAGCCGTACCCGTTCAAGTGCCACAACGGCCTGGCCTATGCGCGGTCGCGGCACGGCACGGTCGGAACCGGCTACAACAGCGACTTTGCCCGCGGGCGCCGCCAGCAGTTGCTGGTCAAGGCAGGGGCGGACAAGGTCGTGCAGCTGGGAACCGGCGACCTTCAGCAGCTGGTCGGCTGGGTCCAGGCGCCGCGCATGTACACCGACCTGCCGCGCACGCTTGACTCGGCCACCCAGATGTACGGCCTGGCCCAGATGGCCACGCTCTCGACCGCGGACACGATCGTCTTCTCGCCGGGCAAATGGGCAACCGAAGACTCGACCACGCCCATCTACACGTTCCGGCCCAAGCTGCCGGCCATCCGCTCCTGGATCGACCAGCACTTCGGCTCGTAGTCAGGGGCGCCCGGGTCCGTCAGGGCGCGAGCGGCCGATCGCTTCGCGGCGAACCCTCTCGAATTCTCACCTCGTGGTCCTTAATCGGAAACCCGTGGGCATGGACTGTTCGGTCTGTCCGCAGCGCTCGTATCCCACGCTCAGGCGGGCATAGAAGCACCCTGCGGTAGCGGGCGAACCGCCTTGAAACAGCAGCTGGGGCGCCGAATCGTCGAATAGGGACCGTGTGGTGAGAAATCGCGACAAACCCGCGAATGGCGCCGGCCCGCGGGAAGGCGAATGGCGCCGGCCGCTCAGGCACCCAAATGCAACGCGGCAAGGCACCCAAACGGAACGTGAGGTGCCGAGGAACTCGATGGGTGGGCGCTAACCCAGCTTGATCCCCACGGCCTGGAGCGCGCTTGCCCCCAGCAGTGCCACGTCCAGCACGATCACCAGGCCGACACAGACCACGGCAAGCGTGTTCATGCGCCGGCCGTTGGCGGTGGCGCCCATCAGCCTGCGGTTGTTGACCAGCAGCAGCATGAAGATCAGCACGATCGGCAGCAGCAGGCCCTGCAGGTACTGGCTGCCGACGATCAGCCCGATCAGGTCCAGGCCGGGCAACAGCGTGACGATGGCACCGGCCGCGAGCACGAACGTGAACAGGCCGAAGAACGCGGGCGCGTCGCGCACGGGTTTGCCGACGCCCGACTCCCAGCCGAACGCCTCGCAGATCACGAACGCGGTGCTGATGGGCATGATCATGGCCGCCAGCACGCTGGCGCCGAAGAGGCCGATGGCGAACAGGATGGTCGAGAGGTCACCGGCCACCGGCCGCAGCGCCTCCGCGGCCTTGGCCGCGTCGGTGATCACGATGCCCGCCCCAAACAGGGTTGCGGCCGTGGCCAGCACGATGAAGATGGCGATCACGTTGGTCCAGACCGAGCCGAGGATGGCGTCGGCGCGCTCGTAGGTCAGCTGCTCGGGCCCGATGCCCTTCTCCGCGACCGCGGACTGGAGGTAGAACTGCATGTACGGCGTGATCGTGGTGCCTACCACGGCCACCGCCAGCAACAGGATGTCGATCTGTGGCGAGCCGGCCACATCCAGCCGCGGGTGGGTCAGCCCGTTGACGATCTGGGCCGCGTCCGGATGGGCCAGGAACGCCGCCGCGATGTAGGTCAGGAAGACCAGGCTGATGAGCAGGAAGATGCGCTCCAGCCAGTGGTAATTGGCGAAGACCACCAGCGCCCACAGGGCCACCGCGAGCACCGGAACCGTGATCAGGCGCGAGACGCCGAAGATCTCCAGGGCCGCGGACGCGCCCGCGAACTCGGCCACCGTGTTGGCCAGGTTGGCGATCAGCAGGATCAGCATCGCGAAGGCCGTCCAGCGCACCCCGAACCAGTCCCGGATCAGGTCCGAGAGGCCCTGTCCGGTGACGGTCCCGAGACGAGCGGCCATCTCCTGCACCACGGCCAGCACCACGATGGTGATGGGGAAGAGCCACAGCAGCGCGTAGCCGGTCTGCGCACCAAGGACGGAGTAGGTGGTGATGCCGCCGGCATCGTTGCCGGCGATCCCGGCGATCAACCCGGGACCCAGCACTGCCAGCAGCGGGGCGAGCCGGCGGACGCGGATGCGTGCGCGACGCGGAAGTCGCGGTCGCAGCGGGAGCTTGCCGGGGGCGACGTGCGGCAGGTGCGGAGCGACGCGGGGAAGCGGCCCAAGGCGAACTCCCGGCACGAGCCGGCGGGCAGCGCCCGTCAGGCCCTGGCCGGGGCTGCCAGGCTTCTCCGGCGCCCCGTTGGCGCCATCGCGTCCGATGCGCATTGGCGATGCCCACCCCGTGACGGCCGCCCCGTCCCGG
>CAZENL010000181.1:0-4026 GCA_964513505.1 uncultured Anaerolineaceae bacterium
CATGCCCATCACGTGCCAGTGGTGGTGGCCGTCGGAGTTGTCATACCGCTGCTGGGTCCGGGTCGCGCGCACCTTGAACGATCCGTCGCTCTGAAGAATCGCCTGGCTCACGCGCATGTGCGGGCAGTCCGTGCAGCGCCGCGTGCTGCGCACCTCGAGCGGCCCGTCGCCGACGTTCGCGATCATGGCGCTGAAGCGCAGCCAGTAGTGCCCGTCGGCGCGCTCCAGGGTCAGCTGCGTCGGCAGCTCCATGCGCAGGTCTGGGAGCAATTCCCGTGGTGCCGCCGCGGCGGAAGCCGGACCCTGGAGCGCACACGCGGCCAGCACGGCAGCGGCAAACAGCTCTCGCGCGGTTGTTCGAGACACCCGGATCCGTCGCACGCGACCCCCTCAGGAACGTTGGAGCGCGCAGCGTAGCCCATCGCCCGGCCTGCGCCGGGCTGTTGCGTTCCTGCGCTCTCGCCGCGAGAGTCAGGTCTTGCTAAGGTGCGCAGGTGGCGCTCAGCAATGACGACAAGCAGCACTGGATGCGGAACGTCCCGCTGTTCCGGGGTTGCTCGCCGGAGGCACTTGCGCGGCTCGCGGAGCGCCTTGGCGAGATCCAGTTTCGGGCCGGCCAGCACATGGTCACGCAGGGCCAGGTTGGCAACGGCCTGTACATGCTCGTCAGCGGCCGGGCAGAGGTCCGGCGTGGCGACGAGGTGGTCGCGGTGCTGGAGCCCATGGCGGTCTTCGGGGAGCTGGCGGTGCTGGACCAGGAGCCGCGGGACGCGACCGTCGTCGCCCTCGAGCCGGTGACGGCGCTCGCGCTTGCGTCGTGGGACCTGATCGCCGAGTTGGAGGAGGACCCGCAACTGGCGCTCAACCTGTTGCGAGAGCTTGCCGGTCGCATCCGCCTCCTCGAGGACAGGCACGTCAATTGAGGCGGACCAGCCGGACCAGCGGAGGAGTGCGGTGAACCAGGACGAGGTCGTGGACGCGCTGGCGGGAGTGTCGCTCTTCGCCGACCTGCGGCGCCCCCAGCTGGAGGCCGTCGCGCACACGTTCACCGAGGAGTCGTTTCCACAGGGCCAGCGGATCCTTCGGCAGGGCTTCCAGGGGACGGGCTTCTACGTGATCGTGGACGGCGAGGTTGCCGTGCACATCGACGGCGAGGAGCGGGCGAGGCTTGGCAAGGGCGATTTCTTCGGCGAGATGTCCGTTCTCCTCGGGGAGCCTCCCGTCGCGGACATCGTTGCGCTCGGCTCCTTGCGCGTGCTCCACCTCAGCGGACCGGAGTTGCCGGGCTTCCTGCGCCAGTACCCGCCGGTGATGTACCGCATGCTCCAGGCGGTCGCCCGGCGGCTGCGCAACGCCAACCGCTGGCGCAACTGAGCCCCTGTTCGGTGACCACCCGAGCGGCCCGTCCGGCCCGCCCTGCCGCCGGCCCAGTTGCTGAGCGTCCGTGTCCTCCCGGCGACTACCCGGTCGTGGTGGTCGGCAGCGGTCCGGGCGGCCTCCAGGCCTCGTACCTGCTCGGTCGGTACGGCATCAAGCACGCGGTCATCTCCGCCGACCCCGGCCCTGGCGGCATGTTCCGGCGCTTCCCGTTCTTCCAGCGCCTTCTCTCCTGGACCAAGCCGAATGCGCCGTACCCCCAGGGGACGCGCGAGTACGAGTGGTACGACTGGAACAGCCTGCTGGCCGTCGAGCCGGAGAACCGCTCGGTGATGCCACCGCTCATGGACGGCACGTCCGAATTCCCGTCGCGACCGGAGATGGAGGCCGGGCTGCGCACGTTCGCCGAGAAGACCGGCCTGGCGGTCCGGTACGGCACGAGATGGGAATCCACGTCGCGCGACGGCGAGGGCTTCCTGCTGCACACCAGCGACGGGGATTACCGCGCCGGGACCCTGATCTTCGCCGTCGGCGTGGCGGAGGCCTGGTCGCCGGCCACGAACGGAATCGAGCACGTGTCGCACTACGTGGACACGCTGGACGCGTCCGCCTACGCCGGCAAGCGGCTGTTCATCATGGGCAAGCAGAACAGCGGCTTCGAGCTTGCCAGTGGCCTGCTGCACGTGGCCAGCCGCATCATCCTGGCTTCACCGAGACCCGCCCAGCTCTCTGTCAACACGCATTCGCTGGCGGGCGTCCGAGCACGCTACGTGCAGCCCTGGGAGGACTCCAACCTCGGTGGCGGCGTCTTCATCGTCAATGCCACCATCGAACGCGTCGAGAGGCACGCGGACGGCATCACCGTCCACACGCGCCGGTCGGACAACGGCGAGCCGTTTGCGGCGGAGGTGGATTCGGTCATCGCGGCGACCGGCTTCCAGTGTCCGCTGCACGATCTGACGGACCTCGGCGTGACCGTCTTCGGGCAGAGCCGCCTGCCGAGCATGACCAACTTCTACGAGAGCGCCACCGTCCCGGGCATCTTCTTCGCAGGAACCATCGGCCAGGGCGTGGCCGGCCTCAAGAAGTACGGCATCCCGGCCAATTCGGGCGCCGTGCAGGGGGCTCGCTACAACGCCCGCCTGATGGTCCAGCACGTCGCGGAGACGCGCTTCGGCGTCGTGCGTCCGCGGCCCCGGATCAAGGCAGCGGATGCGATCGATTACCTGCTGACGGAAGCGACCACCGCGCCGGAGCTGTGGAACCAGAAGTCGTACCTGGCTCGCGCTGTCTCCACGGACGGCCACACGTTGCACGATGAGGGCATCGTCTCGCTGGCCGACTTTGTCGACTCCCCTGGCCCCGATGCGGTCGCGATCACCGTGGAAACCGATGAAACGGGCGACATCCACCCCGCGGTCTACGTCCGGCGGCACGGCCGCGTGGACAGCGATGCACGCCTCCAGAACAGTCCGCTGCACGACTACCGCACGGCCGCGCATCGGCGAGAGTTGCTGGCACTCACGCGAGGCATCATCCGGAGATGACGGGGCGACCCGCAGATGCGCTGATTTCCGGATTGCCCGTCGCGCTGGAGATCGGCCCGAAGCGGCGGGTCTTCGCCCAGGCCGTCGGCTGGCCAGGTTGGTGCCGGCCCGCTCGGGACGAGGCACGCGCCACGGATGCGCTCGTGCGCTACGCCGACCGCTATCGCCACGCCGTTGGCACGCTGGGGGCGCCTCTTGGGATCGGCCCGCCGGTGCCGACCATCGTGGAACGCGTGGTGGGCACCGCCACGACCGATTTCGGCGCGCCTGACGCCATCCTGGCCTCCGACCGGGGCCCGCTGGCGGCCGGTGAGCCACAGAGGCTGGCTGCCTTCCTCGACGCCTGCTGGAGCACATTCGATGCCGCGCTCGGGTCCGTGCCCTCGCGCGATCGTGGCCTCAAGCCCGAGGTGGGACGCGCCCCCGAAACGGTGCGCCTGCACCTCCTCGACGCGCTCCGTGCCTACGCGACGTGGCTGGCCAAGCCGGTTCCCAGGCTGGACCAGGCCAGGGTCGAGGAATCAGAACGTGAGATCCGCGCCTTCGTGCGTGCCGCGGTGTCGGCGCTCCCGACGGGCGTGGCGTTTGCGAACGAGCGCCACCCGGGTCCATACATGGTCCGGCGCGAGTGCTGGCACGCCCTGGACCATGCCTGGGAACTGGAGGATCGCTTCAGCCGGACCTGAGCGCCATGACCGGATGGCTCCGGGCTGTCGGAGCGGCTCGATCGGCTCGCGCTGGTAAGGTGACGGTGCCCATGGACTTCCGCATCTCGCGAACGGCGCGACAGCGCTACGCATTCGACGAAAGCCTCTTCGGAACGACCGGCGACGTGGTCCTGGCCGATCCTGCCGCGGCCCGCCGCTTTGCCATGCGCATGGTCGTCGGCGGCGGCTCGCGCCCGGAACGGCCGGTGCACGCCGGTGACATCGATGCGATCGGCCTGATCCATGAGGTGCAACACCGCGCCGTGAGCCGGTCGGCGTCCAGCGGTGGCGATCGGCCGTTTGCCGTGGCCCTGCGCCAGATGGAGCAGGAGCTCGGCGGCACGCAGGCGGACGCGACGCTGACCGCATTAGAGACGGCTTTCCCGGCGCCCCAG
>CAZENL010000182.1:0-4025 GCA_964513505.1 uncultured Anaerolineaceae bacterium
GCCCGACCCAAAGAGCGGCGCCTGCGTGGCCCCGTACCACGACTCCAGTGATCTGAACTTCGGCGGCCCGCACGGCTCCATCCAGGCTGCGGCGGACATCAACGACGGACGCATGAACGGCTTCATCGCGCAGTTCCGCGACGCCCAATCGTTCATTTGCCAGGACCCTCTCGATCCGCGCTGTGCCCAGACGGCCGGGGAGCCGGACGTCATGGGGTATCACGACCAGCGCGAGATCCCCAACTACTGGACGTATGCCAGCGACTTCGTGCTCCAGGACCATCTCTTCGAGCCGACCGCCTCGTGGAGCCTGCCGGCGCACCTGGCGATGGTTTCCGCCTGGTCGGCGAAGTGCTCGTCGCCGACCAACCCGATGAGCTGCCACGGGGAGCTCCAGCTGCCGGAAAGCGTGATTCCAGGCCGGCGTCCGCCGTTCTACGCGTGGACCGACCTCACCTGGCTCCTTCACGCGAACGGCGTCAGCTGGGCCTACTACGTGGCGGACGGCACGGAGCCCGACTGCGAAGACGACCAGATGACCTGTCCTCCCGTCCCCCAGCATCCCGGCACGCCGAGCATCTGGAACCCGCTGCCGAACTTCGACACGGTCAAGGAGGATGGGCAGCTGTCGAACGTCGAACCGACCAGCGATTTCTACGCTGCCGCGGCCGGCGGGACGCTGCCACAGGTGAGTTGGGTGATCCCCAACGGCTCCAACAGCGAGCATCCCCAGGCGCTCATCTCCAACGGGCAGGCCTACGTGACCGGGCTGATCAATGCCGTCATGAACGGGCCGGACTGGTCGAGCACGGCCATCTTCCTGGCCTGGGACGACTGGGGCGGCTTCTACGACCACGTCGTGCCACCGGTCGTCGATGCGCTCGGCTACGGCCTCCGGGTGCCGGGGTTGGTGATCAGTCCGTATGCGCGGGAGGGCTTCATCGACCACCAGGTGCTCAGCTTCGACGCGTACCTGAAGTTCATCGAGGACGACTTCATGGGTGGCGCGCGCCTGGACCCGGCCACCGACGGACGCCCCGACCCGCGACCCGACGTGCGCGAGAACGCCCCGATCCTGGGTGATCTCACGGCGGACTTCGACTTCACCCAGCCGCCCCGGGCGGCGGTCATCCTGCCGCCCCGACCGGTGATCGGCCGATAGACACCGTTGCCGGCGCGGCTGTGGGCTGTCAGGACGGCAGCAGGGTGACCACGATCAGGGCAATGGCCGCCGCAGCCATGACCAGCGTGGTGGCCCAGCCAACGATATTGAGCAACCGGCCGTTGGTTCGCTCTCCCATGACCTTGCGATTGTTGGATACGAGCATCACCAGGATCAGGACCGGGGCTGCCAGCAGGCCATTGAGGATCGCGGTGATGACCAGGGCCTGGATGGGATTGATGCCCAGGAAGTTGATGGCGATTCCCACAAGGGTCGCAACCACGATGACGCCGTAGAAGCGCCTTGCATTCCGGGGCGTGGAGTCAAGACTCCCTTTCCACCCGAAGGCATCGGCGACGCCGTAGGCCGCCGACGCGGTCAGGATCGGGACGGCGAGAATGCCGGCTCCGATGAGGCCGACCGCCAGGAGCACGGCGGAGGCGTCGCCCGCAACCGGGCGAAGCGCCTGCGCCGCATCGGTGGCCGACTGGATGTCCGTCTTGCCGCTCACGAACAAGGTTGCTCCGGTGGCCAGGATGATGAAGTAGGCCACGATCTCCGAGAAAGCCATGCCTGCCACGGTGTCCCACAGCGCGAACCGCAGTTCGGCTTTGCTGGCCCCTTGGCGCTGCCACAGGCGCCGCCTGCCCATGCTCTTCTGTTCCTCGACCTCCTGGCTCGCCTGCCAGAAGAAGAGGTACGGGGAGATGGTCGTGCCGAGGAGGGCAACCAGGATTCCGATCGATCCGGCATCCAGGTGGAGGCTGGGAATCAGGCTGCCGGCGATGACCGCGCCAATCTCCGGGTGCGCGAAGAGAGCAGCCCCGATGTAGGCCAGCAGTGCCAGCGCGAGCCACTTGAAGATGCGCGCGATCAGCTGGTAAGAGCCGAATAACTGGATCAAGGCGATCCCGATTCCCACCGGGACCACGAACAGGAGCGCCGGGATCGGGACCAGCATGTTGAGTGCGGCCGCGATGGCACCGATATCCGCACCGGCGTTGATCGTGTTGGCGACCACCATCGACAGCACGACCGGGTAGACGATGCGGGCCGAGTAGTGGTCCTTGAAGACGCCGGCGAGGCCCCGACCGCTGACCAATCCGATCTTGGCGCAGATGTACTGCACCGAGATCATCATCGGCAGCATCGCGATGGTGGTCCACAGGAACTGGTAGCCGTACTTGGCGCCGGTCTGCGCGTACGTCCCGATGCCCGATGGGTCGTCGTCGGACGCCCCCGTGATCAGGCCCGGACCAAGCACCATGACGGCGCGTTTGAGCGCATTGGGCTCCTGCTGCATCGCCTTGACCTTGGGATCGACCGGACGCGCTGGATCCACCTGAGGTTCGCGCGAGACAGCGGATTCCTTGCCCGGATCATCGACGCTCAACGAGCGATCCTTCCGTTCGGTCGGCGATATCCGGCCCGTCCGGCGCTGCCGGAGCCGTCAACACGCCGGACGGTAGACGGTGGTGGCGAACACCGCTTTCGACGCCCTGCGGAGCGGAGTTGTCCCCTTGGCGATGAGGTCAGCAGGCCAGGTTGCCCCCTTAGCTCGCGAGTGCCTGAGCCTGTTCCGCGCGGTGAGCGGCGACTTCCCGCGTCCCGGGAAGGAAGAGCGCCGGAATGATCGCCAGGGCGGTGAGGCCGATCGACCACCAGAACGCGTTGTCGAACGCGGTTGCGCGACCGGCGAGACCGCCGGCGGCTTGTGCGGCGAGTTGCGTCTGGAGGATCAGGGCAAGGACGGCCGCGCCAAAGGCGCCGCCAAGTTGCATCGTGATTCGAGTCGCAATGCTGGCGTGAGCCACCTGGTCGGTCCGCAGGCCAAGGTAGGCCGCCGCCATGATCGGGATCGTTACCGCACCCAGGCCGGCGCCGCGGATAACCAGCGAAGCACCGAGCAGAAGCTCATTGGTGTTCACGCCAGCCTGCGTGTACGCGAGCGTGCCGAGCATCGTGAGCAGAAAGCCACCCAGCACGATGGGTCGGGCGCCGATGCGGTCGGTCAACCGGCCCGCGTAGCCGCGGGTCAACAGCATGCCCAAGCCCTGCGGGGCCAGGAGCAGCCCGGCGGTGAGGGCCGTCTGGCCGCGCACCTGCTGCTCGTACAAAGGCAGCAGCAGCATGGCGCCATACACCGACAGGCCCGAGAGGAAGAGCAAAACGTTGGAGGCCGTGAAGGAACGCACCCGGAAGAGCCGCAGGTCCAGGAGCGGCGGGCGCTTGGTGCTCAGCGCATGCCAGGCGAAGCCGACGAGGAGCGCGACGCCGACGGCGACCGGCAGCAGGACGGCGGCGTTGTCGAACCCGCCGTGACTGCCGGCTTGGGAGAGCCCGTAGATCATGGCCGCGAGGCCGGGCGACAGCAGCGCCAGGCCAATGACGTCGAGGTACGCGCTCTTCTTGGCGGCGGTGGGCGCCAGCCCGCGCCACGCCAGCACCAGGGCGACCGCGCAGAGCGGAATGTTGACCCAGAAGATCCAGTGCCACGAAAGCTGGCTCAGGATCAGGCCGCCCAGCACTGGACCCAGGATCGGGCCGAGTAGCGCCGGAATACTGATCAGGGACATCATCCGCCCGAGGTTGCGTTTGCCGGCGGCATTGACGAGAAGGGTCTGGAGGACGGGCAGCATCAGTCCGCCGCCGATGCCCTGGAGCACCCGGAAGGCGATCAGGGACTCGATGTTCCAGGCCAGGCTCGCGAGCATCGACCCGACCGCGAAGAGGGCGAGCGCGCCCATCCAGGTCTGCTTGGCGCCGAAGCGATCCATGGCCCAACCGCTGACCGGGACCACCATGGCAAGCGCCAGCACGTAGGCGCTGATGACCCATTGGGTCGTCGACACCGACGCGTTCA
>CAZENL010000183.1:0-3960 GCA_964513505.1 uncultured Anaerolineaceae bacterium
CATGGCGAAGTAGCGTCCGCCGATGGTGGCGATTCGCGCGCCTGGGTGCGCCGCGGCCAGGCGCGACTCCAGGTCGGGGATGAACTCGACTGCCGAACGCGGCGGCGTGTCCCGGCCGTCCAGCAGACCGTGGACCAGGACCTCGCCGACGCCATGGCGCCGCGCGAGCTCCGCGATGGCCACCGCGTGATGATCGTGCGAGTGCACCCCGCCCGGTCCGACCAGTCCGATCAGGTGCAGGCGCCTTCCCGGCTGGGCGGCCCGATCGACGGCCTCCACCAGCGTGGGGTTGGTGAAGAACGAACCGTCGGCGATGGCGGCGTCGATGCGCGGCAGGTCCTGCACCACGGGACGGCCCGCACCGAGGTTGAGATGCCCGACCTCGCTGTTGCCCATCTGGCCCGGAGGCAGGCCGACGGCACCCTCAGAGGCATCGAGGCGCGCGTGGGGCCACGCCGCCAGCAGGCCGCGCCACGCCGGCATGGACGCAGCGGCAATCGCGTCCGCGTCCGGGTTGGGACCGATCCCGAACCCGTCGATCACCACCAGGACCACGGGCCGCGGCCGCTCCTCCTGGGTCACGCCTCCGTCCGGCGGTCGATCACGAGACGGCGGCCGCGTCCCGGCGGGCCGCTGCCGTCAATGCGGCACGTGCCACGATGCCGGCCATCTCGTCCACCTTGAGGCTGGCACCGCCGACCAGGGCGCCGTCGATGGCCGGTTCGGCCAGGAACTCGCCGATCGCTGCACTGGTGACGCTGCCTCCGTAGAGGATCGGGATTTCGTCCGCCCATTCCACGCCGAAGTCCGCGCATGCGGCGCGGATGGCATCTGCCATGGCCGCTGCGTCCGTGCCGCGTGCGGTCCGGCCGGTTCCGATCGCCCATACGGGCTCATACGCGATCACCAGGTCCGTGGTCACGCCCCCGTCCGGCCGGGCGACCGCGAGGCAGCCCTCCAACTGGCGGCGCACGGTTTCCTCCGCACGACCCGCTTCACGATCCTCCAGCTGCTCCCCGACGCAGAGGATCGGCCGCAGGCCTGCCTCCACACAGCGGACCAGCTTGCGGCCGATCTGCGCGTCCGTCTCGGCCTGGTCACGGCGCCGCTCGCTGTGACCCACGATGGACCAGGACGCCAGGCCGGCCAGCATGCGGGCGGAGATTTCGCCGGTATAGGCACCTGCCGTCTCGTGGTGCACGTTCTGCGCCCCGACGGCCACACCAGTGCCGTCCAGGGCACGGCCGACCGCTTCCAGGCAGAGGTACGGCGGGCAGATCACGCGCACCACGGAGGGCTCACGGGTCTGCCGCTCGATGGCGGCGGCCAACGCACCTGCGTCAGCCGGCAACGTGTTCATCTTCCAGTTGGCAGCAACAATCACGGGTCTTGCATGGGGCATGGGCGCATCATCGCATCGCGACCGTTTCCCCGGGGAGTGCCGGATGGCCCTCCCTGGGGGTCTCGGTGTCCAGTTGGGCAAAGGCGCGCTGCACGCGGGCGCGGCTCAACCCCAGTCGATCCGCAAGCTCGGTGAACGTGGCTTCCGGCAGCTCGCGGCGGAGCTGCGCGACGTCCCGGACGGCCTTGGGCAGGTCGCCAAGGACGCCTGCCTGCTCGAGCTCATCGATACGTGCCAGCTGCCGGCTTGCGCTGGCCACCGATCGGGACAGGTTGGCGGTTTCCGCGTTGAGAACGCGGTTCAAGTGGCCGTGGAGCGACCGCGTCACCTGGCGCGATTCGAGATCCAGGGCACTGCCACCGGCGCCGGTCAGGCGCAGGAACCGGAGAATGCGGTCGGCGCTCTTCCAGGTGACCACGCCGCGGCCACGACGGATCCGCCACGATCCGCCCAGCTCCATCTCCTCGAGTCGTTGTGCGAGCACGGGCGCTGTCGCGGCCGGCACCACGAATTCCAGGTGCGAGTGGCCGGCGGAGAGGCTCAGGGATCCCGTGGCCAGGAAGACGCCACGCAGGTACGCCACGCGGCAGTGGTCTCGCGACGCCGACCAGTCGAAGGCGGCTTCGTCTGCCGGGGCCGTGCCGGGCAGGCGAACCGCCAGCCTGGCGATGGCCGGGGACCTGGCACGGCCGAGGGCCGCGGCGCCCAGTCCGGCACGTTCCGCCAGGCGACAGCAGGCGCGAGCAGGCTCCACGGCAGCCAGCTCCGCACGGACGGCCGCCACGAGGTCGCGGTCGCGCCGCTCCGGTGCGCCCCGCGAGCGCCGGGTGGCGTTCTCAGGCGCTGCGGACAATGGCCGGGATGGGCACGGCGGCCGTCTCGTCGTGCAGGCGCATGATCGTGTCGGTCAGCTTCTTGGGGTCGTGGCGGTGGGCGTTGTCGTCATCGACCACGTCCGCCAGGACCAGGCGCGGCGGCCCCTCGGTCGGCGACAGATCGATGCGCACGGGGCTCGCCCGGTAGGCGTCCGGCGTGCGCGCGGACAGGTTGCGGTTGGCGAGCACCACGTCGATCAGGGAGCCGACGCCGTGGGCGTTGAGCGCGGCCAGGTGCTCGGAGAGCGTGTAGCCCTCGGTCTCACCCGGCTGCGTGGCCACGTTGCAGACGTAGATGCGCTTGGCCGGTGAACGCGACACAGCGGCCGCGATGCCCGGCACGAGCAGGCTGGGCAGGAGGCTGGTGTAGAGGCTGCCGGGGCCGAGAATCACCAGCTCCGCGGTGGCGATGGCCGCCACGGCTTCCTCTGCCGCCACGGCGTCCGTGGGCGTGATCCAGACACGGCGAAGCCCGCGCGACCGCATGATCGTGGATTGCCCGGACAGCACAGAACCGTCCGAGAGCTCGGCGTGCAGCGTCAACGGGGTCGACGAGACGGGCAGCACCTGCCCCCGCACCGCGAGCACGCGGTTGGATTCGCGCACCCCTTCCTCGAAGTCGCCGGCGATGTCCGAGAGGGCGGCGATGAGCAGGTTCCCGAAGGCATGGCCGCCGAGGCCATGGGTATCCGGATCCTCGTCCGGGAACCGGTACTGGAGCAGCCTGGCCATGGCGGATTCCTCGTCCGCCAGGGCGGCGATGCACATGCGGATGTCGCCCATCGGCGCGATGCCGAGCTGCTGCCGCAGCTTGCCGGACGAGCCGCCGTCATCCGCGACCGTCACGACGGCCGTGATGTTGCTGCTGACCTGCTTCAGGCCGCGCAGGAGGGTGGAGAGTCCGGTCCCACCGCCGATGGCCACGATCCGCGGGCCGCGTGCCAACGAGCGCTTCTGGTAGACCAGTTCCACCAATGGCTCCGTGCGCGCCGGAAATGGCTCCAGCAGCACGTTCATGAGCTTCCACAGGCCGATCAGGAAGACGGCCGCGCCCACGCCCAGCACCACGATGGGCCGCAGCCACAGAGGCAGGAACTGGAGCGAGACCAGGTTGAAGAGCTGGCCGGCGACCGAGTTCTCCGGCACCTGCTGGAACGCCAGGCGGATGACCAGTGCGCCGGCCAGTGCCAGGACCAACTGGCCGATGAAGACCACCAGCAGCCAGCGCTTGATGCCCATCCCGGGGCGGAGCCAGCGGCGCAGCCGGGCGCGGCGCGATTCCGGCTGCCTGCTCATTCGGGTTCGCTCATGGGAGTCGCGGCCACGGCAGCCGGATCACAGGTGAGCTCATGTTCGCTGGAGCTCTCGATGGAAGACATTGACCGGTCCGGCATTGTGCTTGCGGAGATCCGCGGCCAGCGCCTCGGCGATGGCCACCGAGCGATGAAAGCCACCGGTGCACCCGATGGCAACCGTAAGACGCGTCTTGCCTTCCGATTGGTACGCCGGGATCGCAAATTCAAAGAACTCGGCCGCGAAACGGAGGAAGCGGTTGGTGACGGGCTGCCCGAGCACGAATTCCTTGACGTCATCGGTCAGGCCGTTCTGCGCCCGAAGCTCCGGCACGTAGAACGGGTTCTCCATGAAGCGCACGTCGAAGACCAGGTCCGACTCCAGGGGGAC
>CAZENL010000184.1:0-3935 GCA_964513505.1 uncultured Anaerolineaceae bacterium
GGCTCTTGCGCTTGGACATCTTGCTGCGGTCCGCGTTCAGGATCAGCGGCAGGTGGGCGAACACCGGCACCTCCGCACCCAGCGCCCTGAACAGCAGGATGTGCTTGGGCGTGTTGGAGAGGTGGTCCTCGCCGCGAATGACGTGGCTGATCAGCATGGCCGCGTCGTCCACACAGACCGTGAAGTGGTACAGCGGCGTGCCGTCCGAGCGCACGATCACCAGGTCACCGCCGAGCGCCTTGGTGTCGATCGAGACATGGCCGCGAATCAGGTCGTCGAACTCCACCACACCATCGCCGACGCGGAAGCGGATCACCGGCTTGCGGCCCTGCGCCTCGCGCTCCGCACGCTCCGCGGAGGTCAGGTGGGCGCAGCGGCCCACGTAGTGCGGAGGCTCGTGATTGGCCTCGTGCGCGGCGCGATCCGCAGCCAGCTCCTCCGACGTGCAGTAGCAGTAGTAGGCCTTGTCCTCGGCCAGCAGGCGGTCGGACGCCTCCTTGTAACGGTCAAGGCGCTCCATCTGGCGATACGGCCCGAACGGGCCGCGTGCCGGCAGCCCGGCCACCTCCGGTCCCTCGTCCCACTCGAGGCCCAGCGAGTGCAGCCCCTCCAGGATGTCGCGCTCGTACTCCACCGTGGAGCGCGCCACGTCCGTGTCCTCCAGGCGCAGGATGAACGTGCCGCCGACATGGCGGGCGAAGAGGTAATTGAAGAGCGCCGTGCGTGCCGTCCCGATGTGGAGCGGCCCGGTGGGGCTGGGTGCAATGCGTACGCGGATCGTCACGCGCACAGTCTGCGGCCCGTCCGAATGCTTGTCTCGCGGCCGTCCGGGAGGCATGGAACAATCGCCTGCGGGCACTCGTCCATGCGAGGTCCGTTTCCCCAGTCCCGGCATCCAGGCACCGCTCGAGGAGCACCATGACCCGTCGTCTGTTCGGATCGCTCACCACGGCGCTCATCGCGGCAAGCCTGCTGGCCGGCGGGGCACCGGCCTCCGCGGCATCGTCGGGAGTGCCGCATGCTGCGGTCACGCCGGGCGGGACGCCGGAGCCGTCCGTTCGCCTGATCACGTCCGAGAAGACCGTCGAGGTGACGCGCTTCCCGGGACAGCCCATCTACGTGGACCCGGGCGTCTATCTGGCCGCGGTCGGCGGCACGTTCCAGGTCAACGCCTGGCGCGCGGACTACGACCATCCGGTCCAGGCCGCGCAGATCGTCCAGAGCGGCGGCACCACCTCCGTGCGGCCGCTGCCGGACGGCATGGTCACCTCGCTGAACGGGCTCGACCACTTCTTCCACGTCATCGTCTGGGACAGCCATGGCCAAAAGGTGACGTCGCAGTCGATTCCGTTCTGCCCCGCCGGCACCGACCAGCGCATCAACGACCTGGGGCCGGCCAACCCCACCTTCCCGCGTAACTGCTTCAACGGTCCCTTCACACTCGGATCCGTCTTCGGCATCGACCGAGGCTGGGCGATCGCGGCGCTGGGCTACACGGGGATCACCTTCGACGGCAAGAACGGCAGGTACCACCTGCGCCTCTCCATCTCCGATGCGTACCGTCAGTTCTTCGGCATCTCCGAGGCGGACGGCAGCACCGACGTGACCCTGAACGTGACGAAGCAGACCAACACCTGCCTGCCGGAATGCCCGCCGCATCCCGGGGCGACCGGCAAGCCGGCCGGCGCGCCGAACGCCTCTGCATCCCGCGGCTTGACAGCGTCGCCGGCGTACACCACGCCGACCGGCCCGTGCTGGGCGCCTTGCTTGCTCCCCGACCTCATCGCGCTGCCGGCCTGGTCCGCCGACATCGCCACGACCGATGGCCACGACTACCTGGAGTTCGCCGCCACGGTCTGGGACAAGGGCCCGGGATCGCTCGACGTCGAGGGCTTCCGCACCAAGGACGAGCCGAACATGCAGGCCTGGCAGTACTTCTACGATGCGCAGGGCAACGTGAGCGGTAAGGCCAGCGTGGGCAAATTCCACTACGACAGTGATCCCGGCCACGAGCACTGGCACTTTCAGCAGTTCGCGCGTTACTCGCTGCTCGACGCCAACCAACAGCGCGTGGTGCTGAGCCAGAAGGACGGCTTCTGCCTGGCGCCCACGGACGCGATCGACATGACCGTGCCAGGCGCGCTGTGGAACCCGGCATCCACCGGCCTGGCCACGGCCTGCGGCGGTCCCAGCGCGATCTGGGTGCGAGAGGTTCTGCCCACGGGGTGGGGAGACACCTACGTCCAGTCGTTGCCCGGCCAGTCGTTCGATATCACCAACCTGCCCAACGGCACGTACTTCGTTTCCGTCCAGGCCAATCCGGACCACGCCCTGTACGAGAGCGACTACACCAATGACACGCAGCTGCGCCAGATTCGACTTTCGGGCACGGCGGGCCACCGGCGCGTCCAGGTGAGTCCCTGGCACGGCATCTCCGCGTAGGGGTAGCGGCCGCCGGCCGGGAACGCACCAGGTCGCTGGTCGTGGTGCGGGCGTAGGTCCCGGCTGTTGCACGGCAAAGGTGCGAGTGCGACGTTCGGCGACCCGGTTCGCCTGGTGATTCGTCGCTCCTGCACGCCGGTCGTGCAGGAGCACCGGATTCGGGATGACAGGAGATGGGATCGCCCGCGTCGCTGCGTGCTCGCACGCTTCGCGTGCAGACCACGCGCGGCCGGGCGCTCCCGCTGCGTTCAGCCTTCGGGCCGGATGCGCACCCAGACAGCGGCCGCGAGAGCGCCCGTGATCGCGGCGATGAGCAGCAGGATGACCGCGAACATCGGTTGGAGCGGCGGGTCCAGCACGAACGAGCCGAGGACCAGGAGCGGCACGGTCACGATCGAGGAGGCCAAAGCGCCAACGGTGGCAGCGGCGGTCAGCGACGTTGCCTGCCGGTTCTCCGGGTCCGCCTCAGAGTCGCGCTCCGTGCGAGCGCCAAAGGCCGCCGAACCCAGCGGCGGCTGAGCGTGCGGCTGCGTCTCCGCCGCGTCGGACGAACGGGACGTGGTGCTCCGTGCTTCTTGCCGCTCACGAGGCCCATCCGCCGGCCGAGGCTCGAACGCCTGCCGCGGCGATGGCCCCACGCCGGGCCGCTTCCTCAGCAACTCCTCCGACGCCTCGCGCGCCTTGGCGCCCGTGACCACCTGCGTGCCGCGATACACGAATGCGCCGCGCGACGCGAGATCGTCATCGCCCTTGCGGAAGTAGCGACGCGCGGCTGAAGACCAGGCGGCGCCGCTGGAGCGGCTGTAGACGTCGCCGTGGTCGGGTTTGCCGGCAGCATCCGCCTGACCCGCGGCCGGCGGTGTGGCACCGCCAGCGGGCGCGGCGCCGGAACCAGTCGCCCCGGCACCAGCTCCGCCCGGGGTCTGCCGCGGCGGCCGTGGCTGGCCTCCGGCAGGCGGCCGTTGCCCGGATGTCTTCGAATCAGGTGTCGCCCCGGCCGCGCCAGCCGCCCCGGCTGCACCGCGCGGGCTGAAGTCCTCCCACCAGGGGACGTTCTCGGCCGACCAGCGGTACGTCCGTGCGCTCGGGTCGCGGCCCGATGCGTTCCAGTCGGGATCCGCACGGTTCTCTCGCCGATCGCCCGCGGCAGCGCCGCCGGGCGCTCCCGCGCTCCCCGGGTGCTCCCCACCGGCCGGAGGACCGCCGGGTCGACCTGTGCCTGTGCCCGCGGTTCCGGACTCGCCGGCCGGCCTACTGGCCGCTGGCCGGCGCCCACCAGCAGGCGGAGCTCCCCGCGACCGTCCACCGCCCGGGCCCTCCTCGCGCGTCCAGTGTCCGTCCGAGGCCCGTGGCTTGCCGCCACCCCGTCGCGCCGCATCTCCGGCCCGCACGGGTCCCGGAGCGTGCCGCGCATCCCATTCACGGCGGCGCAGCGGATCGGACAGCAGCGCGTAGGCCTCCTGGATCGAGAGGAAGCGGAGCGTGTCGCCGCC
>CAZENL010000185.1:0-3881 GCA_964513505.1 uncultured Anaerolineaceae bacterium
GCGTGCACCGCCGCGGGTCAGCAGGTCCTGGCGCTCAACGCCCTCAACCCGTATCAGCCCGGCTTCAAGGGCGCAACCTATGACAACGAGGCTGCCGCGGTCGGCAATGGCCAGGCGGCCATGGAAGTCATGGGCCAGTGGGCGCCCACGGTTGAGGCCGCAGACAGCACCAGCAAGACCGGCATCGGCGCCGACCTCGGCTGGTTCCCCTTCCCGACCGTGGCCGGTGGTGCTGGCGCCGCGACAGACGGCGTGGGCGGCGGCAACGGCATCGCAGTCGGCAAGAACGCCTCGCCAGAGGCGCTCGACTTCCTCAAGTTCTTCAACAGCGTCGCCAACGCAACGGCAATCAACTCCTCGAACATCGGCCTTTCGCCGGTGGTCGGCTCGGAGACCGCCGTCACCGACCCGAACCTCCAGGCCGTCCTGGCAGGTCGCGGCAAGGCAACCTTCATGCAGCTCTACCTGGACCAGGCAACGTCACCGGCCATGGGGACGGCGATCAACGATGCGACCATCGCTCTCTTCGACGGCGCCTCGACCCCTGAAAAGGCGTGCCAGGCGATCACTGACGCCGCAGCCGCCCAGTAGGCGAATTCGCGAGCGCCAGACCAACAGGTGACTCATCATGAGCGGGCCGGCCGGATGCCGGCCCGCTCGATTCCGCGCGACTAGGAGACGGATTGGCGATCATCGCGGCGCGCGCCCGGCCACGCCTCAGTTCGAAACGGCCCTCCAAGTGGGTGACGATCGGGCTGTTCCTTGTGCCGGTCGTGGCGTTCTACCTGTTGTTCGTCCTCTTCCCGGTCGTCCAGGCGGCCTACTACAGCCTGTTCAAGTGGAACGGGTTGCAGCCGCTCACCAACTTCATCGGGCTCCAGAATTACTCGACCGCGATTGCCAGCGACACCTTCGTGACGGCCGTTGGGAACAACGTCTTCATCGTCGTGCTGTCGCTCACACTCCAGGTTCCGTTCTCGCTGTTCCTGGCGTTGATGCTCAACCGGAAATTCCCCGGCCGGGCGATCTTCCGCTTGATCTTCTTCCTCCCCTACGTCCTCTCAGAAGCCGTCACCGGAATCGTCTTCACCTTGCTGCTCCAGCCCGGGGCATTGATCGACTCGAGCTTCAAGGATGTCGGTCTCGGCTGGCTGGTCCAGGACTGGCTCGGCGACACGAGCGTGGTGATGATCACGCTGTTCGTGATCATCTCCTGGAAGTACTTCGGGTTCCACATGATCCTGTTGCTGGCCGGCCTGCAGGGCATCCCCCGGGAGATCGAGGAGGCCGCGCAGATCGACGGCGCGAGCCGTTTCCAGTCCTTCCGGTTCGTGACCCTGCCATTGCTCGGCCCGACTCTGCGCGTATCGGTCTTCCTCTCGATGATCGGCGCCCTTCAGCTCTTCGACATGGTCTGGGTGATGACCGGTGGCGGGCCATTGAACGCCTCGAACACCATGGCCATCGCCATGTTCAAGGCCGGCCTGAAGAACAACCAGATGGGCTACGGCAGTGCCCTGGCCGTGATCCTGTTCGGGTTCGGCCTGCTGGTGGCGCTCGCGTACCAACGCTTCGTCCTGCGACGTGATGTGGAGGGCGCTGTGACAGCGTTCAATGGGTAACCCGATGGCATCGACTGCTCGACCTCAGATGTCCGCGCCGACCCGGCTGCTTCAGGCTTTGCACGGCGGATTTGGCCGCTTCTCGTTGTCGAGCGGGATCCGCTACCTCGTCTTGATCATGGTCGCCTCGGTCATCCTGGTGCCCATCGGGTACGCCGTCCTGGGCGGATTCAAGTCCAACAACCAGCTGGTCGGCGACCCGGTCTCGATCCTGCCCGCTCCGTGGGTGTTCTCCAACTACACCGACGTCGTTGTCGGGTCCAACGCCCCGGCGTTCTGGCGCGAGGCCGCCAACAGCCTGATCATCGCCGCCATCGCCGTCACGTTGACCGTCGGCTTGGCCTCCCTGGCAGCCTTTGTGTTCGCCCGCATGGTCTTCCGCGGCCGTGAGGCCATCTACACGCTCTTCGTCTTCGGCCTGCTGTTCCCGTCGGCCGTGGCGATCCTGCCGCTCTACATCCTCGTCAGGCAGCTCGGCCTGTCGGGGAACCTGCTGGGAGTCGCTCTGCCGCAGGCGGCCTTCGCGCTGCCGCTCACGGTCATCATCCTGCGGCCCTTCTTCCGCAGCATCCCGGCAGAACTGGAGGACGCGGCGGTCATGGACGGCTGCAGCCCGTTCGGGTTCTTCTGGCGCGTGCTGCTGCCACTCGCAAGACCCGCCCTGGCCACGGTCAGTGTGCTGGCTATCGTCACCACCTGGAACGCCTTCCTGCTGCCATTGATCCTCCTCAACGGCGTGGACCAGTGGACACTGCCGCTCGGCGTGATGAATTTCGCCGGCGAGTACACGTCCGACAAGGCGCGCGTCCTGGCCTTCACCGTGGTGGCGATCTCGCCTGCCATCGTGTTCTACATCGCTGCGGAACGGCAGATCGTCGGCGGGTTGACCGGCGGAGCCGTCAAGGGGTGAGCCGGCCCCGGTGCGGGTGCGCGGCGCGTCGCTGATGGACGCGCGACTGGTGATCGTTCCAGCGGAGCCTGGCCCCGTGATCCCGGCAGCACTCCACGGCCAATTCGCGGAACACGTCGGTGCCGGGATCTACGACGGCATCTGGGTCGGCGAGGATTCGCCGATTCCCAACACCCGCGGCCTGCGCGACGACGTGGTCGAGGCGCTGCGGGTTCTGCGCATCCCCGTGCTGCGCTGGCCCGGCGGGTGCTTCGCGGACGCGTACGACTGGCGCGACGGAATTGGACCGCGCGAGCGGCGGCCTCGGCGTGTCAACGGCAGCTGGGGCGGCGTGATCGAGACCAATGCCTTCGGCACGCACGAGTTCATGGATCTGGCCGGCCTACTCGGCGCATCCGCTTATATCAACGGCAACGTCGGCAGTGGCTCGCCGCGCCAACTCGCCGACTGGATGGAATACCTCACCGGCAGCTCCGATTCGGATCTTGCCGAGCAGCGCCGGCGCAATGGCAGGGCGCTACCATGGACGGTTCCGTACGTCGGCTTCGGGAACGAGCCGTGGGGTTGCGGCGGCCAGATGTCGGCCGCCCAGTACGCGCAGGAATACCGGCGCTTCGCGACGTTCTTGCGGCTCCCGGCCGAGAAATCGGCGTGGAAGATCGCCGCGGGCGCCGCCGGAGACGACCCGACATGGACCGACGTGCTGATGGCGCAGGCGGGCCGATATTTCGACGCCCTGAGCGTCCACTACTACACCCTGCCGACGGGCGATTGGGATTCGAAAGGTGCCGCAACGGGATTCGACGAGGCGGCCTGGATATCCACGCTCTGGCGATCGCTCAAGCTGGATGAAATCCTGCGGACCCACGCGGCGATCATGGAACGTACCGATCCCAAGCGGCGAGTGGCGCTGGTCCTGGACGAATGGGGCACCTGGTACGACCCGGAACCTGGCGACAAACCCTCCGCGCTCCGTCAGCAGAACACCCTGCGTGACGCCCTCTCCGCGGCGGTCAGCCTGAACGTCCTGCATGCCCACGGCGATCGCGTGCGCATGGCCAACATCGCGCAACTCGCCAACGTCCTGCAGGCCATGGTGCTGACCAAGGAGGACCGCATGGTCCTCACGCCCACCTACCACGTCTTTGCCATGTACCGGGCATTCCAGGCCGCGACGTCACTCCGTTTCGAGCTGGAGTGCCGCGAGTACCGAATCGGCGAGATCCACGTGCCGGCCCTCGCGGCCTCGGTGGCGGTAGATGCCGCGGGCACGCTCCACGCGGCGCTGGTCAATCTCCACCCAGAGGAGTCGGCCGCGCTCCGCGTTCAGGTCCATGGCAACCGTCCCC
>CAZENL010000186.1:0-3837 GCA_964513505.1 uncultured Anaerolineaceae bacterium
AGCGCCAGCGGCGTGACGTCCTGCTGGTCCACCAGCAGGTGCGTGGCGTCCTGGATCGCCTCCACCTGTCCGGGTTCGATGATGTTGACCTGCGGCGGCCGCGCAAACGGGAGATTCCGCGCAAATGCCGGACTCCTGAGGGCTTCCGCGATCTGCGGCAGCCGGGATCCACCGCCGCACAGCTCGATGCGTCCCGGCAGGAGTCCGTTCTTGCCGAACTCCTCCAGCACCAGCTCGACGCCCGCGGACCAGACCGCGACGTCCTCCGCGATGATCGAGCGGACCTCATCCGCGTGGGCGATCTGGATGCCGCGGGCGTAGTCGATCTTGAGCTCCTCCGCGCGGGCGAAGGGCAGCTCCAGCCGATCCGCCAGCGACTTTGTGAATGCCCGGCCACCCAGCGCAAACATGCGCGTGCCCTCCACGCCGCCCTGGCGGACCAGTGCGATGTCCGTGGTCCCGCCGCCAACGTCGATGAAGAGCGCCCCGGCCTGCTGCACCTGCTCCCCACCGAGGCAACGGGCGACCGCGTACGGCTCGGCGACGATCGCCAGCAGGTCCAGGTCCAGCCGGCTGGCGACCGAGCGCAGCGCACCCAGGTGGATGAGCGGCGCAAACGCGTTGAAGATGCTGATCTTGATGTGACGGCCCTGGAAGCCGACCGGGTTGGTCACCGCATACCCGTCGATGGTCGAGCCGGTGACCGCCGCGTGGACCAGCTGGATGTCCACGTTGGGCAGGCCCGTCTCCCACGTGATGGCACGTTCGGCATCCCGCATGGCCTCGCGCTGGACGCCGTCGATCAGCTTCTGGAGCTCCTGGTCGGTGATCGGCTGGTCGGGGCGCTTGCGCTCCTGGTTGTGGCTGGTGGTGAAGCCCTTGACCAGTTCCCCGGCGATCCCGATGACCACCTGGGTGGAGCGGAAGCCGGCCATCTCCTCGGCCTCCTGGAGCGCCACCTGGCAGTTGTCCACCACGGCCGCGATGTCCGCCACCGTGCCCGACTGCATGTGCGAGAGGCCCTGGCGCTTGCGCGCCGCGCCGTGGACGATGCCGTGGCCGTCCCGGTCGATCTCGAAGACCAGCGCCTTGGCGAACTCCGTGCCGATGTCCAGCGACGTGCAGGCGGCCAGCGACGAGCTCTCCTCGCGTTGCAGGAAGCGGCGCCAGAAGGCCATCTGCTAGTTGGTCGAAGCCGGGGACGCGGCCAGCGCGTCGGCCAGGGCCTGGCGGATAGCCTCGAGGGCACTCGGCAGCCGGTCGCGACGTGTGCCGCGGGCCTGCGCCATCTGCGGGCGACCGCCGCCCTTGCCGTCGATGACCGGTGCACCGGTCGCAACCAGTGTCCCGGCTGAAACGCCGCGCGCGACCAGGTCGTCGCTGACGGTGACGAACAGCTGCGGTTCGTCCGCCTCCAGGGCAAGCGCGATCACGCCGTCGCCGAGGACACCGCGGACATCCTTGGCGTAGGACTTCAGCTCCTCCATCGAGCCGAAGGGATGGGCGTAGGCAAGGAAGCGGGTGCCATCGAGCGATTCGGCGCTGGCCACCAGCTCGGCCGGGCGGGCCTGGCCGGAGGACGTGGCGCCCTTGGGCCTGGCACTGCGCGTTTTGAGGTCCTCGATGCGCTCCAATACACGATCCGGGGACTGGGCGCCGACCGCGGCGGTGACCTGGTCCAGCAGTTGGAGCCGCTGTTCCAGGAGCGCGTCCGCGGCCTCGCCGGTGAGCGCCTCGATGCGGCGCATGCCGGAGCCGATGGAGCGCTCCCCGGTGATCACGAAGCTGCCGATCTGCCCCGACGCGCGGCAGTGCGTGCCGCCGCACAGCTCGAAGCTGTAGTCCTTGACGCGCACCGTGCGCACCGTCTCGCCGTACTTCTCGTCGAAGAAGGCGTCGGCGCCCTTGTCAATGGCCTCCGCAAGCGGCATGAACTGGACGCTCACGTGTCGGTCGTCGCGGACCACGCCGCGCACCTCACGCTCGATGGAACGCTTCTCGTCCGCGGTCAGCGGCCGGTCGAAGGGGAAGTCGAAGCGCAGGTAGTCCGGCGTTACGAGCGATCCGGCCTGGCGCGCCGACTCCCCGACGGTATTGCGCAGCGCGCGGTGGAGCAGATGAGTGCCGGTGTGATTGCGCATCGTGGCCGCTCGGCGGCCTGCATCCACTTGCGCGTGCACGGCCTGGCCTACCGTGACGCGGCCGTGGAGCTTGCCACGCTGCACGAACAATCCGGAGACCGGCTTCTGCGTGTCCTCAACCGTGAACAGGACGCTGCCCTCCGCATCGCGGATCACGCCACGGTCTCCGATCTGCCCGCCGCCTTCCCCGTAGAACGGCGTGACGTCCAGGACCAGTTCCGCATCTGCGGCCGCGTCGTAGCGCAGCTCGATCTCCGGCTTGGCCTCCAGCTGCTGGTATTCGGTGCCGTCTCGCAGGATGGCGACCACCTTCGCGTCCGTCTCGGTGGTCTCGTAGCCGACGAACTTCGTCTCACCCGCTTGCCGCACGATCGAGTCGTACAGCGCCATCTGCTCCGCCTGGTGCACCAGGTCGGCCTTCTTTCCTGAGCGGCTGCGCGTTCGCTGTTCGTCCAGCGCGCGGTCGAAGCCTTCGCGGTCCACGCGCACGCCGTATTCGGCCGCCAGCTCGATGGTCAGGTCGATCGGGAATCCGTAGGTGTCGTGCAGGCGGAAGGCGACTTCGCCGGGGAGCACCGGCGCGTCCGCCAGCAGATCCTCCGGCCGCCGCCCGACCACGGGCGCGGCGCTGGTCAGCGGGATGAGCGCCTCCTCAAGGTGCACGGTGCCCGCTTCCAGGGTGCGCGCGAACTGGGCCTCCTCGCGCATGATCGTGCCCAGGATCTGTTCGCGGCGGCCGTCCAGGTAGGGATACGCCTCGCGCATGGTCGCGATGACCACCTCCGCCGTCTGTGCCAGGAACGGCTCACGGCGACCGAGCAGGCGGCCGTGGCGGTAGGCGCGCCGGATGATGCGGCGCAGCACGTAGGCGCGGCCTTCGTTGCCGGGCAGGACACCGTCGGCGACCAGGAACGTCATCGCCCGTGAGTGGTCCGCGATCACCTGGTAGCTGAAGCGCTCGGCCTCGAACTTCTCCGGGTCATGGCCGAGCAACTCGCGCATGCGGGCGTGGATGGGCGTGAAGAGGTCCGTGTCGTAGTTGGTGGCAACGCCCTGGACCACGCTGGCCAGCCGCTCCAGGCCCATGCCGGTGTCCACGCTCTTGAACGGCAACGGGATGCGCGGCCCGTCCGGCTGCTGGTCGAACTCCATGAAGACCAGGTTCCAGATCTCCAGCCAGCGCGGGCAATGCTCGCTGTGGTCCGGCACGCACTCCGGGCCTTCCGACAGGTGCGCGCCCCGGTCGTAGTGGATCTCGCTGCACGGCCCGCACGGCCCGGTGTCCGCCATGCGCCAGAAGTTGTGGTCGTCGCCCTTGTCGACGTCACCCCAGGCCGCCATGCGCTCGGGCGGCAGGCCGATCTCGTCGCGCCAGATCTGTCGGGCTTCTTCGTCGTCCTTGTAGGTCGTGGCCGCCAGGCGGGTCCCGTCAATGCCCAGGTCGCGCGTCAGGAAGTCCCACGCCCAGTGGATGGCCTCGCGCTTGAAGTAGTCGCCGAAGCTCCAGTTGCCCAGCATCTCGAAGAAGGTGTGGTGCCGCGGCGTGCGACCCACCTCCTCGAAGTCGTTGTGCTTGCCGGCGACGCGCAGGCAGCGCTGCACGTCCGTGGCGCGCTTGTACGAGCGTGTCTCGGCGCCCCGCAGCACGTCCTTGAACTGGACCATGCCGGAGTTGGTGAAGAGCAGCGTCTGGTCG
>CAZENL010000187.1:0-3761 GCA_964513505.1 uncultured Anaerolineaceae bacterium
CCGCCTCGATGGCCAGCATGCGCGGGTTGTCCTCCGTCGTCCTGGCCCACGCCTGGAGGCGCGTCAGGATGTCCAGCCGCTCGGCCTGGATCATCTTCGGCCAGCGGAGGCCATCGAAGCAGGAGCACTCGGGCTCGTCGGGGTCGTCGAGGGCCTGGATGTCGGATGCCAGGTCGCGCAACTCGTCGAGGGACGGCGGCGTGGTTCCGAGCACCTCGGCCCGTTCGTGCTCCCATACCAGACGCTCGGCGGCGTCGGTCACCTCTGCAAGCGTCTCGCTCATGACGCCCTCTTCGACTGCGCCTGCACCATGATCAGATGGATCTCAGGAGATCCAGGTGACTTTAGGAGCACCGGATCAAGCGCCCCTCCGTAGTCGAATTCGACCTGCTCGCTGTCGATGACGCCGAGCGCGTCCACCAGGTATCGCCACGACAGCACGACCGTTTCAGACCGCGTCTTTGCCTCCAAGGAGATGGCCGTGGACGCCTCGCCGAACCCGTCCAGCGAGCTGGCGACCGTCAGCTCGGACCCGTCCAGCACCAACGTGATGCCGTTCGCCAGCTTCTCGCTGTTGCCGCTCATCATGCCCGCGCGACGGGCGGCCGACAGCAACTCCTCCCGGAAGAGGCGGACCTTGTGGCGCTTCGACGCGGCGAAGTAGTGGTCGATGATGTTCTGCCAGGGCGCCGGCTTCTGAGAAGCGAGCCTCACGGATACCGAGACGTTGCCGGCCGTGACAGACAGGCGCCCGGCGGCAACGGACACCCGCGCCGTCTCCTGGCCCTCCAGCGCAGAGGCCACGTGCGCCACGCCGGCGGCCGGGACGACGATGGTCTCCTGATCTTTCAGGTTCGGCGCGGCGAACTCCGACACCGCGAATCGATGACTCGTGACGGATGCGATGGTGCAGCGTCCGTCCTTCACGCTGAGATACGGCCCCGGGAATCGCAGCTCGTCGAGGCCGCGCACGTAGGCCGCTCGGTCGATGGCCGCCGAAAAGAGACCGGCGGGAACCTCGGCTCCGGGTGGCACAGTCGGCAGGGTTGGGAAGTCGGCGCCCATGCGCCCCTCCAGCGCGACAGTCGCCTTGCCGGACTTCAGCGTGACCTTCAGCTTGTCGTCGAAGGCGACGGAGACCTTATCGCCAGGGAGAGAGGCCACCGCCGCCGAGAACCGACGGGCGTCCACGCAGACCGAGCCGACGGGACTGCCGATTTCGTGGACCGGGATTTCCGACATGACGGACGTCGTCGCGTCGGTCGCAGCGACCACCAGGCCCGCGGCTGTGAACCGCAGGAGAGCGTGCGCGAGTAGTTCTTGTGGGGCCTTCGGATCTGCCGTGGAACTGGCGAGCTTTGCGGCGTTGGTTAGGGCGATTCGTTCGACGGTCGTGCTCATTGGGATGCCTCCGGCGAGGAGGCCTGGCGGGCGCCGATCGTGTCGAAGAGCGCGATCTGCGCCCCGGCGCTGGCGAGGTTCCGCCGCATCTGCTCGAAGTAGCTGCCCTTCAACTCGGAGCCGACGAAGCGCCGACCCATTTCCAGGGCCACGTAGCCCTCGGACCCGATGCCGGCGAACGGCGAGAAGACGGTGTCGCCTGGTTTCGTCCAGAGCTCCAGGCCGCGGCGGATGACCTCGAGCTGTAGAGGGCAGATGTGGCGCTCGTCGTCGTGCTCCCGGGCGCTCATGTATTGCAGCGTCTCGTTCGGGTCGATGTCCATCCACACCGGAGAGGCGTAGCGCTGCCAGAGCGAAACCGGGAAGGTCTCATTGGTATGCGTGACCGGCTCGGGGTTCTCGCCCGACTTCCGCATCGTCACCAGGTAGTCTGGGATTCCCTGGCGCGACATGCACGAGTCCTTTTTGAGCTGCTTATGAAGCAGCCCGAGGGCCTTCGTCCGCTGCATCGCCGTGACCGGGTCCTTCCAAATGCAGACCTCGGAGTGAAAGATCCACCCCGCGGCGACGAACATCCGGATCAGCTCGCCGCGAAAGTCCGCGACGCCAATGAACCCGTCGCGCGCCTTCGAGGTCGGCAGGTTCATGCAATGAAACGACAGCAGGCGCCCGGGCTTCGTGATTCGCAACAACTCCGGGACGAGAAAAGCGAATTGGGCGGCGAATTCCGCTCCGTTTTTGACGTTGCCCATGTCCCGGTCGGAGTTGGAATATGTATACAAACTCGCGAACGGCGGCGAGAACACCGTGTAGTGAATCGAGTCAGACGGGAGCGCCCGCGCGACATCGACGCAGTCGGCGTTGTACAGCGTGAAGTTCTCGGTCACGGCCTGGTCGACGACCTTTGTCTCGTGCATCAGCGTCCCTCCTCCTGGCCGATCCACTCCGGGACCAGCATCTTCTGTTGTGGTTCGTACGCGGTGACATCGCGGGCCGTTGCTGACAGCGCCCGCGATGTAAAGTCCTTCATCTCGGCGACGATCGCCGCCGTCATCTCCTCTGCTTCGGCCTGCTTGCGCTTGAGGTTCGCGACGACGGCGCCCTCGGCCTCCGACGTGATGACATGGCACCGAACGGGGCGCTTCTGTCCGAAGCGCCACTCTCGTCGGATCGCCTGGTACCAAGCCTCGAAGCTGTGCGACAGCCCCACAAACACCATGCGAGCCGCGTTCTGGAAATTCATGCCGTGGCCGCAGATCGACGGCTTCGACACCAGCACGCGGATCTCGCCACGGGCGAAGGCCAGCAGTCGGCCCTCTTTCGTGTCGGCGTCGTCGCTCCCGGTGACCTCGACGGCGCCGGGGATGGCCGCTGCGAGCTGCTTGCTCTCGTCGTTCAGGTCGCAGAACACGAGCCACTGCTCGTCGGGCTCGGCGTTGACGAGGTCGGCGGCGGACTTCACGCGGTCCGGCAGGCTCGAACGCCGCGCGCCTCGCTGCTCGGACAGCCCCCTGGCTTCCGTTACGAAAAGCGTCCCCTGCGACCGACGGAAGTCGTCCGACGAGGCGACGACAGTCTCAACCACCTCGAGCGGCGGCAGCTTGAAGTCACCGTCGGGATACCCCAGGTCGGACGGTTTCCTGACGGCCGCCGCCCATGACGCCACCCACCGCCAGAAGGCGACGCGGCCGTGTCCCTTGATGCGCCAGTCCTGCGTCGAGCCGCCGTCGTGGACGAAGAACATCGACAGCATCTCGACCCGGCTCATCACGCCCAGAAACTCGGCGTGGTTGCCAAGCTCCATGTGGTCGTTCGGCGCTGGCGTCGCCGTGCAGGCCAGGCGGAATGGCGTGGCCGCGAACAACTCGATCAGTTGGTTGCGCGTCTTGCTCGTGTAGTCCTTGAGCACGCTCGCCTCGTCGGCGACGAAGGCGGCGAAGTCGTCCGGATCGAACAGGTGGACCCGTTCGTAGTTGGTTACGTTGATTCCGGGCTTCAGGTCGGCCGCTGTGCGGCAGTGGGTGACCTGGATGCCGAACTTCGCCCCCTCGTCGACGAATTGCCGAGCGACGGCCAGTGGCGTCGCGATCAGGACATCGCCGTTGGTGTGCTCGTGGACGGCGCGGGACCACTCCAGCGCCATCAGCGTCTTGCCGAGGCCGCAATCGGCCCAGATTGCGGCCCGCCCGAGGCGCAACGCCCATCGAACGATGTCCGCCTGGAACGGGAATAGCTTCGTGCTCAGCGGCGGCGGGTCGATGCCGACGGGCCGTACGGCGAAGCGCTTCTGCGCCAGGAACGTCTCGTACTCCATCACGCGGCCCTCCCGATCGCCCGGTCGATGACCTCCGAAAGAATCC
>CAZENL010000188.1:0-3759 GCA_964513505.1 uncultured Anaerolineaceae bacterium
TGGCGTCCGCTGCCCCGCTCCTTGACGATGGCATCGACATCTGCGCGGGTACCGCCCCGCCACTTCCCGCTGGCGCGCCACTTCCCCGGGACGTGCCACTCCCCGCGAGCGCGGCACTCCCCGCTGGCGCGCCACTTCCCCGGGACGTGCCACTCCCCGCGAGCGCGGCAATTTCCGCCTTGCGTTGCGCCTCCGCGTGGAGCCAGCGCACGCTGACCGCAGAGTCGCCCGGCCCGCCCTTGTCGTCCGACGGGCCCCGGCGCAACGTGGTCCAGGGGGCCAGCTTCTCCGCATCGGCCGCGGCCGCGGCCTCCTCCGCCGAGCGTGCCGCCAGCCGTTCCCTGAGATCGACGATCTGCCCGCCGTGCGCCTCGAGCGGTGCCCCGCCGCGCGTCCTGGTCGGCCGCCCGCCCTCGGACATGCGCAGGTCCTCGCGCCGGACGAGCCTCCCGTCTCCGTGCTCGTCTTCGATCGGCGTTGCGAGGCGGCTTCCTCTCGGATGGTTCAGCTCCCCCATCGATCCCACGAATCCATATGCGGAGCTCCGCTCCGCCGCGATATGCGCCGCCGCGGTGGCCGTGGCCGCCGCTACGGCCTGGGGCAGGCTCCCCCCGGCGGCCACGGACGCGCCCGGCGCCACGACTCCCTCCCCTGGCGCCTGGAAGAACTCGGCGAAACCGCCCTCCGCCTCCAGGTCCCGCCGCACCATCACCGAGTCGTATGTCTCCAGCGCCTTCGCGACACGGTCCACCAGCGGCCGCGGGAACCCCAGCGCATAGCCCACCTCCCGGACCGCCGAGCGGGCCCGATACGTGACCACGTTGCAGACCATCCCGGTGTGTTCCGCGCCGTACTTTTCGTACACGTACTGGATGACCTCCTCGCGCCGGGAGGACGCGAAGTCGATGTCCACGTCCGGGTACGTGACGCGGCCCTCGTTGATGAAGCGCTCGAAGAGCAGCTCGTGGCGGATGGGGTCCACGCGCGTGATGCCCAGCACGTAGGCCACGATCGAATCGCCCGCGCTGCCGCGGCCCTGGGCCGGGATGCCGCGGTCCTTGCAGAACTTCATCAGGTCCCAGCAGATCAGGAAGAACTCGGCCAGGCCGGTGCGCTCGATCACGTCCAGCTCGTGCGCCATCTGCTTCACCACCCTTGAAGTGAGGGGGTGGTAGCGGACCCGGGCACCCTCGTGGCAGAGCCGCACCAGCTCGCCGAAGGGTGTCTCCCCGTTGGGCACGGTGAAACCGGGAAAGCGGTAACGCTCGAACTCCAGCTCCACGTTGCAGCGCTCGGCGACCTCCCCCGCGTTGGCGATCCCGTGAGCCCAGGCACGCGCGACCAGCGGATCCGTGCCGGGCAGGGCCGGCGGGAGGGCGCGCAGCTCCGGCTCACCCTTGAGGTGGTACTCACCGTTGGGGCGTCGCAGATGGGCGCACGCGTCCAGGCTCAGGCCGTGGCGGATGCCGACCAGCACGTCCTGGAGCTCACGGCCCGCCGGCAGCGCGTAGTGCGCGTCGTTGGTGACGAGCGTCGGCAGGCCGAGCTCCCCGGCCAACAGGGCAAGCTCGGCCACCAGCCAGTCGTCATCCGGCAGGAGGTGGTGCTGGAGCTCGATGAAGAGCCTGGCGCTCTCCGTTTCCGCGCCGCCGAGGTCCCCGAACATCCCCATCAACCGCTGCGCCGCCCCCCGGGCGCCGTCCCGATCCCCCGCCAGCAGCCGGCGCGACAGCTCGCCGTTCCGGCAGCCGGTCAGCGCGATCAGCCCTTCCGTGTTGCTTGCCAGCAGCTCGTGTGTGAAGCGCGGCACGCCCTTGGTGCCCGACAGGTGCGCGGCACTCGCCAGCCGGCACAGGCTGCGATACCCCGTCGCATCCTCTGCCAGCAGCACCAGGTGCGGCCCCAGCTCTCGCCCCCTGACCCCCCGCAGATCCTCCTTGCGAGCATCGCGATGCCCCGGCACCCTTTTCCTCTCCACACGAGGTGGGGCGGGCCGGCCGGCGAGTGCCTCGTCGCGCTGGAACGCAGCGGCGGGTGACGGTCGGGTCTCGCGTCCCGTCCGCGAGGCATCAGGGTCGCCGAAGGCGACCGCCGAGCGGAGCGGGACCGGACCCGGGCCGGCAGGACCCGCCGCCAACCGAGCGTTCCGCCGCGCTCGGGGCACGACCAGCCCGCCCGGATCCGGCACGGCCGAGTCGACCAGCTCCACCTCCATGCCGACGACCGGATGCAGCCCCGCCTCGCGCGCCGCCGTGGTGAATCGGACCGCGCCGTAGAGGCCCTGGTGGTCCGTGACCGCCAGCGCCGAGAGGCCGAGTTCCAGCGCTCGCTCGACCAGGTCGTCCGCGCCCGACGCCCCATCCAGGAACGAGAAGTCCGAATGGCAGTGAAGCTCCGCAAAGTCTGCCGGCATCCGTTCATCCTAGAACAGATGTTCTATTTGGAGAATTACGCCCGACTTCGCGCTGTCCCCACACAGGATTGCCCATCCGTGGTTCCATAGCATCGATGCGCCGAGGCCCCTACCGTCAGGCGATCCCCATCTGGGAGGTCCGCGAGCGCGAGCAACGTCGCGTCCGGTATAACCAGCTGCGCGTCCGCGCTGCGATGCTGGGTGGCGCCCTGACGGTGGTCGCGGTCGCCGTCATCGTGGTCGTCAGCCTGATCGGTGCCTTCGGACAGGTCAACGCCGGCGGGACGCCATCGGCAACCCCGCCGCTGCTCGCGCAAGGTCCCGGTGCCGCCACCCATCCGACGGATCTCGCCGCCACAACGCCGGCACGACCGCAACCCAGCAGCGGTGGATCGGCGGGCGAACCCGGGGCGACCGGTACGCCATTCCCCGGTCCCACACCGGCACCGACCGACGGTTCGGGAGTCTCCCAGCCGACCCCCGAACCCACCCCGACACCATCGCCCACTCCCACAACCCCTGGTGGGCCAACGTCACCGGAGCCGGAGCAGCTCACCGGCTATCAATGGCCGTTGCGCAATGCTCGCGTCAGCAGCTTCTTCCAGGACCGCGCCGACGGCTTCCTGGTGGTGGACGGCCAGCGCATCCACGAAGGCCTCGACCTGGCCACCTTCTGCGGCGACCAGATCCACGCCGCCCACGCCGGCACGGTCATCGCCGTGGGCCGCCGCTTTGACCCGGTGATGGGCTTCAACGGTTCCCTGAATGCCTTCTACGAGAGGATCAAGCGGAAGCACTCGATGTACCAGCTGCCGATCGTGGTGGTCGTCGACGACGGCAACGGCTACCGCAGCGCGTACGTGCACCTGGGTCTGGCCAACGTCAAGGTGGGCAAGGTCGTGAAGGCGGGCGACCTCCTCGGCTGGGAGGGCAGAACCGGCAACGCGTCCGGATGCCACCTCCACTACGAACTGTTCCGCATGGACGGCCCATGGATGCCCATCTCCCCCGACCTCGTCAAACGCGACCACTACCCGTCCGCCGAGCGCGAGCGGATCGATCCGTTCCGGGTGCTCTCCATGAAGCAGCCGGGCCACCCGCACTTCATGTCCGGCGTGGACCCGCCGGCAATCTCGCCCGGACTGGGTCGGCCGACGGTGGGCAGGCACTGACGATTCCGATCGGGCCCAAAGCCCGGCCGAGTCCGCCCGAGCGGCTATCCTTTCCGCGATGGGACCATCGCGCGTCCAGATGCTCGGAGCCGCCGTGCTGGTGCTCGTGCTGGTCAGCCTGGTCGTGATCCTGGTCGCGTCCGCGATCCCTCCGGGTGGCCCGCCGACCCTGAA
>CAZENL010000189.1:0-1247 GCA_964513505.1 uncultured Anaerolineaceae bacterium
CCCACCCGCTGCACAACGTGCGGGCAGAAGACCTGGTCACCCACAGCCACGGCGATGTCAGTGGCGAGATCGTGCTCGACGGGCCGGTGCGTGTCGGTGAGGGCATTGCCGGAACGGTTCGCGTCACCGCCACGGACCGCATCGATGCCCGCAGCGCCGTGATCCGGTTGCGTGGGCTCCGGCTGGACGAGGAACGCAAGTCGCGCGACGACCGCGACTCCCAGGGGCACGTCACGCACACCGAGGAGTGGGTCGAGGCCAACGGTCGCCTCTTCGCGGACGACGCGTTCACGGATGCCGGGCTGCCTGCGGCGCTGGAACCCGGGCAGTCCTGGGAAGGGCACTTCTCCATTCCTGCCCCGTCACTCGGCCCGCCCTGCGCCCACCTTGGGGAATCGATCGTGGCCTGGGCCGTGGAGGCGCTCTGGGACATCCCGCGCGGCGGCGACCACTACCTGGCGACGTATGTGCCGGTCCTCCAGAACGTGGACCTGATCTCGGCGGGTGTCGGGAAGCAGGGCGGCATGGCGCTGCTCGCGGACGTTTCGGTCGGCGGCGCCGTCATCGGCATCACCTCACCCCTGCCCGTGCCGAACGGGACGGAGATGGCCGTCCACGCCGCGTGGCCGGGCGCCCCCGGCGGCCAGAAGGCGCGCATCGAGCTGCATCGGCGCACCAACGCGCCCAACGGCGAGGAGGGCATCATCGCGACCGTCCCGGTCGAGCCATCGGCGCTGTCGAGCGGTGCGGCGGATGTCCGCCTCCTGGTGCCCGCTGGCTCGCCGCCGTCGTTCGACGGCGCAGGCCTGGAGATCACCTACATCGTGCGCGTGCTGATCGACCGCAGGTTCCAGTCGGACGCCGCCATCGAGCGCCCCGTCGCCATCGTCTGACCGTTGGGTTGCCGGGGCCGGGCATCGAAAAGTTCCGGATCCCGGGCCGTCAGATTCCGGCGTCCGCTCGGCTGGCTGCGTCCATCTGCCGTTCTATTCAATGTGCCCGCCGGAGTTGCACTTCAAGTCAACACGTCGCACGCGCTGAAGCTCGCAAGGCGTCCGTTGCCAACGATGAGGCGCCCGCGAGCTCGCGATGTTTGACAGAAACGACGATCGATACGGACAGGACAGCCCGGATTGCGCGGCAGCGAACCGCCTCAGGGCAACCAATCGCCTCCAGCAGCGACGCCGGATGCCACCGTGTTGACTTGATCTGCAATCTTGCCGCCCGAGCCACGAGCGCCCGAGCCA
>CAZENL010000189.1:1347-3680 GCA_964513505.1 uncultured Anaerolineaceae bacterium
CGCCCGAGCCACGAGCGCCCGAGCCAGGCTCCGAGGTTCCCAGCTCGGCGTCAACCGTCAGTCGGTCGGGGCGAGCGACTGACCGAGCAGCACCGGGTGGCCCAGCAGGCCCGTGTAGACCGGCCGGAAGCGCTCCTGGTTGTACATCTCGTCGAGGTCCACGTGCCGCGCTCCGAGCTTCGGATCCGGCAGCGCGGAGTGCGCGTACTTGCCGTCCCGGATCGCCGTCATGCGGCCGCGCACGCCCTCCGCGATCAGGTCCATGGCCACGTTCGCGAACGTGATCGCCACCATCTGGTCGACCATGTCCGGCTCGCCCGAGCGCAGGTCGTAGGTCAACTCGGAGAAGGCGGTCTCGATTCCGGTCCGTCGCCGCACCTCGTCCGCCAGCACCTCGCCGATGTTGGCCTTGTGGCGGTGGCCGAAGGAGTCGGCCTCACCGATCTCCTGGATGGATCCGCCCTTCCAGATCGCGCCCTCGGCAGCGATGAGGAAGGCGTAATGGCTCTGGTTGGTGCGGTGGTCGTGCGCCAGGGTCTCGACCAGCTGGTCCAGGTCGAACGGAGCCTCGGGGATGACACAGCGCCCGGAGGTCACGTAGGCCGTGTAGAGCGCGGTGAACCCGCAGTCGCGCCCGAAGATGCGGAAGATGCCGATCCGCTCGTGCGATCCGAGGGTCGTGCGCTGCCGATTGATGAGCTCCTTGGCCCGGGTGATCGCGGTGGAGAAGCCGATGCAGTACTCGGTTCCCTGGACGTCGTTGTCCATGGTCTTGGGGATGGCGATGAGCGGAATTCCCTGCTCGTGGAGCGTCTGGGCAAAGCTCAGCGTGTCGTCGCCACCGATCGGCACCAGGTAGTCCAGGCCCAGGCGCTGGATGTTGCGCACCACGATCGGCGTGAGGTCGTAGATCACGCCGTCTTTGGTGTATTTGGCCGCCTCCTCGGGGGAAAGGAACGGCGGCAGCCGGTCCGCGTGGAACTTGCGCGGGCTGGTCCGCGACGTGTGCAGCATCGTCCCGCCGGTGCGGTCGATGGTGCGCGTGGAGTCGCGCGTAAGCGGGATCACGTAGTGCGGGTCGGGCGCAATGTTGGGGTCGTGGTGCGTCAGGCCTTCCCAACCGCGGCGGATGCCGAGCACCTCGTAACCGAGCTCGGTGGCGCGGTACGTGACGCTTTTGATCACGCTGTTCAGGCCGGGAACGTCGCCGCCCCCGGTGAGGATTCCGATCCGTGGTGTTCGTGACATGCGCATGCTCCTGGGTCAGATGAACTGGGATGATCCCGTGGCCCAGGCGATCCGCGGCGTGGCCGGGCAGGGTTGACCGGATCGTAACCCGGTGGCGCCCGGTCCGGAGGGGCCGATCGGACCGTATCTGCGGGGCTGTGGACCCGCTCCGACCGCCGCAAGTGGTGCCGGACAGGAGGGGTTCCGCCGGTGGTCCGGCGTGTAGGATGGCCGGCAGGATGCGTTACGAGCTGTACATGGGCCATGCACTCGTCGAGGCCGCGGACGCGGTCGCTCGTGGCGAGCGCGCGGATGGCGCCGTGGCGGTTCTCGACGATGCCATGGTGGCGCGCGGGTCCGATCAGGTCCTCACGACCGGAGACCCGACCGCGCACGCCGTGGTGGTCACCATCCGCGAGGCGTCCAAACGCCTGGGCCGCGTGTCGCTGACCGGACTCACCGTGTTCTCGGTCATCGAGCCCTGTGCCATGTGCGTGGGTGCGCTGCTGCAGAGCGACGCCGACGGTCTGGTCTACGCGTTGCCGGATGCGCGCGACGGCGCCTGCGGGTCGGCGTATCAGCTGGCCGGCACGAATGGGACCGCGCGTCGTCTCCGCGTGGTCAGCGGCATCCTGCGCGAAGAGGCGGAGGATCTCCAGGCGGCGCACTCCGGCCGGTAACCACGTGCGGTCGCAGCGCCCCGTCAAGGGGCGTGGCGCGGTCGCGGCTGGGCCCTTTGTTATCCTCCTCGCGGAGAGGTGTCCGAGTGGTTGATGGTGCCGCTCTCGAAAAGCGGTGTGCGCAAGCACCGAGGGTTCGAATCCCTCCCTCTCCGCCACCCGCACGTCTGACTCCCTCCACCGGGCTGCCATGGGACGCGGCCCCACTTCCGCGGAGAGGTCGCCTAGAGGCCTAGGGCGCCGCACTGGAAATGCGGTATGGGGCAACCCATCGAGGGTTCGAATCCCTCCCTCTCCGCCACCTCCCGGACGAGATTCCCATCTTGTGATCGGGCTGGCGGCTCCCTAGAGTGGCCGGCAACCACTCAGCCGTAGGGGAGTTGTCATGCTCAAGGTCAGACGCATCGGGGCGTTCAGCGTGTTGGC
>CAZENL010000190.1:0-3650 GCA_964513505.1 uncultured Anaerolineaceae bacterium
ACCGAGGCCCACACCAACCCGAAGTCGCCGAGGCGAACCGGATCGCCGGTGCGCGCCGCGATCGCGTTCCCGGCCAGGGCGCCCAATACCGCGGCCACCAGCACGAACGGCAGCCGGGCGCCCGCCGAACCGCGGATCACCACGTACAGGCAGGCATGGAATGCGCCCACGATGAGCGCCAGCACCACCGCCGGCCCGACGGAAAGGTCAGGCATGTCCACTCGCCACGCGATCAGCCGGCGATCCGGCCGCCGCCGATGACCTCGTCATCACGGTAGAAGACGCATGCCTGGCCGGGAGCGGGGGCCCACGCCGGGCGCTCCAGCACGACCTCCCAGCGGCCACCGCGATCCGGCTCCTCCGCCGACGAGCGACGCACCACTCCGGGCACGGGCTCGGCGCGGTGCCGGATGCGAACCTCGGCCTCGAAGACATCGCCAGGCGGCGGGCCGGCCACGAACGAGCCGCCATCCACGCTGAAGACGCGCTTCTCAAGGTCCTCTCGGCGCGCCAGCGTGACGAGGTTTGTGGTCGCGTTGATGGAGCTGACGTAGCGGCGCTCGCCGAGCGCCACGCCCAGTCCGGTGCGCTGCCCGACCGTGTAGGCGGCCGCCCCTCGATGCTCGCCGACCTGGGCCCCGTCCGCGTCCATGAGCGGCCCCGGCGTCTCGGTCCATCCGGCTCGCTCGCGCAGTGCCTCGCGATAGTCGCCGCCCGGAACAAAGCAGATCTCCTGGCTCTCGGGCTTCTCCGCTGTGGCCAGGTCCAGGCGGCGCGCCACGTTGCGCACCTCCGGCTTGGTCAACTCACCGAGCGGAAAGCGTGTCCGCTCCAGCTGGTCCTGCCGCAGGCCGTAGAGGAAGTAGCTCTGGTCCTTGTCCGGATCGGCGCCCTTGAGCAAGCGCCAGCGCGGCCCGCTGGCCTCCTCCACCACATCGACGCGTGCGTAGTGGCCGGTGGCCACGGCGTCCGCCTGGTAGAGGTGGCGCGCCCGTCCCAGCAACGCGCCGAATTTCACGTACGTGTTGCAGTCCACGCACGGCGACGGGGTCTTTCCATCCAGGTACGCGGCCAGGAACGGTTCCAGCACGCCGGCCGCGAACTCGCGCTCCAGGTTGAGGACATAGAAGGGAATGCCGAGCTGGCCGGCCACACGCCGCGCGTCATCGGCGGCATCCAGCGAGCAGCAGCTCTTCTTGAACTCGCTGTACGAGTCCGCGACATCGTGAAGGCGCATCCAGACACCCACGGTGTCCGTTCCCGAATCGGCCAGCAGTGCTGCGGCCACCGACGAGTCCACGCCGCCGGACATCGCCACCAGCACCCGCTCGCTCAGGCCCCCACCTCCTGGGCGCGGGGGTCGGCGGAGAGCGGATCGATCGAGATGGTGGCCGTCCCGCGCCGCAGGCGCTCGATGACCTGTGGGATGACCTCGGCTGCCCGGTCCACCTCCTCGTCGGTGGTCGTTCGCCCGAGCGACAGCCGGAGCGCGCCGCGTGCCTCGTCATCGGGGAACCCCATCGCGGTGAGCACGTGGCTCGGCTCAGTTGAACCGGTGGTGCAGGCACTGCCCGTGGAGCAGCAGATCCCTTCCAGGTCCAGCGCCAGCACCAACGAATCGCCCTCAACCCCGCCGACCACGACCGACAGGAGGCCTGGGAGCCGGGATCGCGGGTGGCCCGTGACCTCAACGTCCGGGAGGGCTACCAGGGCGTCGCGCAGCCGGTCGCGCTGACGGCGCAGGCGGGCGCCCGTCTCGGCGCGCTCGGAGCAGGCCAGCTCGTAGGCCGCCGCCATGCCGACCGCGGCCGCCACATCTTCCGTGCCGGCACGCCGGTAGCGCTCCTGGGTGCCGCCGTGCATCTGGGGAAGGATCGCGGTGCCTCGCTTGAGCCACAGCAGGCCGGCGCCGCGCGGCCCCTCGAACTTGTGCGCGGCCAGGCTGATCATGTCCACGTCTAGTGTCTGTACGTCGATGTCCAGATACGCGCCGGCCTGCACCGCGTCCACGTGGATCAAGGCCGTCTTCTGGGCCCGTGCGTGCCGCACCAGTTCTGCGATCGGCTGGAGGGTGCCCACCTCGTTGTTGGCCAGCTGGAGCGAGACCAGGATGGTCCTGTCATTGAGTGCCGCGGTCAGCTGGTCCGCATCCACCCGCCCGTAGCGATCCACGGGCAGGGTGATCACCTCGAAGCCGAACTTCTCCAGGTAGGCAGCGCTGTTGAGGACCGCGTGGTGCTCGACGGCGGTGGTCACGATGCGATTGCCGGTGGCCTTGCCCGCCCAGGCGGCTCCCTTGACGGCCAGGTTGATGGACTCCGTGCCGCCGCTGGTGAAGACGATCTGGCGCGGGTCGGCGTTGAGCCGGCGCGCCAGCGATTCCCGGGCGCCGTCGAGCGCGGCGCGGGCTTTTCGGCCAACCGCGTGCGGAGACGACGGATTGCCCCAGTTCTCGGTGAGGATCGGCAGCATCGCGTCCAGCGCCTCCTTGCGGAGCGGGGACGTGGCGGCGTGGTCCAGGTAGACGGTCACGTGGCCGATTGTAGGCGCCAGGCCGTGCCGCACCCAGCGTCTGGATGCGCCGTGTTGCGTGCCGTGTCGACAAACGGCCACCGACGGAGCCCGTCCCTCCCGTCGTTGGCCGATCTGTGCGTGGAGTGACGGCAATCTGCCATGGAGCGCGCCTCAGGCGCCGGAAGATGAGCTGCGCGGCCAACCCGGTGGCCGTTTGACGACTCCGGGTGCAACGGCTGGATGGTCCACCGATACGTGAAGCGCCAGATAAGCGGCGCTGCGTAGACTCCCGGCATGACCAGCTTTGAGATCACACCCAAGGGACCTTTCAGCCTGGCCGCGGCCGCGGACTTTGCCGGTGGCTTCGCCCCGGGCCTCGGTGGTGGGAGCGTGGAGGCCCGCGGCGCCGGTCCGAGCATCCTGATGGCCTTTCCGCTCGAGAGTTGGACCACCAGTGCTGCCGTGGACATATCCCAGGCGGCGGACGGAACCGTCCACGGTCAGATCTTCGGAGCGCGGGAGCTGACGGCCGACGAGGTCGAGCAGGCTCAGGTGCAGGCGCTGCGATCATTGTCACTGGACCACGACGGCACCGGTTGGATGGAGGTCGGGCGGCAAGACCCCGTGATCGGAGAGCTCCAGAAGCAATACGACTGGATCCGGCCGGTGTGCTTCTACTCGGCGTACGAGTCGGCCACGTCCTTCGTCATCGGGCAGCGCATCGCTATGCGCCAGGGCGCGCGCGTGAAAGCCGCGCTTGGCGAGCAATACGGTGACGAGATCGACCTGGGCGGCGGTCGCTCGGTCAACGCGTTCCCGCGTCCTCAACGGCTGCTCGATGCGGCCGAGGTCAAGGGCATCAGCGCGGAAAAGGTGAAGCGCATCCACGGCCTTGCACGCGCCGCCCTGGACGGCGAGCTGGATACCGGCGCGCTGCGCGAGCTACCGGTGGAAGAGGCGATCGTCCGGCTGGAGGCACTCCCCGGCGTTGGTCCGTGGACCGCGCAGGGAATCCTGATGCGCGGCTGCGGCTCCGCGGACACGATCCCAACGGAGGACACGATCAGCCGAGAGGCCGTGCGCCACTTCTACAAACTGGATGCTGCGCCCACGGACGCCCAATGGTTGGAGATCTC
>CAZENL010000191.1:0-3596 GCA_964513505.1 uncultured Anaerolineaceae bacterium
TGCTCTTGTCGCACCCTGACCCCCTGTAGCTGACCCCGAAACCCCGGACACTCTCGTCCGGTCCTCGGCAGCACAGGCGAGGTCAGAGATGGGCGAGACAGGCAAGATCCGGCAGTACACGTCGGAGGAGAAGACTTCAGCGACAGCGCGGGCCCTGGTGGTCGGAAGCCGTGCGGCAAGCCTGGAGACGGGCATTCCGTGGGGCACGCTGTCGTGCTGGGTGTTCAAGGCGCACCGGGCGGCAGGAAAGGTCGTGGCGCCCATGCCCGAGGCTGCGCCAGCTCCATCGCCAGTGGCCGCGGTGCCACGGCCGGTCGTGGCGGCCTCCGCGCGGTCGACGAGGGCGCGCGCCAGGGTCGCGAAGGCGTACACGCCGTCGGAGATCGCCGCGGCGCTGGAGCGCGTCGATGCGATCGGCGTGCGCCCGGCCTCAGCCGAACTCGGGATCTCGCGCAATGCGCTGCGGGACTGGGAGCGGAAGGTGGCGAAGGCGGCGCGCGGGGAGGGTCCGGCGCCCACCAGCGGGCCCGATCCGAAGACCGTCGAAGCGCAGCGCGACGCGGCGATCCTCACCGAGTGGCACAAGCAGCAGGGGCTCGGGCCATCCCAGGTCCGCAACCAGCTCCGGCGGGCAGGGATCAAGGTGTCCACCCAGACGGTCCGCCGCGTGATGGAGGAGGCTGGCTACCGTCCGCCCAAGGTCGAACGCCGGGATCACACGGGGAGCTACGAAGCACTGCGGCCGAACCAGCTCTGGCACATGGACTTCGTTCATCGGTACATTCACGGCCAGAAGGTGTTCCTGCTGGCGCTGATCGACGACTTCTCCCGGTTCGTGACCGGCTGGGCGCTCGACGACGCGGAGCGGGCCGACGCGGTGATCACGGCGTTCGAGGGCGCCGTCATGCGCCATGGTCGGCCGGAGGCGGTGATGCACGATGGGGGATCGGCCTTCTGGGCGTGGAAGGGCAGCAGCCGGTTTACGCGCATCCTGGAAGAGTATGGCGTCGATCAGATCCACGCGTCGGTGCCTCAGCTCAATGGCAAGAGCGAGGTGTTCAACGCCAACATCCAGAAGGAGCTGTTCGACCGGGTGACGTTCACCGATGTCGCCGATCTCCGCCGCCGGCTTGGTCCGCACTTCTCCTGGTACAACCATCATCGTACCCACCACGCGCTGGGCGGCCTGCTCGTGCCCTCGGACCGTTTCTACGGCCGCGTCGACGAGGTCATGGCGCGCATCGAGGCTGGGGGCGGCGCGCCGGACGCCCTGGACCTCGGCGCCCGCACGCTGGACCTCTTTCGCGTGGTCAGCCACCGCGGCAAGCCCGAGATCTGGCTGATGGGCCGCAAGATTCTCGACTTCAAGGAGTAGGCGGCGGGCCGGGTTCGTGAAAGAAGGAAGTACCACCTACCTTCTCAAAAAACCGGCCCGCCATGACCCTTCTACTCCAGGAGGAGCCCGCTGTCTCGCGCCTCCTGACAGCCGGGCTCCTTCTCGCCGCAATATCCGAGCTGGAACGCCTCGGTCTGCCCCACCCGAACGCCACGGCCGTCCTGGCGGCGACCGGCGCGTCGAAGACCCGGGCCTACGAGCTGCGCGCGGCGGTCGAGGCGGTCCTGCCCACGCTTCTGCGTCCGCCTGGGCGTCCGCCCACGCCACCCCCGCCGAGCATGGACGCCAGCGCGGTCATGCGCGAGGCCTTCGACTTCCTCGTCGCCCATCCCGGCGCGGTGATCGCGACCGCATCCCGCCAGCACTACAGCGATTCCTACCGGCACCTGGTCCTGGATCTGGTTGATCGCTACGCCGATCTGGGCCTCGCCGCCGTCGCCGACGGCGTGCGGGTCCCGCTTCCAACCCTTCAGGACTGGCTGGCCGATCCCAAGCCCGTCGAAGCCGCGCCAGCTCCCGGTCCGGCGCCAGATTCCGATCCCACCGGGCCGCGGATCGAGTCGATCCTCGAGGCGTGGAAACGCTGGGCCGGACCTTTCGACCCTTTCTGCACCTTCGTTCGCGGCGAGCTCAGCATCCCCTACGGCGACACCCTCATCGGCCGCATCCTCGCTGTTCACGCCGGCCGTCGCCCACGCCGTCGCCCAGGTCGCTCGCCCGACGAGAAGGCTATCCGCGGCGCTTTCGTAGCGTTCTTCGCCGGTGGCCAGTGGGTCGCGGACGGCTCGCCCATCAAGATCACGCTGAACGGCACGGCGTTCACCTTCAACTGGGAGCTCGATGTCGACGCCGCCACGGGCGCCCTCGTCGGCGCTTCGGTGCGTCCCGAGGAAGACAGCCGCGCCGTCATCGAGGCCTACCAGGACGGCATCGCCACCACCGGCGCCCCTCCGCTCGCGCTGTCCACTGACAACCGCGCCGCAAACCTCACTCCGGAAGTCGCGGTAGCGCTCGGTGACACGCTGCATATTCTCGCGACACACGGTCGTCCCCAGAACGACTGTTCCGTCGAGGGCGCCTTCGGCCTCTTCCAGCAGACTGCGCCTCCGCTGGTCGTCTCTGGCGCCACGCCCTATGCGCTCGCACAAGCCATCCTCGTGCTTGTCCTTACGGTCTGGGCGCGCGCTGTCAACCACCGGCCGCGCAACGACCGCCGTGGTCGGACCCGCGTGCAGCTCTACCGCGGAGACCAGCCGACGGACGAACAGATAGCCGCGGCAAAGGCTGCCCTCGAAGAGCGCCGTCGTCGCCAGGAACTCGCCCATCGCACCCGCCAGGCGCGGCTTGACCCCGTCGTCCGCGCCCTCCTCGACGAGGCCTTCGTCCACCTCGGCCTCGACGATCCCACCGGCAATATCAAGAACGCCATCGCCCGCTACCCCCACGACGCCGTCCTCGCCGGCATCGCCACCTTCGAGGGCAAACGCGCCGTCGCCACCTTGCCGCCCGACGCTGGGGCCCGCTATCTGCTCGGAATCGTTCGTAACATCACCGAGCGCGACGAGGGCCTCGCCATCGCCGAAGCCCTCTGGCGCGCCCGTCTCGACGCCCGCGACCGCGCGCTTGTCCGCCTCGACGACGAGCGGCGTGCCGTGACCGGCACGCCAGGCGAGCGGTTGCGGACCTTCATCGACCGCGCCCTCGCCGCCGCTGGGCCCCTTCACCGCACGTTCTGGCTGCGCGCCGCCAGCGATGTCATCCTGGCCGAACCCTCTGATCTGCACGGCGATCTGTTCCACCTCGCCGCGCGCCGCGTGACCGCCACCTTCCGCGTCGATCCCCGTGAGCGACAGGCCGCTGTTCGCGTTCTTGCCTCCCAAGTGCTGCCGGCCGCGTGACGCGCCACGCCTGTCTGATCGGCGACGGATTCCCGAAGAACGATCTGATCGCAGCGGCTCCAGGGTCGAAGGACGCGGCCTGAGTGTCACGCGACTGTGTCACTTCACTGAGTCATGGTGCGGATCACAGCCGTGATCGACCCCTGAACCCCTACGCGGGCACTGACCCTACGGCGCCGAGGGTGTCCGGGGTTACGGCCGGGTCACGGGTTGACAAGCGCAGATAGTATACGGCTCGCACCCCATGGAGCCCTCCAAAAAACCGGCGTTCCGCGCGTAGCCATCGACGTTAGCGCGCCATT
>CAZENL010000192.1:0-3499 GCA_964513505.1 uncultured Anaerolineaceae bacterium
GTCGCGGCGGTTGCGTACCTGCCAGAGGCCGGTGATGCCGGGCTTCATGGAGAGGCGCCGGCGGTGCCACAGGTCGTATTCCTTGACCTCGTTCGGCAGCGGCGGTCGCGGTCCGACCAGGCTCATGTCGCCGCGCAGCACGTTCCAGAGCTGCGGCAGCTCGTCGAGGCTGGTGCGTCGCAGGAAACGACCGATGCGAGTGATCCTGGGGTCGAGCGTGATCTTGAAGCTCGGGCCGCGCACCTCGTTGGAGGCCGCGAGGTCTGCACGGCGCGACTCCGCGTCCCGTTCCATGGAACGGAACTTCACCAGCGAGAACGTCCGACCATGCACGCCGAGGCGCTGCTGGCGGAAGAGTACGGGCAGGCCCGAATCGAGTGCGATGGCAATGGTGATCAACAGGAACAGTGGCGACAGGATCACCAGTGCGAGCACGGACACGACTAGGTCGAAGGTCCGCTTGATGGCCAGCGTCAGGGCGCGATCGGGACCGGACACCAGTGAGAAAACCGGCGTCCCGTCGAGGTCCTCGACGCGGCCGACCGAGATGGCCCGTTCCAGTACGTCCATGGGGATGCGCACGATCTTGCCCTCGTCCTCACAGACCTGGGAGATCGCGTCGATCAGCTTCCACTGGCTGAAGGGCAGGCAAATGATCACTTCGTCGACGATTCCCTGGTGCATCACGCGTTCCAGGTCGCTGATGGCACCAAGGCGCGGCCATCTCGCCGGCAGGGAGAAGTCATCCCGGTCATCGAGGAAGCCCACCACCCGCAGTCCAAGCTCCCGATGGCCTTCCAGCGTGCGAGCGAAGGCCTGCCCGCGCGGCCCGGCGCCCAGCACCAGTGCGTAGCGGGTGTTGCGTCCCTCGCGGCGAAGACGCTCCATGAGGACTCGGGCAACGGCTCGTGAGCAGATCGTGGCGGCAGCCTGGACCGGGAACAGCACGACCAGGAAGAGGCGGCTGACGTCCGGCAGCTTGGCCAGGAACAGGACGCTGAGGGTGAGCAGCGTCATGACGATGGTCGCTCGCAGGATGTCCCGGATCTCAGCCCGCAATGACCAGCGCGCCCGCGGCCGGTACAGGCCGTTGAGCGTCATCACGGCCACCCAGCCCGCGGCGTAGAGGGCGACCACGGCCGTGGTGTTGGGGATCAGCTCACGCCAGACGACCGCCCAATCAGACCCGAATCGCCAGTAGGACAGACTCACCAGGAGGACAGCGGCCAGGACCGCGTCGGCGAGCATGAGCATCGCGCGGAACCCGGCTGCATAGCGTCGGAACATCTCTATGCCAGTCTGGGAATCGCGGTGCGTCAGAACAATGGTACCGATGCACTACGGCGATCCGGAGCCGGCCGCCGACCGTACTCAACCGCGCCGGACCGCACCTCACCGTACGGACCCGGCGGTCAGCCAATCACGCAGCGGCTGGAGCCCGCGCTCCACCTGGTAATGGCGCCGACGCCGGCCGTCCGGCAGCGTCTCGACCAGGCCCGCATCACGCAGCACGGCCAGGTGCTTCATCACGGACCAGCGGGTCAATCGCTTGCGCCGCGAGGCCAGTTGGGCGGTCGTCAGGCCGGGTTCGCGGCCAAGCTCGTCCCAGATGGAGCGCCGTGTCGGGTCGCTGAGTGCGTGAAACGCTCGATCGAGTTGCTTCTCGCGGTCGTCCATGTGACCGAACGGTCACACGTCCCGCGGTTGGCGTCAAGTCGGCGCCGCGTTGACAGTGGCGTACGATGTCCGGGTGACCAGCGTCATCGACCACACCACGGCCTCCTCGCACGAGGACACGCACGCCGCCGCAGAGGCCCAGGCCAGTGCGCTGGTCCGTGCCTGGGTCGGGCGCGGCGGGTCTCCGTCTGCGCTGCTGGATCGGGTGGGCGGCGTGGACCAAGTGGGCGTCAACGAGCGCGTGGACGCGCTCAAGAAGCGCTCGATCAAGAAGGAATCCAAGCTCTGGGCGCTGGATCTGGCGATTCGCATGATCGACCTGACCACGCTGGAGGGGAAGGACACCGAGGGCAAGGTGCGGGCGCTGTGCGCCAAAGGCATGCGTCCGGACCCGTCAGATCCGAGCATTCCCAGCGTCGCGGCCATCTGCATCTACCCCGCCATGGCCGCCATCGCGCACGACGCGCTGAAAGGCTCCACGGTCAAGGTCGCCAGCGTCGCGACCGGGTTCCCTTCCGGGCAGACGTTCTCGGACATCAAGATCGCCGAGGTGCGCCAGGCGGCCGATGCCGGCGCGGACGAGATCGACATGGTCATCGACCGCGGCGCGTTCCTGTCCGGCGACTACGCCGCCGTGTTCGACGAGATCGTGGCCATCAAGGCAGCCGCCGGCAGCGCGCACTTGAAGGTGATCCTGGAGACCGGTGAGCTCGAGACGTTCGACAACGTGCGGCGGGCCAGCATCCTGGCCATGGCCGCCGGCGCCGACTTCATCAAGACCAGCACCGGCAAGGTGGTGCCGGCCGCCACGCTCCCGGTGACGCTGGTGATGCTGGAGGCCATCCGCGACTTCCACCGCCGGACCGGCAGGGTTGTCGGCATGAAGCCGGCCGGCGGGATCCGCACGGCAAAGGAAGCCATCCAGTATCTGGTCGTGCTGTACGAGACGCTCGGACCGCGGTGGATGACGCCGGAGCGCTTCCGTTTCGGGGCCAGCAGCCTGCTCAATGACGTGCTGATGCAGATCCGCAAGGAGCGCACGGGCCGCTATTCGGGGCCGGACTACTTCACCCTCGACTGAATGGCCGCCGAGGACGGCAGTCCCCGCGAGGTCCTGCGGGAGTTCCTCCGGCTTGGCATCCTCGGCTTCGGAGGCCCGAGCGCGCACCTGGCGTTGTTCCGGCAGCGTTTCGTGCGGGATCTCCAATGGCTGGATGAGCAGGCGTTCCTGGACCTGATCGGCGCGGCCAACCTGCTGCCCGGGCCCACCTCGACGGAGGTTGCGCTGGGGATCGGCCGGCGGCGCGCCGGGATCGCCGGTCTGCTGGCGGCCGGCCTGGGCTTCATCGGCCCGGCCGTGCTCGCGGTGCTGCTGCTGGCCATGGGCTACGAACGCTTCGGCAGCCGGCCCGAGATCGGCTGGGTGCTGTACGGGATCCAGCCGGTAGTGGTGGCAGTGGTCGCCGTGGCCGTGGCGGGATTGGCGCCCACCGCGTTACGTGGTCCGGCCACGCTGGCCATCGCCGCCGCCGCCGCCGCTGCCATCCTGCTGGGCATCGATCCGCTGCTGGTTGTGGCCGGTGCGGTCGTGGTGGGAATCGCGCTCGCCGGCATGCGCCGGTCGGGCGAGGCACGCCGCTGGCTCGCCACCCTTGCGCCGATCACCGGCCTCACGCCCCAGAAGCTGGCGACAGGCGCGGTGGCCGCCTCCAGCCTCCCCGGTCTCGGGCTGGTGTTCCTCAAGATCGGGCTGCTCTCGTTCGGCAGCGGCTACGTGCTGCTGGCCTTCCTGCGCACGGATCTCGTCGGTCCAGGGCTGCTC
>CAZENL010000193.1:0-3446 GCA_964513505.1 uncultured Anaerolineaceae bacterium
GTGGCCGGCGTGCCGGCTACCAGGCCGCCATGGACCGCGAGCGCTACGGCCGCAGTGCCGGATCCACCGGTGGTGGCAGCGGTTTCGCGGGTGGCACCTTGCGGCCCGATCGCGGCCGGCCCCCGATGGCCAGCGGCAACAGCGGCAACAGCGGCAATCGCGGGCAACGTCCGCCGCAGCAGTCGCGGCCCAGCCGCCCTGCCTACCAGGACCAGCCGCGCGACATCGAGCGATCGGCTCCCTCGTCGGAACCGTGGAGCGAAGTGCCCGCGGACGTCCAGGAGATGCTTCGTGCGGAGCTGGCACGCCGCCAGTCGGGCTCGGGCTTCAACCAGTCCATCCCGGCACCGAGCCGCTCGGCACCGCCGGCCGCTGAGGCCCCGGCTCCCGTGCGAGCCGCTCCCCGCGGACGTGGCCGCTCCACGTCGGTGGCCAGCGAGGCCGTGGCCCAGGCCCAGGCCGAACCGGCCGTGACCGAAGCACCCGCAGCTCCGGCGGCGCCCGCTCGTCGCGGCCGTCGCCCGGCGGCGAGCGCTCCGGCGGAGGCGGCACCGGCCGTCGCTCAGGCGCCGGAGGCTGCGGCTCCGCGGACCAGGCGGCCTCGTGCCGCTGCGGCCGCTCCCGCTGCGACCGCTCCCGCTGCGGAAGCCCCGGTCGCCGAGACGGCAGCCCCCAAGGCTCGTCGCGCCTCGGCGCCGCGTGCCACTATCCGGTCGCGCGCCACATCTGCGGCCGCCACCGAGAAGGCCGCGGGTTCCGCAGAGGTCTCCCCGGAGGCCCCTGCCACGCCGCGACGCCGCACCACCCGGAAGCCGGTCTCCGAGCCGGCAGCCGACGGGGAGGCGTGACGGCACGGCCGCCGCGGAACGGGAAACGGCCATCGGGCCCGGCGACGCAATGGGCTCGCTGCTGACCCGAGGCCATCCGGCCGCCGTTGCGGCCGTCCAGCGCCAGATCCGGCGCGGTCGCGCGCCGCACGCACTCTTGCTGACCGGCCCGGATGGCTGCGGCAAGACCACGCTCGCTCTCGACCTGGCGGCCGGGCTCCTCTGCCTTGCGGAGGATCCGGCAGCCCGGCCGTGCCGTACCTGTGCCGCCTGCCACAAGGTGGCCCATGGCAATCATCCCGACCTGCATCGCGTGGCACCGGAAGGTGCCGGCGGGCAGATCCGCCTTGGGCAGGTCCAGGCCCTGATCTCCGACCTGGCGTTGATGCCCATGGAAGCGCGCGTCCGCGTCTGCATCATCGAGGACGCCCAGCGACTCAACCCGGACGCCCAGAATGCGCTGCTCAAGGTGCTCGAGGAGCCGGTCGGCGAGACCACCATGATCCTTGCCGCCGATGATGCGGCGCAGCTGCTTCCCACGGTGCTCAGCCGCACGGCGCGACTCCGTCTGGGGCCGGTGGCGCCAGCGGTGATTGCGGACTTCCTCGTGGAGCGCGGGCTGGCGGACGAAGCCCGAGCACGCGTCGTGGCCGCGGCGGCCGGAGGACGTCCGGGTCTGGCCGTCCGGCTGGCGGCGGACCCCGAATCGACGCTGGTGCGTGGCCGCATCGCCCGACAGCTCCTGGATCTCCTCCACGCCGACCGCCGCACGCGCCTGGCGGCCGCGTCCGACCTGATCGCCACCGGCGTGACGTTGGACGCGCAGCTCGAAGCACGGGACAGTTCCGCGGGGCCGGGCACCGGCCAGGGGGACGGGGAGGATGCAGCCGCTGCCTCCGGGAAGCCTTCGCGTGTCCGTGGCGCCGGCAGCGCCCGATGCGCCAACGGCCCGGCAACCCGGTCGCGCGCCACTCCGCTAGCATCCGGCAGGCTCCTGCCAGCCGAGCGCCGTCGCGCCGTCCTGCGCGTCCTGGATGCGTGGCGTGACGTTGGTCGCGACCTTGCCGTGGCGCTCGGCGGAGCACGCCACGCGGTGCGCCAGCTGGACCTGCTGGAAGACCTGGATGCCGCCGCTGCCGGCCTGGACAGGCTGGCACTGCTGCGCTTCCTGGATCGGCTCGATGACATGGTCGCGGCCGTGGAGAGCTACGCCAGCCCGGAGTTGTCCCTCGACGCGCTCCTGCTCGCTTGGCCGCACCCCGCGCGCGCCGCATGAACGATCGCGCCGATGCCACCGGGGACGGATCCCACGCTGGAGCGGCGGACTCGGCTGAGCACCATCCCATCGTCCGCATCGAAGCGACGGTGCGGGGTCGTGTGCAGGGCGTCGGCTATCGCTGGTTCGTCTCGCGGGCCGCGTCGCGCCTGGAGCTCGTCGGCTGGGTGACGAATCGCCGTGACGGCTCGGTGCTGCTCGTGGCGGAAGGCCCGGAGGCGGCGCTCGAGAATCTCCTGGCCATCGTGGAGCGCGGGCCCGCTGGAGCGTCGGTGGATCACGTGGAGGTCAAGCGCGGCCCGGCTGCGGGCAACCTGCAGGGATTCGGGATTCGCTCCGGGTCGCATTCAGGCGACTGACGCCGGGGACTCAGCCCGTGCCCGGCAAATGGCCTCCGATGCTGCAGTCGAGTTGCGCCGCCGTCGCGCCGTAGAACCCCACCGACTCCGGCGCGTCCGCTCCGGGAACCCAGACCAGGCTCCCGGCTGAACCGGTCAAGCGCGCGGCGGGCAGCGCCGCGCGCGGACGGGCATTCACGGATTTCGTGGCCGCGGGTCGCGTCGCCACGTGGGTGGGTTTTGGCGAGTACGGCAGCTGGTTCTTGCAGCTGTGCTGGCTCTGCGCGATGGCCGTGATCGGGGTGCGTTGGTTGTCCGGGAGGTCCGTGGCAGCGGGAATGTGGATCTTCGCCCACGAAGCGTTGTTGCCGTTGTGTGTCTCCCGGAACCAGTTGCTCGGGTCGGCGGTGAGGCATACCAGGTAGTCACCGGGTACGACGCCGGCCAGGTCGACGTACTGCCCCGCGAAGTCATACGGGTAGAGGTCGCCCCAGCCGACGGACAGGCCGACCAACAGGGATTGGCTGCTCGGCGTGCCGCAGCCGAAGTAGGAGTACTGCGGAGACGGCTGGAAATTCGGCAGGCTCGGGTCCCGGACGTACCCGTCGAAGAAGCAGAAGCCGCGCTTGTGTCCCGTGAGCGGTCCGCTGGCGAACGGCGCGTCCAGGGGGAACAGCTCGTAGCGCTCCATGCCCATCACGTGCCAGTGGTGGTGGCCGTCGGAGTTGTCATACCGCTGCTTGGTCCGGGTCGCGCGCACCTTGAACGACCCGTCGCTCTGAAGGATCGCCTGGCTCACGCGCATGTGCGGGCAGTCCGTGCAGCGCCGCGTGCTGCGTACCTCGAGCGGCCCGTCGCCGACGTTCGCGATCATGGCGCTGAAGCGGAGCCAGTAGTGCCCGTCGGCGCGCTCCAGGGTCAGCTGCGTCGGCAGTTCCATGCGCAGGTCCGGGAGCAATTCGCGTGGTGCCGCCGCGCCGGATGCCGGACCCTGGAGCGCACATG
>CAZENL010000194.1:0-3383 GCA_964513505.1 uncultured Anaerolineaceae bacterium
GTGACCGGCGCCTTCCTGATCCTGTTCATCGTCGAAATCGGGCTGGTGCTGGCCATCAGCGGCCTGATCAACCGCATCGGCCCCATGCCCGCGCTGGCGCTCCTGTTCGCCTATGCGTTGATCAACGGGCTGGTGCTCGGCGTGATCGTGCTGGTCTACGCCGGTCGCGTCGGCGTCCCGGGCGTGGTCTCGGCGTTCGCCGGGGCATCGGCCATCTTCGCCGGCGCGGCGCTCTATGGCGGCATCACCAAGCGTGACCTGACCGGCCTGGGCGGCATCCTGTTCATGGGCCTGCTCGGCCTGATCGTCACCTCGTTGGTGCAGGTCTTCCTCTTTCCCGGCAGCGGCACGCTCAGCCTGGTCATCGGCGTGGTCGGCGTGCTGATCTTCACGGGCCTCACGGCCTACGACGTGCAGCGCATCAAGGAAGGCCGCATGCCCTGGATCAAGAACCGCGAGTCGGCGTCCGTGGTCGGCGCGCTGGCCCTATACCTTGACTTCGTGAACCTGTTCCTGATGCTGCTGCGCATCTTCGGAGGCAGCCGCAACTGATCGGACGGCGTCGCGCCTGAACGGCGCGCACCTCGCGAATTCGGAAGGAGCCCCGCCACACCGGCGGGGCTCTACCATTCCTGCGTGGCTGTTGAACGCGTCGGGTTCTGCGGGCTCGGCACGATGGGTGCCGCGATGGCCGCAAACGTGCTGCGGGCGGGCTACCCGCTGGCCGTCTGGAATCGCACCCCTGGTCGTGGCGGCGGCCTGACGTCCGCGGGCGCACGAGAGCTCGCCTCGCCGCGAGACGTGGCGGCGGCCAGCGACATCGTCATCGTCTGCGTCTCGGATACGCCCGACGTGGACGCCGTGCTTTTCGGCCCGGACGGCGTGGCGCAGGGCGCCGCGAGCGGGACGCTGGTGATCGACTGTTCCACGATCGATCCGGCCGCCACGCGGGGCTTTGCGGCCCGGCTCGCGAGCCAGGGCGTGGCCATGCTGGACGCGCCAGTCTCCGGTGGTTCGGAGGGCGCCCAAAAGGGGACGCTCAGCATCATGGTCGGCGGTGAGGCCACGGACATGGAGCGGGCTCGCCCCGTCTTGGAGGCCATGGGTCGCGCCGTGACGCACATGGGCCCGATCGGGGCGGGCCAGGCGACCAAGGCGGTCAACCAGGTGATCCTCTGCGGCACCTACCTCGGCGTGGCCGAAGGGCTGGTGCTGGCCATGAAGTCCGGCCTGGATGTCCAGAAGGTGGTCGAGGCCCTTTCCGGTGGAGCTGCGCAGTCCTGGGTCCTCCAGAACCGCAGCGGGCGGATGATCGACAACGAGTACCCGCTGGGTTTCAAGATCGCCCTGCATCTCAAGGACGTGATGATCGCCCTGGGAATGGCGCGTGAGACCGGGACGTCGCTGCCGGTCACTTCCATCACATCGCAGATCGAGAACGGCCTGCTTGCCCAGGGCCACGGCGATGACGACATCTCCGCCATCGCGCGCGCGATTCGGGCCTGGTCCGGCCTCGACTCGTGAGCGCGGCGCCCCGCCGGTGGTCGTGGCCGCCACTGCTGCTGGGCGTGGTGATGGTGGTCGCCCTGATCGCCTGCGGGCCTGAAGAGACGGTTTCCCCGGCCCCGACGCCGTCCGCCCCACTGGACTCGGGCATCAGCGGCATCGTCCTGCTCGGCCCGACGTGCGCCGCGCAGGCCGTGGACGCCTCGCCGTGCGTGACGCCGTACGTGGCCAAGCTGGTGATCCTGGACACGGACGGCAACATCGTGACCACGGTCTCGTCCAATCCGGACGGGACGTTCAAGGTCACCCTGCCACCGGGCGACTACGTGATCCAGCCGACACCGGGTGATGGGGGCATCCCGAACGCCACGCCCCAGACCGTCACCGTTGCTCCGGACGACTACGCCACGGACATCGAGATCGACTACGACACCGGGATCCGGTAGCCGGCCGCGAGCGACGCGCGGTTGACGCCAATCGGCGGCCCCGCGTAGACTTCAATCCTGATGAGAACAGTCGGAAATGAGTCGACGACCGCCCTGATCGACGCGCCGGAGGCGCTCGAGCTCTCCATCGGGACCGGGCGCCTGCGGACCACGCTGCCCAGCTACGGCGCGCTCCACTTCTCGACGCGCGGCGAATACGGCGTTCGGCTCATGGTGGAACTGGCCAGGCACTACGGTGCCGGTCCGGTGAGCCTCTCGGAGATGGCCGTCCACGAGGACCTGCCGCGGCCGTACCTGGAGCAACTCGTGGTCAGCCTTCGCGGCGCGGGCCTGGTGGCCAGCACTCGCGGGGCGCACGGCGGCTACGAGTTGACGCGCGACCCGGCCGAGATCCAGATGAGCCACGTGATCACGGCCCTGGAAGGGCCGATCGCGCCGATGATCTGCGCCAGCGAGGATCCGCTCCACGCCGGTATTTGCTCACGCACGGAGTTCTGCAACGTCAACCTGCTCTGGGTGCGCGTCCGCGATGCGGTGGTGAGTGCCCTGGAGTCGGTCAGTCTCGCCGACCTGGCACGGCCGCGGCCCATGCATCCGCACCATGCGACGGCCGTTCCGGTCGTGTCCCTGGCTTCGGCGTCCACAGAAGGGATCACAACCGCATGACGTCACTGGACCTGGCGCCCGCCCCGGACTCGGGCACGGCCGAAGGCGCCGTCGAGGCAGCCTCCGATCGCGTCCTGGAGATTCGCGACCTGCACGTGGTGCCCATCGCGGACCCGACGCGGGAGATCCTGGCCGGCATCGACCTGACCATCCGCAAGGGCGAGGTCCACGCGATCATGGGCCGCAACGGCTCCGGCAAGACCACGCTGGCCTATGCGCTGATGGGCCATCCGGCGTATCGCGTCACGCAGGGAGAGGTGCTCTGGAAGGGCATCGACGTGCTCAAGCTGTCGCCCGACAAGCGGGCGCGGATGGGCCTCTTCCTGGCTTTCCAGTACCCGACCGCCATCCCGGGCCTGTCCGTGGCCAGCTTCCTGCGGACAGCCCTCAACGCACGCCGCCGGCCCGTCTACGGCGGAGACAGCACCATCGATCCGTCCGACGCCACGCGGGGCGGCATCTCCATGCGCGACTTCCGCGTGCTGATGCGCGAGAAGATGGCGCTGCTCAAGCTGGACGATGCGTTCGCGGCCCGCTACGTCAACGAGGGCTTCTCCGGCGGCGAGAAGAAGCGCCTGGAGATGCTCCAGATGGCCGTCCTCGGGCCTGAATTCGCGATCCTCGACGAGACCGATTCCGGCCTGGACATCGACGCGCTGCGAATCGTGGCCGAGGGTGTCAATGCCCAGCTCAATCCGGACCTGGGCGTTCTGCTGATCACCCACTACCAGCGCCTGCTCAACTACATCACCCCGGACGTGGTCC
>CAZENL010000195.1:0-3339 GCA_964513505.1 uncultured Anaerolineaceae bacterium
AAATGATCATTCTTCTCGGCGACATCCCGCACGTTCGGGCTGTCCTGCGTCCACAGCTGGCTGTGCGGCGTCTTGGGGCTGGACGTGCCCTTCGCGGTCAGGCCGCGCGGCGAGCCATACAGCACGATGACCGCGCCGGCGCCCGGGTAGGTCTTGCCGCCGCGCGTGACGGCGTCACCCGGTGCGCCGATGGCCAGGTCGTCGTAGCCGTCGCCGTTGTAGTCCTGCGTCGGGCCGATCAGGCTGGAAGGGGAGGCGGAGCCGCGCGCGGCGGGGTGGTGCGCCGCAGTCGCCGTTGCGGGCGCGCTGGCCAATGCCAGGAGTGCCACGCCGGCGGCCAGTCGGCGGAAGGTGTGGACCATCGCAGGGCGCCTCCGTCAGTTGATCGTCTTCCGAAGGGTTGTCCGGTCGCCGCTCTCGCAATGAGGGGCTTCAGCGGCGATCCTGCGACAGGGGAGGGCTCGACGTCAACGAGCTGCCTGATCGGCGGGCCACGTATCGGGCCACAGGACGATGTACGATCCATACATCATGAGGCGCACACAGATCTACCTGGACGCCGAGCAGCAAATCCGCTTGGCCCGCCGCGCGGAGGTTGCCGGCGTCACCAGTTCCAGCCTGATCCGCGAAGCCGTGGCGTCGTATCTGAGCGATGCGGAGGACGAGAGTCTCGAGTTGGCGCGCCAGCGCCAGGCGCTCGCGGACGCATTCGCGCTGAAGCCGATTGCGCGCCTTCCTGACGGAGCCGCGTTCGTGGACGCGACGCGCGCCGGCGACCGGGAACGTGACCAGGAACTGGAGGAGCGGTGGCGCTCCCGCTGACCGTGGTCGACACGACGGTGCTGATCGACGCACTCCGCGGCCAGCCCGCGGCCCAGGCGTTCCTGCTGGGCGTGGAACGGCGGCTGCTTGCCTCCGAGATCACGCGCCTGGAGATCCTGCGGGGCCTCCGCTCGAACGAGCGTGCCACCGCGGAGGCGCTGTTCCGCGCCCTGCGCTGGATCCCACTGGACGAGTCGATCGCGCGCCGGGCGGGTGCGCTCGGCCGAGAGTGGCGCCGCAGCCATGCGCTCGCCGTCGCGGACCTGGCGATCGCGGCCACAGCGTTGGAGTTCGGCGCCGACCTGGCCACCGCCAACGTGCGGCACTTCCCGATGTTCGAGGGTCTTCGCCCGCCGTATTAGGCACGGGCCGCAGTTTTGCGATCCCACCCAAGCCCATCGTCTGAATCACTTGACCCGCCGCCGAGCATCTGTGGGGCATGGCGGACCTGGTAGTCCCGATCGCTGACAACCTCGCCGGGGCGGTGGCGCTGGCCGTGGCCGGCGATGAGGCCGCCTTCGCCAGGATCATCAACGCCCATCACGACGACATGACCCGGGTCTGCTTCGTGATCTGCGGCGACCTGGATGTGGCCGACGAGGCCGTCCAGGCTGCGTGGACCATCATCTGGCGCCGGCTGGGCAGCCTGCGCGACCCGGATCGACTACGGCCCTGGCTCGTGTCGGTCGCGGCCAACGAGGCTCGCCAGCTCAGCCGCAGGCGGCGACGCAGAGCCATCGTCGAGCTTGCGGTCGGAGCCACCGCGAGGGCGGGTGGCGACCCGGCCCTGCGCGTTCCGGACCTGGATCTGACCAACGCGCTCGCGCGCCTCGATCCAGACGATCGGGCGCTGCTCGCCCTGCGCTACGTGGCGGGGTTCGACTCGACTGAACTCGCCCGGGCGACGGGGCGTTCGCCTTCAGGCACACGGGCTCGCCTCGCCCGACTTCTGGACCGTCTTCGAACGGAGCTCCGTGATGGTTGATCGAATCGACTTTGAAGCGCAGCTGGAGGCTCGCCTCCAGTCTCGGGCGGCCTTTGCCTCCCGCCCATTCGATGCATCCGAGATCGCGCACAAGGCGATCGCCACGGGGGCACGCCGGCGCGGGTTCGGATGGCTCACGTGGCCGGTCGCCCGCCCGTCGACGGCCTGGCTGGTCATCGTGCTGTTGCTGGTGATTGCGCTCCTCGGCGCCATTACCTTCGCCGGGGCCCTTCTGCGGCAACGATCTCGGCCCCCGGGCGCGTCCAATGGCTGGATCGCATATGCAGTCCAGGGCGGTACGCGAGGCACCAGCGGACCAAGCGACATCTACCTGGTCGGGAACGGGGTCGATCGGCGGATCATCGGCTCCGATGGCGACAAGCTGCGCCAGGTGTGCCCCGCATTCTCGCCCGATGGCACCAGGCTGGCCTACTCGGAAGGTCCCGATGTCCCTGGTGTGACACCAACCGCGCCCAGCGCTGTCGTGATCGTCACCTTGGGCACTGACGGGCTGCCGGTTGGACCCGTTGTGCGCTTCGTGGCGCCGTCCCCAGGCGATGTTTGCCCGATGTGGGCCCCGGACGGTCAGAGCCTGGCTTTCTTCGCGAACCCACAAGACCCCCAATTGTGGGTCGCGCGGCTCGATGGGACGGAGACTCAGGTCGCCGCGTCGAAGGCGATCAAGCTGGATGGTTTTCCCGGCCAGTTCGATTGGTCGCCGGATGGGACGGCAATCGTGGCTGTCGGCTACGACAGCGCGAGCCTCTGGATCGTGCCGGTCGGCGCGGGTCAGGCTCGTCTCCTGCCCCGCGGCGGAGCTCCAACGTCGGATCGGCAGAGTGATCAAGAAGAGCCGAAATGGTCGCCGGATGGGACGCGCATCGCTGTGGTGCAGACCACGTGGGCGGACGTTTCCGGCGGACAGGGCGCCACGGGCACCTCTACTGACGTGTATCGAGCGGACGGGTCTGGTTCGCCGGTCGAGTTGGCGAATGACAGCAGCCTGGGCTTCAGCCTCGCCTGGTCCCCGAATGGAAAGCAACTCGCAGCTGTTCGAGTCACGCAACCGCTCAACGGGCCCGGCCAGTACGACATCGTCACCCTCGCGCCGGACGCAAGCGACGAACGCGTCATCGTCACCGACGACGCGAGTCAAGGCTGGATCCGCGGACTCACGTGGTCGCCGGACGGGATGCGGCTCGTGTACGCCCAGGACGACGCCGGGTCGGGGCGGCTTATCTCGGTGGCGGCCACGGGTGACCCTGCCCCAGTCGAGCTCACCCGACAGCCGCACGACTTCGAGTTCACCAACTCCAACAACCTGTCCTGGCAGCCGGTGTTCCCGTGAGGGCACCGCCTCGCCCCAGCACGATCCAGAAGAAGGAGGCTCACGCAATGGGTGGTTATCGGCGCGGATCCACGCTGGCGGTCGCGGTCGCCGTCGCAGCTCTGATCGGTGCGTGCTCAGCGGCAGCCACGCCGGTACCCACGACTGCGCCGGTACCCACGACTGCGCCGGTACCCACGACTGC
>CAZENL010000196.1:0-3307 GCA_964513505.1 uncultured Anaerolineaceae bacterium
TCTACGAGTGCTTCGCGCCGATCCGGCTCGAGTACCTGGTCGGCTTCAAGGGCCCGGACCCGTCCCTGACGATGATCAAGGCAGGCCTGCCCGGCTGACTTCGCGCCGGCTCAGAACAGCAGACCCGCCGCACGTGCGGCGGCCTCGGCTTCCGGGAGGGTCGGCTGGGCGGCCGTGCCGCCAATTCCCAGCGTCGAGAGCGAGCCCGCGGCGACGCCCAGCGCCAGGCACTCACGGACCGTGCGGCCGGCCAGGAAGCCACAGATGAAACCCGCGTCGAAGCAGTCGCCGGCGCCGGTGGTGTCCACGGCGTTCACGGCCAGGGACGGGACGCGCGTCAGGGTGCCGTCCCGCTCCACCGCGATCGCGCCATCCGTCCCGCATTTCACCGCGACCACGCGTGGCCCGGCCGCCACGAGCGCACGCGCCGCGGCCTCGATGTCGTCCGTGCGGGCGATCCGCGTCGCCTCGGCCGCGTTGGGGAGGAAGACGTCCGTCTCGCGGAGGATCTCCCAGAGTCCGCCGTCCCACGTGTCACGCGGGTCCCAGTTGCAGTCCGCGGACGTGGTCAGCCCCTGTCCGCGAGCGGCCGCGAGCCGGGCAGCGAGGCTGGGCCGGAGGGCATCGAGCAGGAAGAGGCTGCCGACGTGCAGGTGGCGGGCACGGGCGATGAGCCCCTCGGGGATGTCCTCGTCACGGAGCAGCGGGGTGGTGCCCATGGCGGTGAGGATGGCCCGGTCGGTGCCGCTGGTGAGGATGACCGAGGCGCCCGTTGGCACCGCCCGCTCCACCCGGCACGCCGCGACGTCGACGCCGCGCGCCGCCATGGCCTCCAGCATGAAACGGCCAAACGGGTCGTCGCCAACCACGCCGACGAATGCCGTGCGCAGGCCGAGCCGAGCCGTTCCGCAGGCGAAGATCGCCGACGAGCTGCCGATGACCAGGTCGATCGAGTCGACCAGCCGCTCCACCTGACCGAACGCCGGTCTGGGATCGGCCGCCCGAACCACGACGTCGGGGTTGATCTCGCCAAGGACCAGGACATCGAACTCCCGCTCGCCCATCGCACGATGCTAGCCCCCGCGCTGCGCGGTTGCAATCGCGCGATTACGCGCAACGCGCAGCGAGGCTTGACATTCTGCGCAAGTCAAGCGCACGATGCGCGCGTGTTGAGCACCAGCCGCCGGGCTCAGGTGCTCGCCCGCCTCGACGAGGACGGGCGAGCGAGCGTCCATGCGCTGGCCCGGGACCTCGGCGTGACGCCGTCCACGATCCGTCGAGACCTTGCCAGGCTCGCGGCGGACGGCACCCTGGTGCGGACCTACGGGGGCGCGGCCGTCAGGTCGGCGAAACCCGAGCGCGATGCACTCGACCCCCGGCTGGCAGCCAAGCGCGCCATTGGTGCGGCGGCCAGCGCCCTGGTCGAGGATGGCCAGACGATCGCGATCTCCAGCGGTTCGACGGCGCTCGAGCTGGCGCGACACCTGGTGGACCGGCGGCTCACCGTGATCACCAACGCCCTGGACGTGGTCGGCGTGCTGCTCGACCGGCCCGGTATCGAGCTGGTGGTCCTGGCCGGTGTCGTCCGCCCGGGCATGCACTCCATGCTGGGCCACCTCGCGGAGCTCGCCCTGCGCGAACTGCGCGCCGACGCACTGTTCATGGGCATCGGGGCAATCAGTGCCGAGCGCGGCCTCATGAACGACTCGATTCCCGAGATCCTCACCGACCGTGCCCTTCGCCGCGCGGCCCGGGCCTGCATCGTCCTCGCGGACAGCACCAAGCTCGGCACCGTGGCCCCCGCCTACGTGTTCGGAATCGACGAAGTCAACACGCTGGTGACGGACGCGGACGCAGACCCCCGCGAGGTCGCCGCGCTACAAGCTCGGGGCGTGCGCGTGATCCTGGCCGGGTCACCGGCGCAGGGCGTGGCATAACCGTGATGGAAGGCATCATCCCCGCAGAGATCGCGGCTGGGCCGGCGGCGATCCGCAGCACGCTCGGCGAAAGTCTCGAGGAGGCTCGCGCCGCAGCTCAGGCGCTGGATCACGGTGGCATCCGACGCATTCACGTGATCGGCAACGGCACGTCGTACCACTCGTCGCTGGCCGCCGCCACGCTGTATCGCCGGCATGCCGGTCCCGACGATCCAGTGGTCATCCCGCTCACGGCCGGAGAGTTCCTGACCTATCTGCCGGCCCTCGGGCCGGGCGACGCCGTGCTGGGCATCTCGGCCTCGGGCGAGTTCCGCGACGTGGTGGCCGTGATGGAGGAGCTGCGCGGCCGCGTCCCGACCGTGGCCGTCGTCCACGTCGCGGGCAGCACGCTGGACCGGATCGCCGACCACGTTGTGCGCTCGGCCGGTGGCCCGAGCCACGTCCCCGTCATGACCAAAACCTTCGCCGCGACCCTTGTCGCGACCGAGCTGGTGCTCGCCGAACTCCTCGGAGGCGAGCGCGCGGATGCCATCCGTAACGCAATCTTCCGCGCTGCCGACCACGCCGAGGCCGCCATCGCCGCCGCGGAACCGCGGGTCGAAGCCCTCGCAGACGAGCTCGCGGAGGCCAGCCACCTGTTCGTGGTCGGGAGCGGCGGCGCCTACCCGGCCGCGCTGGAGGCGGCGCTCAAGCTCAAGGAGATGGCCATCGTCCACGCCGAGGGGACGGAATCGTGGGAGATGGCCTCCGGTGTCGCGACGATCATCGACGCGGATTCGGTGGTCATCGCACTCATGCCGGATGGGCCGGGCAGCGCCGCCACCGCGGATGTCGCCGCCCACGCTGCGTCCTGGGGGGCGCGCGTCATCCAGGTTGCGCCGCGAGCATCGATCGCCGGCGCCACCTTGCTCGCGATCCCTGCGGTCGCGGAGGAGGACCACGCGCCGCTGACGGCCGTCCCGCCCGTCGCGCTGCTTGCGTTCGCACTCGCTCGCCGCAGGGGACATGACCCGGATCACCCGGAGTGGGTGGAGCGCTACCACAGCCAGGGGCTCCGACACATCGTCGGGGTCGGGAAGGGGGCCTCATGACAAGGATCGTGCTGGTCGGTGCCGGCAGCGTGGAGTTCACGCGCAACCTGCTCGGCGACCTGCTGTCGTACCCGGAGCTTCGCGACGCAGAGATCGTGCTGCACGACATCGATCCCGAGCGGCTCCGCACCGCCGAGCGGATGGCGCGCTGGACGGCCGATGCCCTTGGCGCAGCGCCCACGGTGCACGGCCATCTGGACCGGCGCGAGGCGCTCAAGGGCGCCGACTACGTCATCGACACGATCCAGGTCGGCGGCGCGGCCGCGACCCAGCTGGATT
>CAZENL010000197.1:0-3276 GCA_964513505.1 uncultured Anaerolineaceae bacterium
CCGGCGGCACCAGCACGTTCTTGCGCCTGACCATCAGGATCGGGAAGATCACCGCGGCCACCAGGCCGATCCCCAGCGACGCGAATGCCAGCGTGTCCTGCCAGTTCTTCTCCTGGCCGCGGATCAGGCCGAACGCCACACCGCCGACCGCGATCGCCACCACGATGGAGCCCAGCCAGTCGAGCGGTGCCGTGCTGGACTCGTCGCGCGATTCCGGAACGTGCCGCACGGTGGCGTAGAGCGCGATGGCCACGAGCGGCACGTTGATCAGGAAGGCCACGCGCCACGAAAGCTGGTCCACCAGGACGCCGCCCACGAGCGGACCGGCCAGGGCCAGCGCGGACGTGGCGGAGGCCCAGATTCCAAATGCCTTACCGCGCGCGGCGCCCTCGAAATTGGCACTGATGAGGGCCAGCGAACCCGGCACGAGCAGCGCACCGGCAGCTCCCTGGAGGAGCCGGAAGACGACCTCCAGCTCCAGCGTCGGCGCAAGGCCGCACAACGCGGAGATGATCCCGAAGCTGAGCAGGCCGGTGGCGAAGATGCGGCGCCGCCCATATCGATCCGCCAGCGCTCCGGCGATGATCAGCAGGGCCGACAGCACGGCCAGGTAGCCGCTGGTGATGTACGCCTGGCCTTCGAGCTGGCCGACGATCGTGGCCGGCAGCTCGCGGCCCATGCGGGCGAGCGCCACGTTGACCACGGTGCCGTCCAGGAACACGATCCCGGAGCCCAGGATCACCGCTCCCAGGATCCAGCGCGAGTGGGCCGCCTGCTTCACCTCTCCCGTCACGGCCGCCAGTTTTGCATGACGGACCCTCGGCGACACGAGCAGTTCAGCCCGCTAGCATCCGGGGATGCCCAACCAGACGCACCAGGCCGAGCTCGATATCGCTGTGGACGCGGCCCGGCGCGCCGGCCGCCTCCAGATGGACCACTACGAGCGCCTGGAGCGGATCGTGCACAAAAGCGAGCACGACGTGGTCACCGAGGTGGACAACCTTTCGGAGGAACTGATCATCGGCGCGGTGCGTGCCGCGTTCCCCGGCGATGCCGTCCTGGCCGAAGAATCCGGGCGCTCATCCGGGGTGGTGGTGGACGCCACCGGCACGCGCCATGAGGGGACGCCGGCCGTCGCTTCGCCGGACGAGCGCTTGTGGGTCGTGGATCCACTGGATGGGACGGTCAACTACGCCAACGGAATCCCGGTCTTCTGCGTCAGCGTGGCGCTGGTGATCGGCGGCCGCCCCGCGGTGGGCGTCATCTACGACCCCACGCGCGACGAGCTCTTCAGCGCTCGCGCCGGTGATGGAGCGTACCTGGACGGCGTGCCCATCCGTCACCCGGCCAAGCCCAAATTGCTGGACGCGGTGGTGTCCCTGTCGCTGCCGACGTCCCGCTTCGCTCTGCGCGAGCGGCGCATCAAGAAGGCCACCCGCGTGTCGCGCAACATGGGCAGCGCCTCGCTGGCGCTCGCGTACGTGAGCAACGGCCGCTTCGACGCCTTCATCCAGGGCGGCGGGCTGAGCTTGTGGGACATCGCCGCGGCGGGCCTGATCGCCGAGGAGGGTGGCGCCAAGGTCACCGCCGCGGACGGCGGCCCGTGGTTCGACCTTGCCATGCCGGCTCACCGGATCGGCATCCTGGCGGCGTCCGTAGACCACCACCCGACCCTGCTGGGGATGCTCCGATGACCGTTGCCAACCTGGAGGACACGCCATGATCCCCGTGAAGCGGCTCAACCACGCCGTGCTCTACGTGCGCGACCTGGACATCTCGGTCGGCTTCTACACCAAGGCGTTCGCGTTCGAGGAGATCGCCCGCGAGGGCGGCACGATGGCCTTCCTGCGTGCGAAGGGCTCGGAAAACCACCACGACCTTGGCCTCCTGGCGCTGGGTCCGGATGCGCCGCGGCCGCCGCACGGCTCGACCGGCCTGTACCACCTGGCCTGGCAGGTCGACGGGATCGAGGACCTGGTCACCGCGCGCGGAACGCTGCAGACGCTCGGCGCGCTGGTGGGCGCGTCCGATCACGGCGCCACCAAGTCGCTCTACGGCAAGGATCCGGACGGCAACGAGTTCGAGATCATGTGGATGCTGCCTCGCGACCAGTGGGGCGACCACGCGGCGAGTGCCATCGTGGAGCCGCTGGACCTGGAGGCGGAGCGCAGGAAGTACGGCAAGAAGCTGCTGGGGTGACCGGGCGCTCGGCGATCGAGGGGAGGGCGCGGCTCCCACCAAAGCGAGCGATTCTGAGACGCTGAGACTGCGCGCCGAGCACAACCAAGCCCTATCTGTCCTCTGACGCGACACATTCCGCCCGATTTGAGAGAACCCACGCCGAATTCCGCCGCCAGACTGATCCCAGGCTTTCAAAACCGCCCGATTTGATTGGAGCCGGGAGTCCCCTTGACGAGGTCTGCCTCCTCGTCAGCGGCCAGCGAGGGATTCGCTCGCGACGCGGCTCTGGGAATATGCCGTGAGTCGCGTAGGGGAACTGTGGTTGATACCGGCCCAGAGCACTTGCCCCTACGAATCGGCCCAGCGCGGGACGCGGAGGCGGAGTTTCGGTTCGTTGAGGCGCTCGGCGAGCCACTCGAAGGACTCGCGCGGGACGCCGTGCCAGCGAAGCTCCTCCGGGGATTGTTGCGGCACCGGCGCGTCCGTGCTCAGCGTGGCAAGTTCGCGGAAGAGGATGGCGTCCGCGTGGTGCTGGCGCAGCGACGCCGCCAGGGTGGCGCCACCGCGGACGGATACGTCCCAGCGCGAGATGGACTCCGGGATCTCCTCCAGGTGCGGGTACCGCCGCAACACCGCGGCCGTTGAGACTGCGCCCCAGCCGGGAATGCCGGGGTAACCGTCCGACGCGTCGCCGACGAGTGCCAGGAAGTCGGGGATGCTCTCCGGGCTCACGCCGAACTTGGCCCGCACCGCATCGGCGTCCATGAAGGCGCGCTTGCGCCGGTCGTAGGTGACCACGCGGCCGTCTTCGCGGACCAGCTGGGACATGTCCTTGTCCGGCGTCATGACCACGATTCGCTCGACTTCGGGGGAATCCTCCCAGCGCCTGGCGGCCGTGCCCAATGCATCGTCCGCCTCGAACTCGACCATCGGCCAGACCACGCAGCCAATGGCCCGCAGCGCGTCCTCGGCCAGCTGGAACTGCGCCAGCAGCTCCGGTGGCACGCCCAGCTCCGTCTTGTAGCCGGCGTAGCGCGCGTTGCGCCACGAGCGGATCACGTGATCGGTGGCGCAACCCAGGTGCGTGACGCCGTC
>CAZENL010000198.1:0-3257 GCA_964513505.1 uncultured Anaerolineaceae bacterium
GCTGGAGCGGATTGCAGGTACAGGGCACCGCTAGTTCCCCGCCTAGCACGGCCCGCGAATGATAGCCGTGTTGAACGGCTTCAGACCGCGACGCGCGGATAGAGCTTGGTGGCGATGGCGATCAACACCGTCACGGTCACGCCCAGGGCGATGAAGTCGACGGCGAGTGCCCCCGCGTCGAAGGTCGGCGAGACCATCAGGGCTCGCAGGGCACCCACCATGTACGTGAGCGGATTGACGGCAGCCAGCGCCTGGAGCCAGTTGGGCATGGAGGTGACCGGGTAGATCGCGCTGCTGGCAAAGAAGAGCGGCATGGTCATCAACTGGCCGATGCCCATCACGCGCTCGCGGCTCTTGACCAGGCTGGCGATCGAGAGCGAGAACATCGCGAAGGCCGCGGAGCCCAGGATGACGGCGACGGCCACGCCGATCAGGCGCAGGGGATCGAGGATGGCGTGGACGCCGAGGATCAGGGCGAGGACGTAGACGATGAAGGCCTGGCTGAGGGCCCGAAGGCCGGCGGCCAACGCCTTGCCGGTGACCAGGGCAGCCCGCGAAGCCGGGCTTACGAGGTAACGCTGGACGATTCCCAGGTCGCGCTCCCAGACCACCGTGATGCCGTAGAAGATGGCCGAGAAGAGGGCGCTCTGGGCCAGGATTCCGGGCGCCAGGAAATCGAGATACGGCAGGCCACCGGTGGGAATGGCCCGGGTGGCCGCCATGACCTCACCGAAAATGACCAGCCAGAGCACCGGCTGTGCGGCGCGCATGACCAGCTCGGTCGGGTCATGGCGAACCTTCTGAAGCTCGACCTGCGTGATTGCCGCGGTGTCGAGCAGGAACGCGCTCAGCGCCGACGGTTCAGCCCAGGCGGCGGGCGTTACGGCGGGTGCGAGAGACTTCGCCATATCCACTCCCTGATTCCAGTTTTCCTCCTGCGAGGGAGGCAAAGACGTCATCCAGCGTTGCGCCCGGTCCAACGGCCGCCTTGAGTTCCGTGGGGCTGCCCAGGCCGGCGACGCGTCCGTGGTCCATGACCGCGATGCGATCGCAGAGCTGATCGGCCTCTTCCATGTAGTGCGTGGTCAGCAGGATGGTGGTGCCGTCGTTCGTGTTGAGGGCACGGATGTGGTCCCACACCGCGTCGCGCGCGACCGGGTCCAGGCCCACGGTCGGCTCGTCGAGGAACAGCACCTTGGGACGGTGGAGCATCGCGGCGGCCACTTCCAGGCGCCGGATCATGCCGCCCGAGTACTGGCGGACCAGCTTGTCGCCCGACTCGTTGAGGCCCACGGTCTGGAGTGCCTGTGCGATCCGGGGACGCCGCTCGCTGCTCGGCAGGTGGTACAGCTTGGCCGACAGCATCAGGTTCTCGAACCCGGTCAGTGTCCCGTCCGTGGACAGCATCTGGGGCACGTAGCCGATCGAGCGGCGAACGTCGGTCGCCTGTCGGACCACGTCAAAGCCTGCCACGCGGGCGGTGCCGGAAGTCGGCGCGAGCAGCGTGGTGAGCATGCGGATGGTGGTGGTCTTGCCCGCGCCGTTTGGCCCGAGCAGGCCGAAGATGGTGCCTTCCTCGACCACCAGGTCCAGGTCCTCGACCGCGGCAAAGTCCCCGAAACAACGCCGCAGCCCGTGCGTCTCGATGGCCGCCATCACGACGCCTGGCCCGTCGGTGGCCCAGGCTGGAACACGGTCCGCAGCAGACCAAGTGCCTGGTAGACGGCGGACAGCTGGTCCGTGCTCAGGCCGGACAGCGTGGCCGCGAGCGCCGACCGGGTGTGGCCCCGTGAGCGCTGGACGCGGGCGTCCCCCTCGGCGGTCAACTCCAGCCGCATTGCCCGCCGCTCGGCCGGGTCCTGCGTCCTGGTCAGTAGCCGCTGGCGCACCAGGCGGTCGACCAGGCCCGACGCGGTGGCCACACCGACGCCGAGGTGATCGGCCAGCCCCGACAGGTTGGTGCCCGGCTGGCGTCGCACGTACAGCAGCGCTCTGAGCTGCGGGACCGTCAGGGAATCCGCGGAGGCTCGGCGCATCTCGCCACGGATCCAGCGGGTGACGAGCGGCGCCACCTCGAAGAGTTCCTCGGCGGTCTGATCCGCCGACACCGCGGCGGCGGGCGCCTCGGTTGCCGGCGCCGTCATTGTTCGTGCCACGAACTGTCCATGCCACGAAGTATAAGCCGACCACCGCCGGACTGTCACGGACCGCCCTACGTCATTCGACGCGCTCCTGCCGTACGTCGTTCGGCTGGCTGCGCGGCAGGGCGGATGTCCGTTGTTGCGCGGGGCGCGGGGACCGATTGTTCGACCCAACAGGCCGCACTTGCAGCCAAAGCCCACCCCCGGAGGGAACTCGATGAAGCGCAGGCACATGGCAGCATTCCTGGGAGTGCCGATTGCACTCCTGCTGCTCACCTCTTCTCCGCTGGTCGCGGCAACCCCGGGCCGAACGGCCCACGGCAACGCCGCAACCGTGCGGACGGCCACTCACACTCGCTTCGGCGCCAAGCTGACCACCAACACCCAGCCGTCGAACGCCGGCCCGGCACACGTCTGCAATCCGCAGGATCCGGCCGCGAACCCGTGCACCTGGGTCATGAACAAGTCGTACGGCCGTAACAACGGCGAGGCGGCCCCCAGGGACGGCACGATCGCCAAGATCCGCGTCATCGCGGCGGTTTCCGGCAAGTTCCGGCTCCAGCTGGTCAAGGAGAAGTCCGCGACCAACCAGGCCAAGGCCGTGCGCAACGGGCCGGTCATCCACTACGTCGGTCAGCCTGACAACGCCGCCAACTACGTGATCGAGACGTTCAGCGTCAACGTCACCGTGCACAAGGGCGAGCGCCTGGCCGCCAAGGGCAATGCGCTGAGCATCCTGCGCTGCGACAACGGCAGCCCCAACAGCCTCCAGTTCGAGCCTCCGCTCGTGGTGGGCGCTGGTCAGCGCACCGCGGACGACCATGACGGCTGCTACCTCCTCATCGAGGCGGAGTACAAGTAAGGAAACGTCCGGGGGATTGGACGCAAAGAAGCGGAGGGCAAGGTGCCCTCCGCTTCTTCAATTGTCCGCAGGAACGCGGCCGAGTTTCAGCCGTACTGGAGTTGGACCAGCAGTGCACAGCCGGTGCCGCCGGTCTTGGTGCGGAAGGCCTGATGGGTGGCCAGCGCCGGGTAGTACATCGGCATGCTGTCGCCGGAGCAATGCAGCATGCCGTTCTTCGCGGTCTTGACCGCGATGTACTCGCCCGTCTGGAC
>CAZENL010000199.1:0-3246 GCA_964513505.1 uncultured Anaerolineaceae bacterium
TCCTCGAACTCGCCGCGGAACTTGGCGCCGGCGATCAGGGCGCCCAGGTCGAGCGCGACCACGCGCTTCTGCTTGAGCCCCTCCGGGACGTCGCCGCGCATGATCCGCTGTGCCAGCCCTTCCACCACGGCCGTCTTGCCGACGCCGGGCTCGCCGATCAGCACCGGGTTGTTCTTGGTGCGGCGGGACAGGATCTGGATCACGCGGCGGATTTCTTCGTCGCGGCCGATGACCGGGTCCAGCTTGCCGGCCCTGGCGTCCTCGGTCAGGTCGCGGCCGTACTTCTCCAGCGACTGATACGTGGATTCGGGGTTCTGCGAGGTGACGTGCTGCCCGCCACGCACGCCCTGGAGGGCCTTCAGGATCTGTTCGTGGCTCGCACCAAGGCTCTCCAGGAGGCGCTGTGCGTCGCCGCCGGAGCGGGAAGCGGCCAGGAGCAGGTGTTCCGTGGAGACGTATTCGTCCTTGAGCCGCTTGGCCTCGTCCTCCGCCCGCTCCACCAGCTGGCGGGCGCGGGGGTCCAGCGACAGGCTGCTGCCGCGCACCTGCGCGCGGCGGGAGAGTACGGTGCCCAGCTCGGCGGCCAGCGCCACCGGGTCGGCGCCCAGCTTGGTCAACGTCACCGCCGGGATGCCTTCCGGGTCGGCGATCAGCGCGGCCAGGATGTGCTCGGCGTCCAGCACCGGGCTGTCGGCCTCGGTGGCGAGACGTTGCGCGGCGAGGATGGACTCCTGCGCCTTTTCCGTGAATCGATCGAGTTTCATGGTTCTACCTACGTGGACGGTCCGTTGGCGGACCGTGGATCAGGCTGCTTGACTTCGTCGATGAATTCCCTGGCCAGCTTCCGGGCGGGGTCATCCAGTCCAGTTGGGAGCACCACGCGCACCTTGACGTAGAGGTCGCCGCGCTCGTCGCTGGAGACGCGCGGCAGGCCCTGCTTGCGCAGCCGGAAGGTGCGGCCGTTCTGGGTCTCGGCGGGGACGGTCAGCATGACCCTCCCGGTCAGCGTCTGGACCGGCACCTCTCCACCAAGCAGCGCCTCGCCCAGGGTCACCGGCAGCTCCCGCGTCAGGTCGGCGCCGTTCCGTGTGAAGACAGGGTGCGGGAGGACGCTCACGACCAGGTAGACGTTGCCGGCCTCAGGGCCCGTGCCGGCCGTCTTGGAGAGGCGGATCCGTCGGCCGTTCTCGACACCCGCGGGGATGGTCACTTCAAGCCGCCGCTCGCCCACCTGGACCAGGCGCTTGGTCCCCGTGGCGACCTCTTCCAGCGTGACCTGCACGGCCGCCTCGGCATGGCGAGGGCGACTCCGCGCAGGTGCCTCGCCCGCGCCGAACAGGTCCGCGTCCGAGTACATCTGTCCGCCGGCACCGGCCGGAGATCCCGCGCCGGACGTGAAGCCGCCTCCGCTCAGATTGCCGAGCAGTTCGTCCAGGTCGATCTCTCCGCTGGCCGTCCGCGTCGGCCGCTGGCGGCCGCGCATCCGAGCTGCTCCGGCCGGTGCGCCGGGCGCGCCGGCGAAGGCGCCGCCTCCGCCGCTGAAGAACGTCTGGAAGAAGTCGCTGAAACCGTCCAGGTCCTCGGCGTTGGTGTGGAACTCATAGCGGATGCCGCCTGGCCCCGTTCCGCTGGTGCGGCCCGAGCCTCCGAACCCAGCGAACGGGTTCCCTGAGGGAGAACCTGCGCCGGGGCCGCCAGGCGAGCCGCCTCCACGCGAGTACGCGTCCCAATTGGGGCCCAGCTGGTCATAGAGCTTCCGCTTCTCAGGGTCGGAGAGGACCTCGTTGGCCTCGTTGACCTCCTTGAAGCGCACTTCAGCGCCCGGATCGTCCTTGTTGGCGTCCGGGTGATGCTTCCGGGCAAGCTTCCGGAAGGCCTTCTTGATTTCCGCCTGGGTGGCGGTCTTCTGAACGCCGAGAGTGGCGTAGTAGTCGTGATATTCCATGGCTCGGGCCTGATGGCTGGAGGAGGGATATCGGAAGGCCCGCCGATGAGCCGGCGGGCCTCCAGGTGAGGACTAGTGGTTGGGTGAACCGGGACGAGCGACCGCCGGTGGCTGCTCTGTCCCTGGGAAGCCCCGCAGGACCTTGTCCGGTGCCTGCGGATGATCGCTCAGCTCGTCACCGCGGTTGATGACCTCCGGTGGCTTGGCCTTGAGCGCCTCCGGCTTGCGCCGGAGGGCCGTGGCCAGCACCTGGTCCATGTTCTCGACCAGGACCAGCTTCATCTGCTTGCGGATCTCCTCGGGGATGTCCCGAAGGTCCTTCTCGTTCTTCTGGGGGAGCATGACCATGCGTGCACCGGAGAGGTGCGCGGCCAGGATCTTGCTCTTCAAGCCACCGATCGGGAGGACACGACCGCGGAGCGTGATCTCCCCGGTCATGGCCAGGTCCTTGCGGACCGGGATGCCCGTCAGCGCGCTGACCATGGCCGTGGCCATGGTGATGCCCGCGGACGGCCCGTCCTTGGGGATTCCCCCGGCCGGAACGTGGATGTGCAGCGTGTTCTTCTCGAACGTCTCCCGCGGGATGCCCAGCTCCGAGGCGTGCGCCCGGGTCCAGGACAGCCCCGCACGAGCGGACTCGCGCATGACCTCCCCAAGCTGGCCGGTGAGGATGAAGTCCTCCTTGCCTTCCATCTTGGTGACCTCGATCGCGATGACGTCGCCACCGGCTTCGGTGACCACGAGACCGGTCGCGGCCCCGATCTGGTCCTCGGCCTCCAGCTCGCCGTACTCGAAGCGCGGCGGGCCGAGGTACTCGAGCAGCTTCTTGGCGTCGACGACGGTCTTGCGCTTGCGCCCTTCGGCGACCGTGCGCGCGACCTTGCGCATCACGCCGGCGATCTCTCGCTCGATGTTGCGCACGCCGGCTTCCTTGGTGTAGGCCTGCACCAGGCTCACCAGGGCCTCGTCCGTGATCTCGATGTTCTTGGCCTTCAGTCCGTGGAGGCCCATCTGCTTCGGCACCAGGAAGCGCTCGGCGATCTCGATCTTCTCCTGCTGGGTGTAGCCCGGCAGCTGGATCACTTCCATCCGGTCGCGCAGCGGTGCCGGAATCGGGTCGAGCAGGTTGGCGGTGGCGATGAAGAGGACCTTGCTGAGGTCGAACGGCACCTCCAGGTAGTTGTCCTGGAACGTGTTGTTCTGCTCAGGGTCCAGCACTTCAAGCAGGGCCGAGCTGGGATCGCCACGGAAGTCCATGCCGATCTTGTCCACCTCGTCCAGCATGAAGACGGGGTTGTTGG
>CAZENL010000200.1:0-3235 GCA_964513505.1 uncultured Anaerolineaceae bacterium
TGGCCATCAGCGATTCCTGCCAGCAGCCGCCGAGGCAGGAGATGCAGCGCCGGATGGACTTGACCTTGCCGTACTGCGCCTTGACCGGCCAGTAGGGGTCCGCCAGGAGGGCCCGCGAGAGCCCGACCAGATCGGTCTTGCCCTCGGCAAGGATCTGCTCGCAGTACTCGGGATCACGCAGCGAGTGGCTGGTGATGACCGGGATGCGCACGACCTGCTTGACGGCCTCCGCGGCGTAGGTGGCCCAGCCCTGCGGGTAGTACATCGGGTCGAAGCCGGCGCCCGCGCTCTCCTGCATGCCCATCGAGAGGTCCAGCGCCGCGCAGCCCGCGCGCTCGAGGATCTTCGCGATCTCGACGCCCTCTTCGAGGCCGCGGCCGCCGACGCACCACTCGTCGAAGGAGTAGCGCACCAGCAGCGGGAAGTCCTTGCCGCACTTCTTCTGGATGGAGTCCACCACGGCCAACGGGAAGCGCATGCGGTTCTCGAGGCTGCCGCCGAACCGGTCGGTTCGCATGTTGAGGAAGGGGCTCATGAACTCGGAAAGCAGGTAGCCGTGCGCAGCGTGCAGCTCGACCGCGTCAAATCCGGCCTGCTTGACGCGCCAGGCCGCCTCGCTGAAGAGATCGACCAGCTCCAGGATCTCCTTGATCGAGGCCTCGCGGATCTCCTTGCCCTTTTCGTCGGCGTTCTCGTAGATGATCTCGTGCCCGGCCGACCAGGGCAGCTTCAGGACGCGGTCCGTGGCACCCAGCGTGTTGTATCGAGGAATGGCGCACTGCCGGCCGGGGTGCTGGAGTTGTACGGCGCACTTGGCGCCGTAGCGATGCATGCTCTCGGCCAGGCGGGCGAGCCCGGGGATGTAGTTGTCGCCGTCGGCGACCAGGCAGGTGACCGTCGGCCGGCCCGTCTTCATGTCCGGCGTGGTGGCGCCGACGATGACAAAGCCGGCTCCGCCGCGGGCGATGTCCTCGTGGTGCCGGATGTCGCGCTCACTGACCTCGCCATCGGCGTGGGAGGAGCTGATGTCGGTCGGGGCATGGACGATGCGATTGGGCAAGTCGAGCGTGCCGAGGCGGATGGGGCTGAACAGATGGGGGAAGTCCATGACCCGGTTTTCTCCTGCGTGACGAGCAGATCTCGAGACCTCGATGCTGGGCGCAGCCGTCCGGCCCGGCAATGCCAGAGCGGGTCGAACAAGTGGCAGAACCGGCTGGCGACGTGGAGACCGGCCCGGCGAATCGTTCCAAATGGCCCTGTCCGATGCGGCTGGCCGCTGCCACCGTCGACGCATGGCGCTGTACGTCTGGTCGCAGGACATGGACCCGGAGTTCCCGCTCTGCGTCCTGGAGTACGCCACGCGGCCGGAGCCCGATCCGATGCACTGGCACGACTACCTGGAGGTCGCGCTGGTTCTGGAAGGTCGCGGCGCGTTCGTCTTCGGACAGCGGTCGCTGCCGGCCGAGACCGGGGACATTTTCTTCATCGACAACTCGCAGCCGCACGTCGCGCTGTCGGATCCGGACGCGCCGATGCGGCTCCTGCTGGTCCTCTTCCGCCCCGAGCTGATCGCAGGGCCGGGCTGCCGAGAACTGGACCTGGGCTACCTGGCGCCGTTCCGGTTCGATGAGCGCTCTGCCTCGCCGCGCGTCTGCGGGGCGTCACCCCTGGCGGCGGAGCTGCGCCCCGTCCTCCAAGAGCTGATGGCGTGCTGGCGACGGCACGATCCGACCGAGCGCCACCTCCTGGACGCCACCCTTCGCCGCGCCTTGGCACTGGTCAACCGCGATCGAGGCGCCGATTCGACGGCCGCCGCGGTCCGCGCCGTTGCCGATCGCCGCGAGCGCGTTCGGCCGGTGCTGGCGTATGTCGATGGCCACTGCGGCGACGTCATCACCCTCGACGACGTGGCCGAGGTGATCCACGTCAGCCCGTCCCGCGTCCGGCACGTCTTCAAGGACGTCACCGGCGTCGGCTTCAAGGAGTACGTAACGCAGGCTCGTGTGGCGGAGGCCAAGAAGCTCCTGCTGGGGACGGACCTCTCGGTGGCGGAGATCGCCCGACGAGTGAGCTACTCCAACCTGCACCAGTTCTACAAGGTGTTCTACCGCTCGTGCGCCATGTCGCCCGGCGAATACCGCCACTACTACACGCCGTCGGCCGCGGAGAGCGCCTCGTTCGCGGTGCGCTAGGCGCCGCAAGCGGCGTCAGGCGAGGTGGAAGACCTCGTCGAGGCGCTGGTGGAAGCCGGTTCTCGGATCCGTGAGCGGATCGATCAGGTGGGCCATCTCGGCCTGCCAGCGGGTGTTGACCGGGCTGGCCTCCATGTGCTGCCGGAAGTGGGCGAAGTCGTCCACCTCCAGGTAGCCGAACAATTCGTCCCCGCGGAGGAAGATCGAGTAATTGCGCGCCCCGGCTGCCTTCAGCTCGGACGCCATCTCGGGCCAGATCTGCCGGTGCCGGCGGCGGTACTCGGCCTCGTGGCCGGGCAGCAATCGCATCGCGAACCCGACGCGTTCCATGCTTCCTCCCTGGATGGTCCTTGAATCGTCGAGCCCCGGCAGCTCGGCTCCCGGGGCTCGCAACGTTCTGTCAGCGGGTGCCGATCAGAAGTTGAACTGGTCCACGTTGTCCTTGTTGAACTCGAACGCCGGTCCGAGGATGACCGTGTTGTCAGCCCCGACCGTGTACGGCTTGCCACCGTTGAGGGAGGGCACGGTGAACGTCTCACCGACGGTGCCCTTGATCTCGCCGCTGACGAGCTTGGCCGCGATCCAGTACGAGAGGTAGCCAAGGTCCGGAACGCTCCACAGCCCGAACACCGGTGACGTGCCGTCGTGGACGAAGGGCTTCATGTCATTGGGGAACCCGAGGCCGGTGACCTTGACCGCGCTGCCGGCTGCCTTGACGACCTGGGCGGCCGCGAGGATACCGACCGTGGTGGGCGCCACGATGACCTTCAGGTTGGGGTACTTGGTGAGCAGGCCCTGTGCCTGCTGGGTGCTCACGGTCGCATCGTCGTTGCCGTAGACGGTGTCGACGAGGTTCAGGTTCTTGTACTTGTCACCCTTGAGCGTGGTCTTCATGAGATCGATCCACGCGTTCTGGTTGGTGGCCGTGGCGGCCGCCGAGAGGATGGCGATGTCGCCGGTGCAGCTGGGTGCCTCTTCACAGGCCCAGTCGGCCAGGTTCACGCCGACGCCGCTGAAGTCGACCTGGTTGACGAACACGTTGT
>CAZENL010000201.1:0-3232 GCA_964513505.1 uncultured Anaerolineaceae bacterium
GTTCCTCTGGGAAGGCGTTTCGGTCGTCACCGGGGCATCAATCTACCATCGCCGCGCACCCAATGCATGCCGGAGTACGGTCCCATCGATGGCGACGGCATAGCCGTTTCGGTGCCTAGACGGACGGTACCTGGTGGCCTAGCCTCCGGCGCAATGGACCACCGCGAGCAGCTCCTCATGGCGACGGTCGGCCCCTGTGGCGAGGTGCGCCAGCGGGCGGACACAGCTTGCGCGCGCGCAGGCGAGCTGAAGCAGGCCGCTGCCGTGGCTCAGGCGTCCCTGCTCCAGGCCCGCCGTGAGCTGACTCGGGCGCAGCACGCGCTCGAGGAGGCACGCGCAGGCGCCGACCCGACGCGCATTTCCAGGGCAAAGCTGGAAGCGCGCGCGGCCTACCAGCGCGTGATCCGGGCGCGTCCGACTGTGGCCGAGCGGCAGCGTGCCGCAGCCGCGTGGCTCCAGGAGATCGACCGCCTCAATCGGGAAACCAGGCGGGCCAACCGGGCGTTGACGCGTGTGGAAACGACCGAGAGGCACCTGTCACGCCTCGCGTTCGAGGCGGAGCGCCACGCGGATGCGGCGCGCATCGCCGCCGAGAGTGCGTCGGCGGCCTGTGCCGAGGAACGCCAGCGACTGGCCGATTGCGAAGGCTCGCCGGACGAGATGCTCATGCCGGTCGTCGCGGCCGCGGTCGAGGAGACCGCGGAATCGGCTTCATCGATCCGCGGCGGAATGCTCGGCCCGGCCTCGATGGTCATCGAACGGATCGCATTCGGCGATCGCGACGCACTCAGGGCGGTCGCCACCGAGCTTGCCAACATCACCGGCCAGCCGGTGTCGCACTACCTGCTGCTGCTCCAGGAATTCGCGGACGCGGTCCGCGAGGTCGCCTCCGAGCGCCTGTTCCTGGCATTCGAGGATGCCCATCCGCTGTGGAGCCAGTTCGACAAGGACGAGCGGCAATCGATCGTGCGGGCACTCTTCGACCTGGGCTTTCGCTACGACGCAGAGGAGGGCTGGTACGGCGGGCGCGCTCCAGGGACCGCGGACATGGCCATGGCGCTCGCGTACGCCGGGCATGACCCGCGCACCATCCGGCGTCAGCCGACGGCCGAAGAACTGCGCAACCTGCCGCAGAGCATGGTGGTGTCGCCGGTGGAGTGTCTGGCTGCCCTTGCGCCGAACCTGACGCTGGCCCAGATGTTCGATCTCCTGGGACCCCGGGCGGATGCCCTTGGCGCGCTCTGGGACGATTGGGGCCGCCTGCGGCAGTTGCTGCTCAGCGAAGCGGACACGCTCGTCCCGGCCTGAACGGACGGCCGTGCCGGCCGTGCGTCAGTCGTCCGTCTTGGAGAACCAGTACGCCTCCGCGGCCGCCGTGCCGATCCGTTCGCCCTGGCTGGCGGCCCACTCGCGTATCTCCGCGCCCAGCTTGTCCGGTTCCTTGATCTGGCTCGCGTGGGCCTTGAGCGCATCGATCTTCCGATCGATCGTGGCCGTGGTGTCCACCCAGGCGTTCGGCTCGTCGCCCCAGAAGAGGTAGAGCGACGTCACCGAGTGCGGCTCCAGGCCTTCGTCGATGACCAGGTGCGGGAACGCCATGGGGTTCTGGCAGGCCGGGTAGACGGCATCCAGGGCGGCCATTCCGGCGGCGCGGTGATCCGTGTGCTGGACGTGGCCCCAGCGGCTCACCAGGAAGCGCGGGTCGACCGTCAGCACGGCATCCGGCCGGAACGTGCGCAGCACGCGCACCAGTTGCTCGCGAAGCGCCAGGTCGTTGGCCAGCGCGCCGTCCGGTTGGTGGAGGAACGTGACGTCCTCGTAGCCCACGATCTTCGCGGCCGCTCGCTGCTCGGCCTCGCGCCGCTTGGCCAGCTCCAGCGGGTCCATGCGGGGGTCTTCCCCGCCGGCCTCACCGCTGGTGCAGCACACCAGGTGCGCGACGGTTCCGGCGTCCACCCAGGCGGCGATCGTGCCGGCCGGCCCGAAATCCGCATCGTCGGGATGCGCGACGATCACCATGGCCCTTCCGGGACGCTCCAGATGGGCTGCTGCAAGCTCCGATTCCATCGTGATTCGCTGCCCTTCGAATGTCTATCTATGCGGCTTTATGCGGTATATGCTTCGGCCGAGGCATCGCTCGTCTCCCCCCACGAGCGATGCCTCGCTGTACGTCAAAACGGGCCATCGGGACGACCGCCGAGTCAACTCGGCGAGGCGCCGGCCTGGATCTCACGCAACAACCCCAGCACTTCGTCCGCGTGGCCATCCGCCTTGACCCGCGGCCACACCTTGGCCACGCGTCCCTCGGGATCCACGAGCACGGTCGCGCGTTGGATGCCCCAGTACTTGCGGCCGTAGTTGTCCTTCAGCCGCCACGTTCCGTAGGCCTTCGAGACGGCATGGTCCTCGTCGGCGAGGAGGGTAAAGGGCAGGTCGTACTTGGCCTTGAAGCGCGCCTTGCTGGCGGCGTCGTCCTTGCTGACGCCTAGGACCTTGGCGCCGACCTGGCGGTAGGCCGCGTCGCTGTCCCGGAATTGGCAGGCCTCCTTGGTACAGCCGGCCGTGTCGTCCTCCGGGTAGAAATACAGGACCACCCAATGGCCGCGCTCGTCAGACAGGCGGTGCGCGGCGCCGCCGTCGTCGGGGAGCGTGAAGTCCGGAGCGAGGGTGCCCACTTCGGGCATGGGGGGCGCGGGGTCGGGTTGCGCGGGGTCGAGTTGCTGGGTCATGGAACAAGTATGTCAGCGGGCGCTCCAATCTCCGGCGGAAGGACCAGCACGCCGCGTGGGTCGATGGAGACGCTCACCGCGTCCCCCACGCGCGGAATGGGCGAGTCACGGGCCTGGAGCTCCAGCGGCGCACCGGCGATGTCCAGCACCAGCACCACGTGGTCGCCGCGGAAGCGCCGCGATGTCACGGTGGCGGCAAGCTCCCCGTCGGCCGTCAGGGCGGCCGCGTTGGGGCGCAACACCGCCGTCACAGGTCCGTCGGCGGGGGCCGGGTTCCGTTCCTGGCCGGGCACCGGGAGCGTTCCCCACGGGCTGACCAGCCGGCCGTTGCGCCAGGCGGCCGGCGCCACGTTGCGATACCCGAGAAAGCGCGCCACGAACGCGGTCGGTGGGTTCAGCCAGAGCGCCTCGGAGGCGGCATCCGCCTCCACGCGGCCATCCCGCAGCACGATCGTGCGATCGGCGACCGCCAGGGCCTCCTCCTGGTCGTGCGTCACGTAGAC
>CAZENL010000202.1:0-3033 GCA_964513505.1 uncultured Anaerolineaceae bacterium
CGACCATGTTCTCGGTCACGTAGACCGGGATGTGCTTCTTGCCGTTGTAGACGGCCACGGTGTGGCCGATGAAGTCCGGGAAGATCACGCTCGCGCGTGACCAGGTCTTGAGGACCTTCTTCTCGTTCTTCTTGTTCATCGTCTGCACGCGGCCAAGGAGCCGCGGCTCGACGAAGGGTCCCTTTCTGAGGGATCGCGACATCTCTAGCGCTCCTTCCTAGGCCTTGCGGTGCCGCGAGCGGACGATCAGCTTGTTGCTGACCTTGTTGCGGCGGGTTCGATGTCCCATGGCGGGCTGTCCCCACGGGGTCTTGGGCGGCATGCCGGTGGGGGACTTGCCCTCACCGCCGCCGTGCGGATGGTCACGCGGGTTCATCACCACGCCGCGCACTTCGGGCCGCTGGCCCATGTGCCTGGCGCGTCCCGCCTTGCCGATGCTCTGGTTCTCGTGGTCCAGGTTGCCGACCTGGCCGACCGTGGCCATGCAGCGCAGGTCCACGCGGCGGACCTCGCCGGACGGCAGCCGGACCTGGGCGGAGTCGCCTTCCTTGGCCAGCAGCTGCGCCGAGGCGCCCGCGGACCGGACGATCTGGCCGCCCTTGCCGGGCACCAGCTCGATGTTGTGGAGCTGCGTCCCCAGCGGCACGGACGACAGCGGCAGGGCATTGCCCACCCGTGCCTCGGCCGTCTGGCCGGCGATGACCGTGTCACCCACCTTGAGGCCGTTGGGCACCAGGATGTAGCGCTTCTCGCCGTCCGCGTAGTGCAGCAGGCCGATGCGCGCCGACCGGTTGGGGTCGTACTCGATGGTGGCCAGCTTGGCCGGCACGTCCCACTTGTCGCGGCGGAAGTCGATGCGACGGTAGTTGCGCTTCTCGCCGCCGCCACGATGGCGCACGGTCATGCGCCCCTGGGCGTTGCGGCCGCTGCCACGCTTCTGGGATTCCAGCAGCGGCTTGTGCGGCGTGTCGGTGGTGATCTCCTCGAACGTCGGGCGCGTCATGAACCGGATGCCCGGGGAGGTCGGCTTGTAGCTGCGAAGCGGCATCGACTAGACCCCCTCGAAGAATTCGATCTTGTCGGTTGCCGAGACGGTGACGATCGCCTTCTTCCAGGACGACGTCCAACCCTGCACCCGGCCGCGCTTGCGGTTGCGGCTCTTCTCCTTGGGCTTGTTGGTCAACACGTTGACCTCCAGGACCGTGACCTTGAAGAGCTCCTCCACCGCGTCCTTGATCTGGAGCTTGTTGGCGTCCTCGCGGACCGCGAACGTGTACTTGTTGGCGCGCGTGTTGTCCATGGACTTCTCGCTGATGACCGGGCGCAGCACGATCTGACTCGCTTCGAGCGTCATGCGTACACCTCCGCCATGGTCGGCAGCGACGGCTGCGTGATGAGCAGCATGTCCGCGTCCATGACATCGACCACGTTGAGCGAGTCGGCGCGGATGATCACCACGCCGGGCAGGTTGCGGGCCGACAGCTCCAGCTTCTCGTCCTTGCCGGCCGAGACCACGAGCACGCGGCCGACGGCCTTGAGCGCGTCCAGGTAGCCGACCAGCTCCTGCGTCTTGATGGCGTCGAGGAGCAGGTCCTGGACGACCTTTACGGCGCCGTCATCGAACTTGGACGTCAGCGCGCCGAGAAGGGCCAGACGCTTCATGCGCTTGTTCAGGCGCTGATCGTACGAGCGCGGGTGAGGTCCGAAGACCACGCCGCCGCCTGCATAGTGCGGAGCGCTGCGCGTGCCCTGCCGGGCGCGGCCGGTGCCCTTCTGGCGGTACGGCTTGGCACCGCCGCCGCGGACCTCGCCGCGGGTCTTGGTGTCGGCCGTGCCGGTCCGGCGGGCGGCCAGCTGGGCCACGACGGCCTGATGCATGACGGCCGTGTTGACCGGTGCCGCGAAGAGCGTCTCCGGCAGGTCCACGGTGCCTGCCTCGGCGCCGAGCTTGGTGTACAGCGTTGTGGTGGGCATCGTCACGCCTTCCTGACCAGGATCAACGCATTCTTGGCGCCGGGGACCGGGCCCTTGACCAGGAGCAGGTTGCGCTCCGCGTCCGTGCGCACGATCGTGGCCCCCTTGACCGTGATGCGGTCGTTGCCCATGTGCCCGGACATCGGCGTGCCCTTGAAGACCTTGCCAGGGGTGGTGCCGCCGCCGATCGAGCCGGGCTGGCGGTGCGAGTCCGAACCGTGCGTCTCCGGGCCACGCTTGAAGTGGTGCCGCTTGACGGTGCCGGAGAAGCCCTTGCCCTTGCTCACGCCAGTCACGTCCACCGAGTCACCCTCGGCGAACATGCTCACGTCCAGCGTCTGGCCGACCGTGAACTCCGCCAGGTCGTCCACGCGGAACTCGCGTGCGTCCCGGACGCGCGGCAGGTCCTTGAGCTGGCCGAGGCGCGGCTTGGTCAGCTTCCGGCCGGTGCCGGCACCGACCTGGACGGCCGAGTAGCCGTCCTGCTCCAGCGTCCGCAGCAGCGTCACGGTATTGGGTTCCACGGCCACCACGGAGACGGGCACCACGGTGCCGTCGGCCGCGAAGACCTGGGTCATCCCGATTTTTCGGCCGATCAGGCCGATCGTGTGCTGTGGCATTACATCTTGATCTCGATGTCGACGCCAGCCGCGAGGCTGAGTCGCATCAGGGCGTCCACCGTCTTCGACGAGGGATCGAGGATGTCGATGAGCCGCTTGTGGGTGCGGATCTCGAACTGTTCCCGGCTGTCCTTGTCGATGAACGGCGAGCGCAGGACGGTGAATTTCTCGATATGGGTCGGCAGCGGCACAGGGCCGACGACATCAGCCCCGGTGCGCTGCGCCGTCTCCACGATCTGGAGCGCGGACTGGTCGAGCAACCGGTGGTCGTACGCCTTCAGCCTGATGCGGATCCGCTGTCTGGCCATTGTCTAGCGAGCCTCCGGGAGGCGGACCGTGGCGGAATCCACGATCGGGTGGGTGGGTAGGGGGTGGCTGGAGGTCACTCCAGGATCTCGGTGATGGCGCCGGCGCCGACGGTGTGGCCACCCTCGCGGAT
>CAZENL010000203.1:0-3029 GCA_964513505.1 uncultured Anaerolineaceae bacterium
GAAGGGGCAGGCCGTGGCCACGGTTTCCGCGCCCGTGTCCAGGGCCTGACGTGTGCGTTCGGCGTTGATGCGCGTCCCACGGTTCTCCTCCATCCACATGCGGCCGCCGCCCGCGCCGCAGCAGAACGTGGACTTGCCGCTCTTGTCCATCTCGCGCAGCTGGACGCCGGGGACTGCCTCCAACACGGTCCGTGGCTCGGCGATCACACCGTTGTAGCGGGCCAGGTAGCAGGAGTCGTGGTAGGTCAGGCTACGCGGAGCGGTCTCGCCCGACGCGTCTTCTGCCGCCTCCGTGCGCAGCCGCCCCTCCCCCACGAGTCGGGCCAGGTACGTCGAGTGATGCACCACCTCGTACGTGCCGCCGAACTGGCCGTACTCGTTGCCGAGCGTGTTGAAGCAGTGTGGGCACGCCGTGACGATGGTCTTGGGCTTGTACCGGTTGAGCGTCTCCACGTTTCCCTTGGCGAGCATCTGGTAGACGTACTCGTTGCCCATCCGCCGCGCCGGATCGCCGGTGCACGACTCTTCCTGGCCGAGCACCGCGTACTTCACCCCGGCCGCGTCCAGGCAGGTCACGAAGGCCCGGGCCACCCGCTTGTTGCGATCGTCGAAGGCGGCCGCGCAGCCCACCCAGTAGAGGCACTCCAGCGCGGCCACGGCGTCGGGTCCGCCGGTTGCGACCACCTCCGCGGCCGTCGGCACGCCGAACGGCAGCGATTTGGCCCAGTCCAGCCGCGACGACGCCGGCTGTCCCCACGGATTGCCGTAGCGCTCCATGGCCGTGAACGACGCGTTCAGCTCCTGCGGGAAGCGCGACTCCTCCAGCACCAGGTTCCGGCGCAGCCCGACGATCTTGTCGACGTGCTCGATCATCACCGGGCACGCCTCCACGCACGCGCCACAGGTGACGCAGTCCCAGACGGCGTCGTACGGGATGGCGGTATCCACGATGGCGCGATCCAGCGCGAGCTTGGACGCCGACGCCGAGACCTCCGCCGCGCCGCGGCCCGGTGCATCGGACGGTCGAATGAAGGGGATGGACGGCAGGCCCGGGATCAGCGGGACGCCCTTTTCGGCACCGACCGACATCTCGCGGATGCCCATGATCAAGGTCTTGGGATTGAGTGGCTTGCCGGTGGCCCAGGCCGGACAGGCGTCCTGGCACCTGCCGCACTCAGTGCACGTGAAGCCGTCCAGGAGGTCCTTCCAGGACAGGTCCTCGATGGTCTTGACGCCGAATCGCGCCGTGTCCGCCTCCAGGTCCATGGCCGGCAGCTCGCCGCGCGGCTTGAGCTTGCGGAATGCGGCGTTGAAGAAGGCAGTGGCGATGTGCAGGTGCTTGGAGCGCGGCAGGTAGGCCAGGAAGAAGCTGACGAACAGCACGTTCGCCCAGAAGAACACCGCATAGCCGATCTCCATCGACCGGGGCGACAGAACGCCCGCCAGCACACTCCCGAACCAGTTGGCCGCGAACGACCACGCCGCGTCGGGATCCCCGTAGCGCCCGAGCCGGAACGCCTCGGCCAGCAGCTCCGTGGCCACCACGCCACCGATGAGCAGCAGGATGGTCAGTCCGTCGCGCGAGAGCGTCAGCCGCCGCGGTTGGAGGATGAGGCGACGTCCAGCGGCCCAGGCGACCGCGCCAAGCACGCTCAGGGCCAGGAGGCTTTGCAGCGGTAGCAGCAGCCGCCAGAGCCAGCCGTCCAGCGGCCAGGCGATCACCGCCCGGACCAGTCCCAGGCCGATCCGGTCCGCGGTCCCGATGGTCAGGATCACGAAGCCCCAGAAGATGGCCGCGTGCATGAACCCTGCGTCCGGCTCGCGGAACATGCGCACCTGGAGGATGGCGAACCGGAACAGCGAGTCGAAGCGGCGCTCAGGCTGGTCCGTGACCGTGGCGGGCTTGGCCTCGGCGAAGACGCGCAGGTGGCGCGCCATCTGGAGGACGAAGAGCGCGGCCGCGACCAGGAAAACGAGCGGAACGGCGGGATAGAGCGGAATCCGAGCGAGCAGGTCGCTCATCCGTGGCTATGGCCTTCGTGCTCGTGCTCGTGCGGGTGTTCGTGGCCGGCGTGGTCTTGGTGCTCCGGTTCCCTGCCCGGGATCCTGGCCGCCGCTGCATCGTTGGCTTCCGGATGCTGCTGCGTCCGACCGCCCAGGGTTTCCAGCGCGTGATCGATCAACGGCTCGACGGCTGCCAGCGACTCCAGGGCCGCGCGCGGCGACCCCGGCACGGCGATCACCAGGGTGGACCCGAGGGCTCCGGCCATCGAACGTGACAGGTCCGCGAGCGGCGTGGACTTGCGCCCCTCCGCCCGCATCACCTCACCGAAGCCGGCGATGACGTAATCCAGGAGCTCGACCAGGGCCTGCGGCGTGCGATCCCGTGGCCCGAGGCCGGTCCCGCCCGTGCTGAACACCAGCCGGTGGTCCGCTGCCGCAGCGCGGACGGCGGCGGCAACCTCGTTCTCATCGTCGCGGACCACGCCGCGGTCCACGGCCCAGCCGAGCTCCGCGAGCCGCCCCTGCAGCGCGCGGCCGCTCTCGTCCTCGCGTGTACCGGAGGCCACCCCGTCGCTGACCGTCAGAACGAACGCCCGCCGAATCACGATTGCTCCTCCCGCCTCCCTGGCTGCTCTATGTCAGCCGGCGCGCCTCGGGCCCCGCACGCCTTTCGGGCGGGGCCGCGGCGCATCTTCGGGTCCTCGCTCCGGGGCATCCGGAGGCCGATACCACTCCCCGGAGCGGCCGCCGCTCTTCTCCAGCAGCCGGATGTGCCGGATCTCCGCGGTGCGGTCCACGCCCTTGACCATGTCGTAGACGGTCAGTGCGGCCACGGCGGCAGCCGTCAGGGCTTCCATCTCCACACCGGTCTGGGAAGTGGTCGCCACGACAGTACGGACGCGCAACGCGCCCAGCCCGCGATCGGGCGTGATCTCCACGCCGATGTCCGTAAGTGGCAATGGGTGGCACAGCGGGATCAGCTCGAAGGTGCGCTTGGCGGCCATCACGCCGGCCAGCTCGGCGAC
>CAZENL010000204.1:0-3013 GCA_964513505.1 uncultured Anaerolineaceae bacterium
TTCGCAGCCGTCTTCGCCTCCACCGCGGCGTGTGCGGCATTCACGTTCTGGGCCCGGGGTCGCTCGCACGCGGCGATCGACATCGGGTTTGCCTGGAGGCACGCCGGCACCTCGATGCCCGGGTACGGCGTGTCCGCCAGCACGATCGCCCGCGAGCTGCTGGGCAGTGCATCCAGGGTGCGCCCGAGCCCTGACGCCCAGGCCGATTCCACGCGAGCAGCGGCGATGGGCTGTCCGTTCTTCCGGTACAGGGTCGTGCCGCCGAGGTTGCTGAGGATCACCACGTCCGGCGGGTGAAGCTGCAGCCAGCGGACGGCCTGGCGCCGATAGGCGTTGCACCAGGTACCGATGCCGTTCTGGTCCACGCTCCACACGGTCACGTCCACGGACGGGCACGCGCTGCGGGTGAGGTTCAGCACCTTCCAGCCGAGTTTCCTGGCGGCCACGATGACCGCCGGCAGCCACTGCGCCGCGTGGGAATCCCCGAAGATCGCCACCGTGTGGCTGCTCGCCGCATTCCCGTAGATGCAGTGCCGGAAGGCCTGTTCGTTGCCGCGCACGTGGCAGCCATCGTCGTAGCTGGGTGCCCGATCGGTCGGGGCGTTGGACAGGGACGGTTTGAGGTTCGCCGGCACGTTGCGGTCGTCCTGTTCCTGCCCGTCCGGGATGCCGTCGCTGTTCGCGTCCTCCGACCAGTCCGAGGTGCCATTCCCGTCCGTGTCGGCCTGCGCCGGCGAGGTCCCGTAGCGCTGCTCTCCAAGATTGGAAAGACCGTCCCCGTCCGGATCCTCGGCCGAATCGATCAGGCCGTTGCCGTTCGAGTCCGCAAGTCGTGGATCGCTGATGGCCCAGGCGGCTTCGAAGGCGTTGGTCAGGCCATCGTGATCGGCGTCCTCGGCGCCATCGGCCACGCCATTGCCATCGCTGTCGCTGCGGAGCGGATCGAGCTGGAGACGCTGCTCCCAGAGGTTGGTCAGCCCGTCGTGGTCCGGGTCCTCCTGGCCATCCGGGATCCCGTTGTGGTCCGTGTCGGCGACGTTCGGATCGGTGTGGCTCTTGTGGATCTCGAACGAGTTGGTGAGCCCATCGCCGTCGCGGTCGGCGGCCGCAGCGACACCGGACGCGACCATCGGCGAAACGCACGTGAGCAGCGCGATGGCGGCGGCCGCGAGGAGCCTGGAGCGAAGGATCCGCGGCACCATCCGAGCATACCCCGGCATGCAGGGCGGACCCGCCGTTGGCAGCCGATAGACTCACGCCGATGCTTGTCCGGGTTCGTGGGCTGATCGCGGTGGCGTTTCTCCTTGTTGGGGCCCTTCAGTCCCAGGCGGCAATGGCCGGGACGTCCAGCCGCGATACGGACGGAGACGGGTTGCGGGACTCCTGGGAGACACGCTGGGGACTCACCGATCCCAGCAAGGCGGACTCGAACGGCAACGGGCTGATCGACTCCATGGAGGACCCCGACGGCGACGGCCTTTCCAATCTGGGGGAGCAGCGTTTCGGGACCAATCCGGGCTTGGCCGACTCCGATGGGAACGGCGTCCGGGACAGCCAGGAGGACACCAACGGGAACGGAATCCCGGACGGCCTGGAACAGGACCGGCGTCCGGTCCCCGCGAACCTGAAACCGTCCCTGCGGGCCGCACCCAACGACACGCCCGTGAGCTACACCAACGGCTGCCACACGTTCCAGGGCAGTGCCAGGATCCATCCGTGCGTGTTCGGGGATCCGAACGGCGCCACCACGGTGGCCATCTTCGGCGATTCGCATGCCCTGCAATGGCTGCCCGGATTGACCCGGGCGGCTCGGGCGAATCACTGGCGACTGGTGTCGATCACCAAGTCCGGCTGCCCTTCGGTCGACGTGAGCTTCCGTTCGAGGGCGTTCCCGAACGACGCGGTTCCGTGCCTGCAGTGGCGGCAGAACGGCATCATGTGGCTGGGTACGCACGTACCTGACCTGATCATCGTCGCCAACTCGCGCGGCTACACCACCGTGGACGCGCAGGGTCACACGATCCCGCGGGACCCTGCCTGGGGAGCCGGCCTTGCCAGGACGCTCTCCGCATTGCCGGCCGCGGCGCACCTGCTGGTGCTCGGCGACACGCCGCACCTGACGATCGATCCGCCGCGATGCCTGTCCGCGCACCCGCATGACATCTCGGCCTGCGAGACCACGCGTGGCAACTCCGAGAACCACAGGCACGACAACGTGGAGAGCACGACGGCCGCGGCACACGGCGCCGCGTTCGTCAGCCTCAACGGGCTGGTCTGCTCCTACGATCCGTGTCCGGTCGTGGCCGGCAACATCGTCATGTGGCGGAACACGTCGCATCTCACCGCGACCTGGGTGACCAGGCTGTGGCCGAGCCTGGCCACGCTCGTCAAGGGTGCGCTGGCGTCGTAGTGCGCAACGCCGCGTACACTCGCCACACCATGCAGCGCGATCTCCCCATGTTCCAGGCCCCGGCCACGGGTGGCGGTCACGCTCACGGCGAGCCGATCACCATCGCCCTCGGCGGCGGCCGCGTGGATGTCGCCGTTGATGGCAGCTCGGCGCCGCGGCGCCATCCCGAATGGATCAAGGCACGCCTGCCGTCAGGCGACAACTACCACGAGCTCAAGGATTCCCTGCGCGGGCTCTCGCTGAACACCGTCTGCGAAGAGGCGCATTGCCCCAACGTCGGCGAGTGCTGGGAGCAGCGCACAGCCACGATCATGATCCTTGGCGACACCTGCACCCGCGCCTGCGGCTTCTGCGCGGTGAAGACGGGCCGCCCCACCTGGAACGACGAGGACGAGCCGCGCCGCGTGGCTGAGGCGGTCCGCCAGATGCGCCTGGAGCACGTGGTGGTGACCAGCGTTGCGCGCGACGACCTGGCGGACGGCGGCGCGCACATCTTTGCTGAAACCATTCGCCACCTCCGGCGCGAATGCCCTGGTATGGGCGTGGAAGTGCTGATCCCCGACTTCAACGGCGCGGACGCGCCGCTGCGGACCGTGATGGAAG
>CAZENL010000205.1:0-2976 GCA_964513505.1 uncultured Anaerolineaceae bacterium
ATCACCGAGATGCTCTTCCTGGAGCGCAACCACATCTGCGCGGTCTGCGTGGCCAACAACCATTGCGAGCTCCAGGACCTGGCCGACGACCTCCAGGTGGACCACTTCGAGCTGCCGGTGATCAACCCCAAGGTGGGCATCGACGCCAGCCACGCGTATTTCGCCATCGACCACAACCGCTGCATCATGTGCGTCCGCTGCGTACGGGTCTGCGACGAGATCGAGGGCGCCCATACCTGGGGCGTGATGGGCTCGGGCATCGAGTCGCGCGTGGTCACGGACATGGGCACGCCCTGGGGCGAGTCCACGACCTGCACCAGCTGCGGCAAGTGCGTCCAGGTCTGCCCGACGGGCGCGCTGTTCGAGAAGGGCCGCTCGATCGCCCAGGGAAGCAAGGAGCGCCGTCCCTTCCTGCCATACCTCCAGGCCATCGGGAAGGATTCGGGGACCAAGTGAGCGCCAAGCCCCGTTTCGCAACCGTGTGGCTGGACGGATGCTCCGGCTGCCACATGTCGTTCCTGGACATGGACGAGCGCCTGCTGGAGATCACCGCCCTGGCGGACATCGTCTACAGCCCGCTCATCGACGTGAAGGAGTACCCGGAGGACGTGGACTTCTGCCTCGTCGAAGGGGCTGTCTCCAGCGAGGATGACCTCCACAAAATCGCCATGGTCCGCGCACGGACCAAGACGCTCATCGCGTTCGGCGATTGCGCGGTCACGGCCAACGTGCCGGCGATGCGCAACCCGATCGGCGTGCTGCCGCTGCTGCAGCGCGCTTACGTGGAGAACGTGACGCTCAACCCGGGCATCCCCACGAGTGTGATCCCGGCCCTGCTCCCGATGGCCCGCCCGGTGCACCGCGTGGTGAAGGTGGACGTCTTCCTGCCGGGCTGCCCACCATCCGCCGATCTCATCTACCGGGCGCTCAAGGATCTCATCGCTGGCCGCGTTCCGGAAACGCACGGCGCGCGCTTCGGACGCTGAAGGAACAACCCATGACCAGCCAGATCGTCATCGACCCGATCACCCGGATCGAGGGCCACTCCAAGATCACCATCCACCTCGACGACCGCGGCGAGGTGGCCGACGCGCAGTTCCACGTGACCCAGTTCCGTGGCTTCGAGCGCATCGTCCAGGGCCGGCCCATCCACGAGATGCCGTCGATCATGGCGCGCATCTGCGGCATCTGCCCCGTCAGCCACCTCATCGCCTCCTCCAAGGCGTGCGACGAGATCATGGCCGTGGAGCCGCCGCCAACCGGCGCGGACCTGCGCCGGCTGATGAACCTGGCGCAGATCGTGCAGTCCAACGCGCTCAGCTTCTTCCACCTCTCGTCGCCGGACCTGCTCTTCGGCTTCGACGCGGATCCGGCCACGCGCAACATCATCGGAGTCGCCCAGGCCAACTCGCAGCTCGCGCGCGACGGCGTGGGGGTGCGCCGCTTCGGCCAGCAGATCATCGAGTGGCTGGGCGGCAAGCGCATCCACCCGTCGTGGATCGTGCCGGGCGGCGTGGACGCACCGCTCACCGCGGCGACGCGCGACCGCATCCTGAGCACCATCCCGGAGGCGCTGGCGGCCATCGAGCGAGCGCTCAGCTGGTACAAGTCGTCCCTCATCCGCTGGGAGGACGAGGCTGCCTCCTTCGGCAACTTCCGCTCCGCGTTCATGGGCCTGGTGGATCGCGCCGGAAACGTGGACTACTACGACGGCTGGCTGCGCGTCATGGACGCCGACGGCCACCTGCTGGCCGACCGCATCGACCCGCGGACGTACCAGGACTACCTGGGCGAGAAGGTCGAGCCGTGGTCGTACCTGAAGTCCACCTACTGGAAGATGCTCGGCTACCCGGACGGCGTGTATCGCGTCGGCCCGCTGGCACGCGTGATCGTGGCCGCGCAGATGGGCACGCCGCGGGCGGACATGGAGCTGGACGAGTTCCGGCGGCGCCTGGGGCGCGTGCCCAGCAGCTCGTTCCACTACCACTACGCACGCCTGATCGACACGCTGCACGCCACCGAGCGGATCGAGGAGCTGCTGCGCGGCCCGGACATCCTCTCGCCGCGCGTCAAGTCCACGGCCGGCATCAACAGCAACGAGGGCATTGGCGTCTCCGAGGCGCCGCGCGGCACGCTGATCCACCACTACAAGGTGGATGACGACGGCATCGTCCAGTGGGCCAACCTGGTGATCGCCACCGGCCACAACAACCTGGCCATGAACCGCAGCGTCAAGCAGGTCGCGCAGCGCTACGTCAAGAGCGCCCACCTCTCCGAGCCGATGCTCAACCGGGTGGAGGCGGTCATCCGCTGCTACGACCCGTGCCTCTCCTGCTCCACCCACGCCCTCGGCGAGATGGCGCTCCATCTCCAGCTGATGGGCCCGGACGGAACGGTGCTGGACGAGCTCATGCGCTGATGCCAGAGATCCTCGTCGTCGGGTACGGCAACGCGCTGCGCACCGACGACGGAATCGGCTGGCACGCCGCCGACCGGCTGGCGGATGACCCGCGCCTCGACGGCGTGACCGTCCTGCGCCTGCACCAGCTGGCCCCGGAACTGTCGCTGGACTTCAGCCGCGTGGACGCGGTGGTGCTGGTCGACGCCACCCGCGACCTGGCAGCGGGGACGTTCACCCTGGAGCCGGTGGAGCGCGCCGACGAAGGCTTCCCGACCTGGTCCCATCACCTCAGCCCGGGCAGCTTGATCGCCCTGGCGGAGGAGCTTTACGGCCACGCGCCGGAGGTGTTCGTACTGAGCGTCGGGGTGGACTCCGTCGAGGTGGGCGAAGCCCTCTCGCCGGCGTTGGAAGCGGCGCTGCCGCTGGTCGTCGACGCGGTCGCCGCGTTCGTGGCGGAACGGGCGGCCGGCGCAGCCGCACCCGGATCCGCGGTGCCGTCCCATGCATGAGGTTTCCCTGGTCGCGGCACTCATCGAGCAGGCGGAGATCCGCGCCGCCGGCCGGCCGGTCACGCT
>CAZENL010000206.1:0-2956 GCA_964513505.1 uncultured Anaerolineaceae bacterium
GTGCGCGCCGCCATGAGCGATGTGTTGCGCTTCTGGTTCCGGCGCGGCATCGACGGCTTCCGCATCGACGTGATCACGCTGCTCGGCAAGCACTCCGCCATCCAGGTCGCGCCGGATTCGGTGGTCATCGATCCGGCGGTGGCCGACGATCCGGTCCGCGCCAGCCAGGCTCGCACGGCGCAGGTCTGGGGCGATGAGCCCGGCACGCACGAGGTGGTTGCCGCCATTCGGGCCGTCGCCGACGAGTTCGATGACCGCGTCCTGGTCGGCGAGGTATACCTCCCGGTCGAGCGCCTGGTCGTCTATTACGGCTCGGCCGGGGAGGGCATCCACCTGCCCTTCAACTTCCAGTTGCTCGAGCTGCCGTGGGAGCCGCAGCCCATCCTGGAGGCCATCGACCGCTACGAGGCGCTCCTCCCGCCGAATGCCTGGCCGAACTGGGTGCTCGGCAACCACGATCGCTCGCGTGTGGCCAGCCGCCTCGGCGAGGCGCAGGCACGGATCGCCGCCGTGCTCCTCCTCACGCTGCGCGGCACGCCGACGGTCTACTACGGCGACGAGCTGGGCATGCCGGATGTGCCCATCAGCCGCGACCAGGAGCGCGACCCGTTCGGGCTCATGGAGCCCGGCCAGAGCCGCGACCCGGAGCGCACGCCCATGCGCTGGGACGCCTCGCCGACAGCCGGCTTCACGGCCGCGGAGCCGTGGCTGCCGATCGGACCGCGCGTTGCCGAGCTCAACGTGGAGGAGGAGCGGTCCGATCCGCACTCGGTGCTCCACCTCTACCGGCAGCTGCTCGCGCTGCGCAGGCAGGAGCGTGCCCTCTCGGTCGGCGACTACCGCAGCCTTGGTGCGGAGAGCAGCGTCATGGCCTACGAGCGCACGTCCGGCGCGGAGCGGTTCCTCATCGTGCTGAACCTGGGCCACGAGCCTGCCCGTGTGCCCCTCGCGGCACGCGGCCTCAGCGGCCGGATCGAGGTCTCGACCCGGGTCGACCGGGAAGGCTCTGCCTTCGACGACGACTTCGTGCTCGGGCCGGACGAGGGCATCGTGGTGCGGCCTGCGATCCGCGCAGGCCGCACTGCCTGACCAGGCTGACGTGCTCGGGCTGCGGTCGGCTCAGGTGCCTGGAGCTCGGTAGTCGGGATGCTGGCGGACGGCCGCGTCGATTTCCTCCGGGGTCAACAGGACCGTCGTGTCGATCGCCACACGCCCGCTCGCGGCGACGGTCAACGCCAGGGCCGCCGCGGTGACGTTATCCCGCAGCTCGACGACCACGTAGAAGTCCTCCTTGCCGAAGGCGAAGTAGAAGCTCTCGAGCTTCCCGCCCGCCGCTTCGGTGGCCGCCTTCACCGCTTTCACGCGACCGGTGCCGCCATCGTGAATCAGTCCGCTGACGCCATCCCCAACGTACGTGCCGTGCCAGAGGTATTTGGGCATCGGATGGTCCTCCGTGACTCGACCGCGCGGCCGGGATGGCTGCGTATGATCTCGGAACCATGATCTACGCGTGTGCAAGACGGCTGTCCGCGTGGTGAGACGCCGACCCAGGCCGTCACCGGCTCGTCGGGTCGCGCGCAAGGCGCGCTCCGGGTTCCGCAAGGTCGGGCGTTTCCTCGGAGGGCCGCTGGCATCCATCGCCTCCGCGATCGGCGGACCGGATGTGGCGCGGAGCCCGGCCGGCAATGAACGCTCGTCGTGGGGGCGTCTTCCCACGACCTACCGTGTATCGCCTGCTCCACCTGCCATCGACGATGCCTGGCCCCAGCCGCCGTCGGTCGACGACGTCAACTCCACCGTGCAATCGATCTACGACACCGGCACCCGGCCGCGGGTCATGGACCTGGCGCTGATGGAGCAGCTGAACGAGGAGTACCGCTCCAAGCCGTTGGCACCGGAGCCGCCGCAGCGCGATCAGGCGGGCAGGGAAGAGCGGGCCAAGTCCAGGCTCCTGCGTGTGCATGCGCAGATCGGCCTGGCCGGCAAACGCGTGCTGGAGCTCGGGTGCGGGTCGGGCTTCGAAGCCTGGTATCTCAGCCACCAGTTCGGCTCGGAGACGTGGGGCGTGGACGTCACCGAACGGGCCACGTGGGCGGCCCTCCGCGACGAGCGAACGCACTACCTGTGTGCGGACCTGGCCACCGACCGGTCGCTGGCGCCGGACTCGTTCGACCGGGTGATCTCGTTCACCGTGTTCGAGCACGTGGTGCACCCGTACTCGGTGCTGGAGGAGCTCTTCCGCGTCATGAAACCGGGCGGGCTCGCCTGGATCAGCGCGAACCTCCACCGAGGCCCGCGGGCTTCCCACCTCTACCGTGAGATCTACTTTCCGTTCCCGCACCTTCTCTTCAGCGACGAGGTGATCAGCCAGTTCCGCGAGAAGCATCACGGACAGTCGTCGGGCGCCAGTTGGGTCAACCGCCTCAGCTGGGCGCAGTACGAGGACTACTTCCGCAATATCGGCTTCAGGCTCCGGTCGCTGCGTTTCATGGAGACGCCCCTCGACGAGTCGATCTATGAGCGCTTCGGCGACATCCTGAGCCGCTATCCGCGCTGGGACCTGACCCGGGACTTCTTCTACGTGGTGCTCGAGAAGCCGGCCACCCCGGTGACCGGCGGGCGCCGGGAGCGCCGCGACCCAGCCGGCCCCGAAGATCAGGGCCTCACCGGTCTCCAGCAAGGTCTCCAGGCCGGTGACGATGAACTGGACGCCGCCCTGGAACTGTGACTCGGGGCTGGTCCCGGCACGATGCCGTTTCCGATGAACGGGCGGTTGCGCCCGCACCGACAATGGCGGCATGACCATCAACTTCGGCTCCAGCCTCTTCGGCGGCCATTCCGGATCCGCGCCATCGCCCTTCGACGCGCTCAACGGCCCGCAGCTCGCCGGCTTCCAGGGCTCCCACCCGCTGCACAACGTGCGGGCAGAAGACCTGGTCACCCACAGCCACGGCGA
>CAZENL010000207.1:0-2903 GCA_964513505.1 uncultured Anaerolineaceae bacterium
CAGCGGCAAGCAGCTTTCGCGGCCCTGGATCGGCGTGTACTACCAGCCGATCACCTCGGCCCTGAAGCAGGCGAACAACCTGCCGATCGACTACGGCGTGCTGATCGCCGCCCCGAGCGGAGCCAACGTGCCGGCCGTCGTACCCAACTCCCCGGCCGCGGCGGCAGGGCTCAAGGACGGCGACATCATCACGGCCGTCGACGGTCAGCGAATCGATGGCACGCATTCCCTGGATGACACGCTCACCCAGTACGCACCCGGCGACGAACTGAAGCTGTCGATCCTGCGCGACGGCCAGCCGCAGGACCTCACCCTCACGCTGGGAACCCGACCGGCCACCAACTGAGCCCGGCGCCGGGCGGCCCTCAGCCGGCCGCCCGCTCCCGGCGGATCTCCACCTGCGCGTAATCCAGGTCGGCCTCGATCGGCACGGCCAGTTTGCGCACGCGCACCGTCACGGCAAGTGCCGCGGTCGACGCCAGCACGTCGGCCGCGATCGCTCCGGCGATCGCCTCCAGAAGCTTAAAGCTGCGCTCCTCGACGACGCGCCGGCACAGCTGGACGAGCGGGCCGTAGTCGACCGTGTCGGCAAGGTCGTCCGAGGCAGAGGCGGCGGCCAGGTCCGCCTCCACCTCCAGGTCCACCTCGATCTCCTGGGGGAGCTCCCGTTCCAGCTCGGAGACGCCGTGGCGCCCCTCGAAGCGCATCGCATGGAGCAAGATCCGGTCGTTCATCGGTGGGCCTCCTCGTGCCAGCCGCCACGGATGACGGCGTCCGCCATCCGGGCCGCGCGGACGTTGGGCAGCACGTCGTGGACGCGCAGCATGTCCGCCCCGAATGCGACGCCCAGGGCGGTCAGCGTCAGGGTGCCTTCCAGGCGTTGATCGGCCGGCACATCCAGGACCTTGCCGATGGTGGACTTGCGGCTGGCCCCGAGCAGTAGCGGCCGGCCGAGCACACGCAGCGCTCCCAGGTCGCGGAGCACTTCCAGGTTCTGCTCGGCGGTCTTTCCGAAGCCGATGCCCGGGTCCACGATCAGCGCTTCCCACGCACACCCGACCGCCACGGCGCGATCCACGGCACGCTGGAGATCCGCGACGATTTCGCCGACCACGCTGCGATAGCGCGCCTCGGCCCGATTGTGCATCAGCAGGTAGGGCACTCCACGTTCGGCGGCCAGCCGCGCCATGTCATCCGACGGCCCGACCGCCCACACGTCGTTGATCACGTCCGCGCCGGCGTCGAGGGCGGCCTCCGCGACCGCGACCTTCGTCGTGTCGATGCTGATCGGCATGTCCGGGAGCTCGCCGCGAATGGCCCGGATCGCCGGCAGCACGCGGCGCAACTCTTCCTCGGCCGGAACCTCTGCGTGACCGGGCCGCGAGGACTCCCCGCCGATGTCCAGGATGTCTGCACCCTCACTCGCCATGCGGCGTGCCAGCGCCACGGCACCGTCCTGCGGAGCTCCGCTGGCCCCCAGTCCGTCGCCGCTGAACGAGTCCGGCGTCACGTTGACGATGCCCATCACGTACGTGCGGCTGCCCCAGGCGAAGGTCGTGCCGCGCACCGACATCGGCGCCGGCGGCCGAACGGGCACGCCCGAACGCCCCTCGGCGGAGGGCAATCGCACTGACGGGGTGGCATCCATGCGTGGGGCGGCTCCAGAAGCTACGCGGCCGAGGCGGGCCGCGCGTCGGGCATGAGCTTGCCACGCACGTGCCCGACCAGGTACAGCGAGCCCGCGACGACCACGGGGCCGCCGCGCGCGCGCCCGAGTTCCAGCGCCCGGGCGAGCGCATCGTCCGCGGAGTGCACCGTTTCCACCTCCATCCCGGCCGCCGGCCCGCCGGCATGGCTGGCCCGGCGCCACGCGGCGGCGATCTCGTCCGCGGGCAGCGCACGCGGCGTGTCCGGCACGGTCGTGGCGATGACCAACGCCGCGCGCAGCGCGGATGACGGCGCCAGGGCCTCCACGATACGGTCGAGCTGCTTGTCCGCCAGGGCGCCGAACAACAGCGTGGCCCTGCCGGCCGGCAGGCTCCCACGCAGATCGTCCAGGGTTGCTGCCAGGGCCGCCGCGCCGGCCACGTTGTGGGCGCCGTCCAGCAGCACCTCCACGATCCCGGGCGCCGCGCCATCGATGGCTGCCGGGCTGGCACGGCCGCGCTCGTCGACCGCCAGCAACTCCATGCGCCCCGGCCAGCGAGCCGCGGCAAACCCGCGCCGGATGGCGTCCTCACCGGGATGCGCGATGGCGCGCCGATCCAGCGCGCGGAGCACGCCGAGCGCCACCGCGGCATTGGCCGACTGATGCCGGCCGATCAGGCCGACGGACAGATCCCCGAGCGCAAAGTCGCGGACCACGATTCCGCTGCGTCCGATGGACGTGACGGGGAGCGGCGCGGTGATCTCCAGGGGCGCGCCGACGCGCCGAGCGGCCGCCTGGATGACCTCCAGCGCGGCACCGTCCGCCCCGGTCACCGCGAGGTCGCCCCGCTTGATGATCGCGGCCTTCTCACGGGCGATCAGGGGCACCGTCGGACCGAGCCACTCCATGTGGTCCAGGTCCACGTTGGTGATGGCCGCCACGCCGCCGTCCCACGTATTGGTCGCGTCGAGGCGGCCACCCAGGCCCACCTCCACCACTGCCACGTCCACGCTTGAACGCGCGAACCAGGTGAACGCGGCCGCGGTCACGATCTCGAACTCGGTCGGCGGCCCAAGCCGCACGGGCAGGCCATCCGCGGCCGCCAGAACCTCCTCGACCACGGCTCCAAAGTCGTCGCCCGAAATCGGTACGCCCGCCACCGCGATCCGTTCGCGGTAGCTGACCAGGTGCGGCTTGGGAGTCTGGCCGACGCGCAGTCCCGCTTCCAGTAACGCGGCTGAGACGAGCGCCTGCA
>CAZENL010000208.1:0-2884 GCA_964513505.1 uncultured Anaerolineaceae bacterium
TCCGCTTACTCCATCCGGCCGACGCCGGACGCACGCGCTTCCATGCCGTTGCGCTGGGAGGAGGTGCCCACCGCCGAGATGGAGGCCTTCACGCTGGCGACCGTGCCCGCCCTCTACGCCGAGCACGGAGACGCCCACGAGGGCATCGACGAATCAGCCGGGTCGCTGGTTGGGCTCCTGGAGCTCTCCGCCAGGCACGAGAAGGAGGGCCTCGGCGACGCGCCGTGGCCGCCGAATTACCTCAAGCCGCCGGGTGAGCCACCCCGCGTCCAGCCCTCACGACAGCGCCGGCCCGATTCCGAGTACGGACCGTCGGATCCCGACCCGGTGGCCCGTGCCGCCCGCTGGATGCGCGAGGGCACGGCGCCCGGGAGCGGCGGCCGCCCGGGCCCGACCGGCCGGCGCCAGAGCAGCAAGCCGTTGATCGAGATCTCGCGGGCCGCGAAGAAGGAAGACGCGCTCGCCGGCCTGGAACGCTGGAAGGAGCGCCACCCGGAGGCGGCCAAACACCTCGACGTACTGGACGTCCTGGTGGATGCCATGCGCGGCCGCTTCACCACCTGGACGCGCGTCCGCGTCAACCTGGAGCACGTGCCGGAGGCGGACCGGCCGGCCCAGGAGCCGCTCGACCCCGACTACGACCCGTGGGCCGAATTCGAGTTCCCGGACCGCTCAGGCCAACTGGAACGGGCGCCACGGAAAAGGGCCGCCGAGCAGGTCACGGACCCGCCAAAGGCCGATTCCTGACCGTGGTGGACCCGGACATCGATTGGAGAGGAGACCAACCGACGTGGAGAACAGAGCGATCGAGAGCGCGGATATGCCCCGTGCGCTCGGGCCTTATTCGCAGGTCGTCCAGGTGGGCGACCTCCTGTTCGTGGCCGGCCAGCCGGGGATCGACCCGGCCACCGGATCCGTTCCCGATGGCGGCTTCGAAGCCGAAGCACGGCGGGCGTTCCTCAACCTGGCTGATGTCCTCGGGGCGGCGGGAAGCGGCATGGATCGCGTGGCCAAGACCACGGTCTTCATGAGCGACGCGGCCAACTTTGCCGCCATGAACGCTCTCTACGGCGAGTTTTTCCCGTCGAATGCGCCCGTGCGGTCTACCCCGATCGTCGGCTTGCCGCGGAACCTCCAGATCTCCATCGAGGCCATCGCCGTCACGCGGGGCTGAACCCGTCAGATCCAGGCCCAGATTCGATCATCCGGGCGAGGATCACGGCCGATGACGCTCAGCCTCTTGCTTCGTACTCCGCTCAGCGGCAGTGACCAGCTCCCCCTGTTGGGTTGGTTGCGTCGCATGGGTTCTGTTGCTGCTGGGCAAGGCAGTTGTCCAGGTCCGTCAGCGCTGCCGCCAGACGCTTGTTGATCTGGTCGAGCACGGCCTGATACGCAACGACCGAGTCCGCAGCATCTTCCATCCGCTGCCACGCTTTGTTGAGGTCGCGCATCAGCCCTGCGAGGTAGTCCTCCTGCTGGATCAGGTAACTCAGCTCCGGAAGGTCGTTTTCTGAGGCAAACTCCCGCGCCGCTTCTAGCTGGCCGTCCATGGCCGTGATCTCGGCCATCACGTTGTCGGCGTTGCTGGCCTCGCCGATCATCGCTCCGACGTCGTAGGACGTGTGGGCCTGTTCCGCCAGCTCCAGGAGCTCGACCGTTGCATGCGCGATGCCTACCGGACCCAGGAGTGCCAGAAAGATGGACGCCGCCACCTGGATGGTCAGGGTCTCCAGTGCGTCGTGAAACCCCTTTGAATCGAGTTCTGCCTGCACCTTGGCCGGCAGCCCGTCGAGCGTGTCCTGGGCGTCCGAGATCTTGCCGAAGTCGTTGAAGATGTCCTTCCACGCGTCGCTCAACGCGAGCTGCGCCTGCCGCAGCTGCTCGTTCTGCGCGGCTGCGGCTTTGACATCGTCCTGGACTTCTTGCTGGAGGGCGGAGCAGTCCACGTCAGCGGCACTCGCGAGCGGCTGAAAGACCATTGCCAGGGCGACCACGAGTGCGATCACGACCTGCCGGGTCGCGGTTGTGAGGTGCATCAGGGAACGTCCTCCGGCGTGGTGCCGACGGAGCCGGACGCCGAGTTGTAGGCCCAGATCCACTGTCGCTCGGCTCCGTCATTCCAGGGAGTCGTGGTGCAGCGATCCACGACACACTCGGTCAAGGTGCCGCTCTCGGTCCATGAGCCCTTGGTCCACACGATCCAGCCGGGAGCCTGTGTCGGCCCGACGAGCTCCACGGCGTCGATCTCGTTCCACGAGGGCACGCTGGTGTCGATCGTGACCCGGATCCGATCTACTGGGCTGGTGGTCGGGGCGAGCGGTGGGCTGAAGGCGGACACGATGCCCGGTTGCGTTGGATCCGTTCCTGTCCACAACGTGGTCCACGTTCCGGACGCGTCATCCATCGCCTCGACGCTGGTGACGTCCCCCACCCCGTTGTTCTCCCAGATGGCCACGGCGGCCGGGATCATCGGCGTCGCGTAGGTCAACTCCAACCACTCGGGTCCGCCATCCTCCGTTGATGGTGCCCAGGCTGTCTTGTCGTCACCGTACGCGAAGCTGTCCGGGGGCCCGACCGCGTGGGTGGCGGCCCAATCAGACGTGCCGTACTGGCTGCTGGCGGTCGCCGAGCTTGCCCACTCGCTATTGGCGCCACCGACCGCCTGCTTGAGTAGCGACTCCGCAGAGGCCTGGTAGCTCCCCTTGGTGTCCATGGTGACCTTGAGTCCGGACACCTCGGCGCTGGCGATGCCTTCGAAGCTGCCCGTACTCGACCACTGCGTCTGGTTGGAGGTCACGTCCACCGATCCAGCCGCGAGCGGCGGCGTGAACGTGACGGTTCGCGGGGTCGCGGTGCCGGCGTCAAGGTCGATTGATGAGATGCC
>CAZENL010000209.1:0-2752 GCA_964513505.1 uncultured Anaerolineaceae bacterium
AGGCGCTCAAAGCCCTCATCCCGTGGTGGAAGAAGAACGGCTGGACCATCGTCAACATCAGCGAGCTGATGGGACAGACGCCGCCCAAGCCCTGAGGCTCGGTGCGGTGGCGCTCAGGGCCGCCGCGCGCTGAACGCGCAGCCGCTACTCGAGCCGGGCGATGGCCCGCACCGGGAACGTGCCCATGCCCGCGATCCGCGGCGGCAGCGCCGTCACGCGGAAGCCCGTGTCGGGGAGCGCGCCGAGGTTGGTGAGGTGCTCCAGGATCGGGATGCCGGCGCCGAGGAGCTGCGAGTGCGCCGGGCGGGTTCCGTCGGCCGTGTCATCGATGTTCAGGCTGTCGATGCCGACGAGCACGGCGCCTCCGGCCACCAAACGCCGAACCGCGCTCTCCACCAGGTGGGGATGCCCGTCGCCGTAGGCGGGTGTGCCGAAATGCACGTCCCAGCCCGTGTGCACCAGGACCGCACGGCCACGGACGTCGCGGCCTTCGAACGCGTCGGCGCCGATCTCGTGCATCCCGGTGGCACGCACCACGATGCCTTCCACCTCAAATAGGCGCTCCGGAGAAATGGTCGACAGATCGTCGCCCTCCGCGTAGCGATGGGACGGCGTGTCCAGGTACGTGCCGGTGTTGGCGATCATCGTGATCGTTGCGATGTGGAACTCGACCCCGGGCGCGTAGCGCTCACGTGAAGCTTCCCGGCTCAGGAAGGTGCCGAGGTGCGGCGCCGGAAAGCCTGGCAGTGTGACCTGCCCATCTCGGATCACATGACTCAGTTCCACGATGGTGCCGGTGATCACGTTCTCTTCCTCGCGCGCTCAGGTTCCATCCCCACACTCGGCTTGCGGGGAACATAGCCCCCCCGCGGTGCTCGTGGACGCGTTGCCCTCCATTGCTGCGGACCCTCGACACGGCGTTGCCGGCGGAATGACAATCCCGCCGTGAGCACACAGCCGCGTTCGTGGAAGGAAATGTACGACTGGGTGCGCGGTCTGCTGCTCAAGCGCACCGGCGAGGATCTCGCGGCCTGGAATGCGAGGGTCGCCGCCGAGGACTTTCCGGACGAGGCAAGCCTGCGCGCCTGGCTGGAAACCCAGGGCGTGACGGGTTACCCGCAGATGCTCCTGGTCATGGAGCGCTTCGGATACCCGGATTACCTCCGGGCGACGCCGGACGAGCTGGTCGATGGCCAGTACCGAGACCGGCCTGCACTGCGGCCGATCCTGGACGCGCTCGTCGCTCTCGCGTCGGTGATCGGCGAGGTGGAGGTCCAGAACCGCAAGACCTACGTGACCCTGATCACGCCGCGCCGCACGTTTGCGTCGATCGAGCCGACGACGAAATCGAGGGTTGACCTCGGGCTGCGCCTGCCCAAGGACCAGAGACCTACCGGCCGGCTGCTGGCGGCCACGAGCATGGGCCAGAGTGCGGTCACCCATCGCATCGGACTGGCCACGCTGGACGACCTCGACGGCGAGGTGGAGCAGTGGCTGAAGCGCGCCTACGAAGCCAATTGCTGACGCTTGCGCCAGACTCAGGCGCATGACCGAAGCCGCCGAAACCCGCGAACCATCGAAACCGAACAGCCCGAGCCCTGCGGGCCCCGTCTCGACCCTGGTGTGCGCCAGTTGCGGCACGAAGAACACCATCCGCCCGAGCGCCAAGGGCGCGCCACATTGCGGCAACTGCGGCGACCCGCTGCCCTGGCTGGTGAACGCCACGGACTCGACCTTCGACATCGAGGCAAAGGCCGCTCCGGCGGTGGTGGTGGATCTCTGGGCGCCGTGGTGCGGGCCGTGCCGTTTCGTCGGTCCGATCCTGGAGCAGATGGCAGCCGAGCACGCCGGCCGGCTCAAGGTCGTCAAGGTCAACGTGGACGAGAACCCGAAGCTCTCGCGGCGCTTCGATGCCCGCAGCATTCCAACCATGGTGGTACTGCGGGACGGCAAGGTCGTGGATCGGATCGTCGGTGCGATGCCCAAGCCCCAGCTGGAGCTGCGCCTCGCGCCGCACATCACCCCCGCGGGCTAGCGACGATCGCCTGTCAGACGGCCTCGGCCAGCGAGCCCGTGTCGTCGACGGCCATAAAGGTCGGGCGTGTGCTTTCGCGGATGATCAGCTTGGGTTGCAGCAGCGTCAGCAGCGGAACGGCGATCTCCGGCGCCCGGCGGACCTGTCGCGCCTGGCGGATGGCGCTGTCGATCTCGCGGACAGCCTGGGCGCCGGCCATGTGGAGCGGCTGCTCGATGGTGGTCAGCGACGGCCAGAAATGCGACGCCTCGGCGATGTTGTCGACGCCGATCACGCTCAGGTCCTCCGGGACCCGCCGGCCCATGCGGTGCGCCGCGTGCAGGACGCCAAGCGCCATCTGGTCGTTGGAGGCGAAGACCGCGTCCAGTTCCGGTGCCTGGTCCAGCAGCCGGTAGAGGCCTTCCTCGCCGCTGGTTGCGCCCCAGTCGCCGATCGCGACCAGCTGCTCGTGCATGGGCAACCCGTGAGCCTGAAGCGTCTCCCGCCAGCCGAGCTTGCGTTGTTGCGACTCCCACCATCTCGGCGGCCCGGTGATGATGCCGACCTGCCGGGCGCCACCCAGCAGCAGGTGTTCGGTCGCCATGCGCCCGATCGCGTAGTTGTCGATCCCGATTGAGCCCAGCGAAGCACGGCCGCCGATCCCGCCGACGTGGAGGACGGGCACCAGCAGGTCCGAAGCAACCTCGTTGGACCAGGCCCGGTTGTCGCCGACCTCAG
>CAZENL010000210.1:0-2738 GCA_964513505.1 uncultured Anaerolineaceae bacterium
CGTGAGCCGCGTAGCCTGGGTGGGGCGATCCGGCGGCCAGCAACAGGCCCGGGTGTCCGCCACAGCCCGCTTCGAATGGGCAGCAGGCGCCGGCCGCGAGGCCGGCACCGCACGCCTACTTGTCCCGCTCGGCCGCTCCGAGCAGGGCTGCCTGCGCCGCCGCCAGCCGGGCGACCGGCACGCGGAACGGTGAGCAGGAGACGTAGTCCAGGCCGATCTTCTCGCACTTCATGATCGACTCGGGATCTCCGCCGTGCTCGCCGCAGATGCCCAGCTCCAGGTTGGGCTTGGTGGCGCGGCCCTTGTCCACAGCGATCTTCATCAGCCCTGCCACCGCGTCGTCCAGCGTCTGGAACGGGTTGAACGGCAGGATCTTCTCTTCCACGTACTTGAGCAGGAAGCCGCCTTCGGCATCGTCGCGCGAGTAGCCGAAGGTCATCTGCGTCAGGTCGTTGGTGCCGAAGCTGAAGAAGTCCGCGTAGACGGCGATCTCGTCGGCGGTCAGGGCGCCACGCGGCACCTCGATCATGGTGCCGAACTTGTAGTTGAGCTCCACCCCTGCGGCCGCGGCGATCCGGTCGGCTTCCGCCTCGAGGATGGCGCGGGTGGCGGACAGCTCGTTCACATGTCCGACGAGCGGGATCATGATCTTGGCGATCGGGTTGCCGCCCTCCTTCTTGACGGCCAGCTGCGCGTTCAGGATGGCGCGCGTCTGGACCTTCACGAAGTCGGGGATCATCAGCCCCAGCCGGCAGCCGCGGAGGCCGAGCATGGGGTTCTGCTCGTGCATCGAGCGGATGGCCGCCAGCAGCTCGCGATCCTCGTCCGTGGCCTGGTCGCCGGCCTTGGTCACCTTGACCAGCTGGTCCTCCAGGTTGGGCAGGAACTCGTGGAGCGGCGGGTCGATCAGGCGGACCACCACCGGCAGGCCGTCCATGGCACGGAAGATGCCCTCGAAGTCGCCCTGCTGGAGCACTTCCAGCTTGCCCATCGCCGCGTCGAAGGTGGCAATGGCCTCCTGGTCGTCGGCGTCCAGCGTCTCGCCGGCCTCGCGGCGCGCCTTTGCGCGCGTGGCCACGTTGGCGATGAGGATGGCGCCGCGCACGATCTCCAGTCGCGGGCCTTCCCGGAACATGTGCTCGGTCCGGCACAGGCCGATGCCCAGCGCGCCGTACGAGCGGGCCTGCGCGGCCTCCTCAGGCTTGTCTGCGTTGGTCCAGACCTTCATGCGGCTCACCTGGTCGGCCCAGCCGAGCAGCTTCTGGAGGTCGGCCTGGTCCTCGAACCGGGCGCTGACCGTCGGCAGGCTGCCGATGAACAGCTCGCCGGTGCTGCCGTCCAGGCTCAGCCAGTCGCCTTCCTTGAAGGAGACTTCGCTTTCACTGGAGCTGGCGCTCTTGGTGCGGTAGTCGATGACGAGCTCGGCGCAACCTGCCACGCAGGGCTTGCCGATCTGGCGCGCCACCACGGCGGCGTGGGAAGTGGCACCGCCGCGGGCGGTGATGATGCCCTGGGCCACGGCCATGCCGTGGAAGTCGTCCGGGGACGTCTCGATGCGCACCAGGATGACCTTCTCGCCCTTCTCCACCCAGGCGACGGCGTCATCCGCGCTGAAGACGGCACGGCCGACAGCCGCACCGGGCGACGCGTTGAGGCCCTTGGCCACGCGCTTGGCGCTCTGGCGCGCCGAGGGATCGAACTGGTCGCGCAGCAACTGGTCGACGTGCGCCGGCTCTACGCGGTTGAGCGCCTCCTCCTTGGAGATGACGCCTTCTTCGACCATGTCCACCGCGATCCGCACGGCGGCGGCCGCAGTGCGCTTGGCGGAGCGGGTTTGGAGCATGTAGAGCTTGCCGCGCTCGATCGTGAACTCCAGGTCCTGGACGTCCCGGTAGTGGCGCTCGAGCTGCTGGCCGATGCGCTGGAACTCCGCGTAGACCTCCGGCATGTCCGTCTGCATCTGCGCGATCTTGGGCGCGGTCCGGATGCCCGCCACCACGTCCTCGCCCTGGGCGTTGGTGAGGTACTCGCCGTAGAGCTGCTTCTCGCCGGTGTTGGGGTCGCGCGTGAAGGCCACGCCCGTGCCGGAGTCGTCGCCCATGTTGCCGAACACCATGGTCACCACGTTGACGGCGGTGCCGAGGTCGTCGGCGATCTTGTTGTACTTGCGATAGTCACGGGCCCGCTGCCCGAACCAGGACGCGAAGACGGCCTTGATGGCGAGATCGAGCTGATCCCACGGGTCTTCCGGGAACGGCCGGCCGGTCTCCTTGAGGACGATGGCCTTGTACTGCTCGGCCACGTCGCGCAGGTCGGCGGCGTTCAGTTCGGTGTCCTGCTTGACGCCGCGCTGCGTCTTCTTGGCGTCGAGCGCATGGTCGAAGGACTCGCCGTTCACGCCCATCACGATGCGGCCGAACATCTGCACGAAGCGCCGGTAGGCGTCCCAGCCGAAGCGCTCGTTACCGGTCAGGCTGATGAGGCCCTGGAGCGTCTGCTCGCTGAGGCCCAGGTTCAGGACCGTGTCCATCATTCCCGGCATCGAGAACTTGGCGCCGGAACGGACGCTGACCAGGAGCGGGTTCTGCGCGTTGCCGAAGCCCTTGCCGGTCTCGCGCTCCACTTCATGGACCGCCTCGGTCACGTCGTCCCAAAGGCCGTCCGGGAGCTTCTCCCCGGCCGCGAAATAGTCGTTGCAGGCTTCCGTAGTGATAGTGAAGCCCGCGGGGACCGGCAGT
>CAZENL010000211.1:0-2698 GCA_964513505.1 uncultured Anaerolineaceae bacterium
GAGGACACCGCCTGTTCTACGATCTGGGACGGGCATCGTCCATCCCGAATTCACGTCGCTACCTGGGGAGCCCGCATGTCCGCGCCGCCTCAAGCCCAGCCGTCAGATCGCCCACAGGTGCCCGTGTGGGTGTCGTTCATGGCCCTGGCGCTCATCTGGGGCAGTTCGTTCCTGTTCATCAAGATCGGCCTGGACGAGGGACTGCCGCCCTTCGTGCTGGTCAGCTACCGCCTGTGGAGCGCGGCCCTGTTCTTGGCCGTGGTGATCCGGCTGACGCGAGGCAGCCTGCCGCGAACGCGAGATGCCTGGACGCGCCTGACCATCCTGGCAGTGGTCAATGTGGCCATCCCGTTCCTGCTCATCAGCTGGGGCGAGCAGTACACCTCGTCGGCACTGGCGGCCATCCTGAACGCGCTGGTGCCGCTGTTCGCGATCGTGCTGGCGTCGCTGGTCCTGCACGACGAGCCGATCACGCTCAACCGCCTGACGGGGCTGGTGATCGGCTTCATCGGCGCCGTGCTGCTGGCCTCACCCAGTCTCGGCACGGCGTCGGGTAGCGGCGGCTCCACGGAGCTGTTCGGCGAGCTGGCCGTGGCACTGGCCTGCCTCTCGTATGCGGTCGGTGCCGTGTATGCGCGCCACGCCATCACCGGGCGGCCCATCATCGACGACCCGGTCCGCGGCCCGCGAACGCCGACACCGGTGGAGATCGCACTGCCCCAGGTCACGGTGGCGGGCGCCATCACCACGGTTCTCGCGCTGGCCACGAGTGCCGGTGTGGCGAGCCCGGTCCTGGTCCCGCCCACGCTGCCGGCTTGGTTCGCCGTGCTGTGGCTCGGACTGCTCGGCTCCGGCGTGGCCTACCTGCTGCTGTTCCGAATCATCAAAGCGTGGGGCGCCACCCGTGCCACGCTGGTCACGTACATCATGCCGATCGTGGGCATCGCGCTCGGCGTGACCGTCCTCGCCGAGCGGCTGGAACTGGCGGAGATCGCGGGCACGGTGCTGATCATCGGCGGCCTGCTCTTGGCCAATAGCAGGTACGGCCAGCGCCGGCTTTACGGACGTGCCTCGCCTCCGGAGGCCGCCGCCGGAGGATCGTCGACGAAGGGCTGACGCCGTCGCACCAGGGACGCCGGCGCGTGGGCGCGGGCGGCAGGGCGCAGGTACCCTGCCTCCGTGAGCTCCGATCGGATGCGCGGCCGCCTGTTCTGCGGCACCAGCGGCTTCTCCTACCCGGCGTGGGCGCCACGTTTCTATGCTCCCGGCACCCGCGCGGCGGACCTGTTGCCGGCGTACGCGGCACGACTCAACGCCTGTGAACTCAACAACACGTTCTACCAGCAGCCCAAGCCCCCGGCCATCGCCGGCTGGCTGGCCGCGACCGACCCCACGTTCCGTTTCAGCGTCAAGGCACAGCGCGGCGGGTCCGTCCACGCGTTGTTCGGCGGAGCCGCGGAGACGATTCCGTGGCTCACCGCTCCGTACCGGCTCTTCGGGGAGCGGCTGGGCACCGTCCTGTTCCGCGTCGCGGATCCCATCAAGCGCAACGACGAGGAGCTGGCCCAGCTGCTCGACGCGTGGCCGGCCGACCTGCCGCTGACGTTGGAGTTCCAGCACGACTCATGGCGTGACGACGAGGTGCACGCACGGCTCATGTCCGCCGGGGCGGCCCTCTGCGCCACGGATCTCGATGGCGCGGACCCGCCTGATCTCCGGGTCACCGCGCCGTTCATCTACCTGCGCCTGCGTCGCTCGGCCTACTCCGAACTGGAGCTCGAGGCATGGGCGGATCGCATCGAACCCTTCATCTCCGACGGACTGGACGCCTTCGTCTTCTTCCGCCACGACGAGGACGGCCAGAGCCCGCAGCGGGCCGAACGGTTGCGCGCGTTGCTCGCGCCCTGAGAGTGCCGTCGGAGGCTCCGGCGCGGCTCGCGTGCGTCCCGCCGGCGGCGCCTCTCCGCTGATGACAGCCCAGGTAGCGCAACGCGGAAACGAAGCCGCTACAGCAGGGCTTACGCCAGCCACATTGGCATTGGCACCCCAACAGGGGCCGAATTGGGGCATCGGGACGCTTTCTCACCAGCTTGGCGCTGCGCAGCGCTACCTCTGCTGGCGTGAGCCCACGAAGGCACTCAGCGAACCCGCGAATCCGCGGCTCCAGGCATTCCGGCCGCCGACCTACACCCCGATCGGGTGCCAGACCGTCTTCATCTCCAGGAACGCGGCGATCCATTCGGGGCGCTGCGCACGCTTGTCGTCGAGCCAGTCGAAGCGTTCCGGGTCGGCGTCGCGGCGCGGGCGTGAGAGGCGCTTGACGTTCTCGACGGCCGCCTCTTCCACCGCGGCGCGCATCTCCGCCGGCACGCCCCAGACGTCCAGCGCGTTGACGTCCATGTGGGACGCCAGCCAGGGCACCAGCTCCTTCTTGTAGCCGGTGATCAGGTTGATCACGCCGCCGGGCACATCCGAGGTGGCCAGCACTTCCGTCAGCGTGACCGCAGGAAGCGGCCGGGACTCGGAGCTCAGCACGACCGCGGTGTTGCCGCTCACCACGACCGGCGCCAGCCGCGACACCAGCCCCAACAATGAGGACGACTCCGGTGCGACCACGCCGACCACGCCGGTTGGCTCCGGCACGGTGAAGTCGAAGTAGCTGGCCGCGACCGGGTTCACGGTGCCCAGGATCTGCGTG
>CAZENL010000212.1:0-1219 GCA_964513505.1 uncultured Anaerolineaceae bacterium
GGTGTCGGCGTTGGGGTCGGGGTGGTCGGCGATCCTGCGACCAGACTGTCCAGCCCGAACTTGACGGGCGCATTCGTGGTGCCAACCCCTAGGGTCGCCCGAAACCCGATCGCGCCGGGCTTCTGGAGGGCGGCGGTCGAGTCGTGGACGGTGCTGGTCCACGTTGTCGGCTCGACCGCGGTCGAGTCCCACGCGCGAACCTGTAGCGTCGTGGGGGAGACACCCTGGACGGCCGCGCGGATTCGATAGAAGCGATTGGCGATTTCGCTGGCGCTCCCGAGGCTAGTCTCCGACCCCAGGCCGGTCTCCTTGCCAGCCACGACTCTCGTTATCTGCAAATAGATCGCGTGCGACGGAGCGAAGCGGACCCTGACCCTGTACTCGCCCGCGGCGGTGTGCCGCACCACGAGATAGGCGAATTGACTGCCGCCGGTCGCCAGCTTGTTGGTCCTGACCACCGCGGTCAGGGCGACATCCTGTGCTCGGACAGACGAGAGCATCTCCGTGCGAGACGCCTTGGCAGCGTTGACGGAGGCGAAGCCGATGCCACTCGAAACGGAGAATGAGCTGGCCGGCCCGGAGCCTGTCCAGCCGCCACCGGCGTCGGCGTTTCCCCAGCCGCCAGCCACGCTCCGGCCGAAGCCGTCGCGCGCGAAGTCACCCCCGGCACTCGCCGTTGATGCCGGCACGGTCAGGGCCGCCACCAGCAGCAACGCACCGACCGTTAGCCAGCGCACCTCTACCCCATTACACGAAGCGCAATCATGCGGTCTGGGACGGCAGCCGCTCTCAGCTAGTACTCATGGCTGTTGCCGATTGTCAACGCGAATCGGATTGTGCGGGGCCCTTGTCGACGGGCGCCGCGACCGGGGCCGCTTGTCAGTGCGGCAGCGTGCCGCCGGCATTCACCAGCCTGCGTTCCAGGAAACGCCGCTCGGCGGGGTTGGTGGCAAGGGCGAGGGCGCGCGCGTAGGCCGTGGCCGCGTCATCGCGACGACCGAGCCGTCTCAGCAGGTCCGCGCGGGCCGCATGGAACAGGTGGTATTGCTGGAGCTCCGCGTCCGCGGCCAGATCGTCGATGCGCGCCAGCCCGGCCGCAGGGCCGTCGCGCATGGCGATGGCCGCGGCCCGATTGAGTGCCACGATCGGTGTGGGTAGCAGGGCTACAAGCGCGTCGTACAGCACGCAGATCTCGGCCCAGTCCGTCTCGCCGGCGGAG
>CAZENL010000212.1:1319-2693 GCA_964513505.1 uncultured Anaerolineaceae bacterium
GGCCGCGATCCCATTTGGAGCGGTCCTGATCGTCGAGCAGCACGAGTTCGCCGTTCGGATCCGTGCGGGCCTCCCGCCTCGCGTCGTGCAGGAGCATCAGTGCCAGCAATCCAGCGGCCTCCGTCTCGTCCGGCATGAGGTCCGAGAGCAGGCGAGCCAGGCGGATGGCTTCGTCGGAAAGGTCCCGGCGGATCAGGCTGTCGCCGGCGGTGGCCGCGTAGCCCTCGTTGAAGATCAGGTAGAGCACGGCCAGCACCGAGTCCAACCGCTCCGGCAGCAGGTGCGCCGGCGGGACGCGGTAGGGAATGCCGGCGTCGCGGATCTTGCGTTTGGCGCGTACCAGTCGTTGCGCCAGGGTCGGCTCCGGAAGCAGGAAGGCGCGGGCGATCTCCGGTGTGGTGAGGCCGCCGAGCGTTCGCAACGTGAGGGCCACGCGCGCCTCGGGCGCAAGCGCCGGGTGGCAACAGGTGAAGATCAGCCGCAGCCGGTCGTCGTCGATGCCGGAGCTCCCGTCGTCGCCGGCCGTCCTGGTCCCGCTCAACGTCGAACTCGCCTCGGCGCCCAGTTCCGCCAGCTGGCGAAGGATGGGCTCGCGCTCGGCCAGGCGACGAACCCGGCGCAGCCGGTCGATGGCCTTGTTGCGCGCCGTGGTGACGATCCAGCCCGCGGGGTTGGGGGGAACGCCGGTATCAGGCCACTTGGCGATCGCCACCAGGAAAGCCTCCTGGACGGCCTCTTCCGCGAGATCGAAGTCGCCGAGGACGCGAATGAGCCCGGCAACGGCACGGCCCTGCTCCTCACGGAAGACGCGCTCGACGGCCTCGAGGGCCGCGGCACGCTCGCTCAACCGGCCTCCGGGTAGTCCACCACGGGGCGCACCTCGATGGTGCCGAAGGGCGCGCTCGGAATCTTGGCCGCCCAGTCCACGGCTTCGTCGATGCTGTCCGCCTCGATGATGTAAAGCCCGCCGAGCTGCTCGCGCACTTCCGCAAAGGGACCGTCCGTGATCAGCCGCTGGCCGTCGCGGATGCGCACGGACTTGGCCTTGGCCGCGGATGCCAGCTCCTCTGCGGGACCCATCTTGCCGGCGGCTCGCAATTCATTGTTGAAGCCGGCGAAGGCGGCGTACATCTCGCGGATGGCCTCCTCGGGCGCGCCGGCCATGGTGCTCTCGTCGGAATAGATCAGGAGGGCGTACTTCATCTCGAATCCTCAGCGGCTCGTGGTCGGCGACCCGAGGCCACCGTCACGATAACCACGAACGGCAAGGCCCGGGATCGACAGCCCCTCACTTCCATTGCGGCCGTGCCCGCGCGCGGGGCGCGCAGTCTTCTCGCGTAGTTGACTCACGGCATAGTCGCGTGGGGCATATGC
>CAZENL010000213.1:0-2653 GCA_964513505.1 uncultured Anaerolineaceae bacterium
GTTGGCGTCGGGGCGGAGGTGGCCGGTGTCGGTGCGCCCGATCGTCCGGGTCCGGGGGAATGCGCGGGGGTCGGTGCGCCGGGCGTCGCGTTGGGTGAATGGGTGACCTGGCTCGTCTTGCCGGGCGACGCCGTCGGGAGCCGCGACGGCCGCGGCGTCAATGACGGCCGTGGCCCCACGGCGATCGCGTCCGGAGCCGCCGGCCCGAACGGCAGCAACCCACCGGCACCGAGGGCGGCCACAGCCAGCGCGACCGACGCGAGGCCGGCGAGCGCGACGCTCCGGCGGGGCGCCCGCGGCCGGCTGCCGTGGACGCGGAACGGCGCCTCGATGAACCGCGTGCTCAGCGCCGCCACGCCGATTCCCAGCACGCCGAGGCCGATGCGGACCCACAGGTCCGAGTTGCCGAGGGCGACCACGCCGAGGATCAGGATCGGCCAGTGCCAGAGATAGAGCGAATAGGAGACGCGCCCGAACCACCGCGGCACGGCCGTGCCCAGAAACGTGGACGGGGCAAAGGCGCGGAACCGCTCGGCAGCGGCGTCGGAGCCGGTGACGGTCGGCTCGCCGGAAGCGATCAACAGGGCGGCGCCGCACACGGGGACGAGCGCCACCACGCCGGGGAACGGCATGCTGCCGTCGATCAGCAGCACCGAGCCAAGCACCATGCCCAGCCCGATCCAGCCGGCGATGGCGGCCCCGCGCGGACCCACGATCCGTGGCAGACGCAGGATGCCGAGCGCCACGCCGGCGCCGATCGCCAGCTCCCACGCTCGAGTTGGCAGCGAGAAGAAGGCCCACGGCGCGGCAAGATCCGTGAGCACGAAGGACAGCGCCAGCGAGCCGCCGCCGACGGCCAGCACCAACCAGCCCAGCCGCCGCACGGAGATGAGGCGCGCGCCGACCATGATCAGGAGCGGCCAGACCAGGTAGAACTGCTCCTCGACCGCGAGCGACCAGTAATGGAGCAGCGGCGATGGTGCGTCCGTGGCGGCCAGGTAGTCCGTGGCGTTGAGAGCGAAGCGGTAGTTGCTGACGTACAGCGAGGCGGCGGCGCCGTCCGCCGCAACATCCGGGAAGCGCAGGCTGGAGAGCAGGAACCACGACACCGCAACGGTCACGGCGATGACCACCAGCGCGGCCGGCAGCAGCCGCCGGAGGCGGCGCGCGTAGAAGTTGGAGAGGCTGATTCGCCCGGTCGCCACCAACTCGCGGCGGAGCAAGCCGGTGATCAGGAAGCCGGAGATGACGTAGAAGACGTCGACGCCGACGAAGCCGCCGGGAAACCCGGACACGCCCATGTGGTAGACGAGGACAGCGAGGATGGCGATCGCGCGCATGCCCTCGATGTCGGGCCGGAAATGGCCCTGCTCGGTGGGCGTCCCGGAGAGCCCGGAGACGGGACGGGCGTCGTCGGCGTCATCCGGCAGTGGACTCGGACCCATCGGCTGGAGTCTAGCCGGGAGCCCGATGCGGAGTCCCGAGGCGCCCGGCGCGCTCGCGCCAGTTGCGAACGGCTACCAGATGGCCGTGCCGTCGTCCACGGATTCGAGCCAGTGCTTGATGTCCCCGATGAACCTGCCGGCCTGAGCGCCGTCCGTGGCCCGGTGATCGATGCCAAGGCACATGTTCATCATCGGCCGGATGCCCAGCGCATCCCCGCTGGCGGTCTGGATGACCACGGGGCGCTTCACGATCGCCTCCATGGTCACGATGGCAACTTCCGGCACGTTGATGATCGGCAGGGTCAGGATGGAGCCGGTCCAGCCCGTGTTGTCGACCGTGAACGTGCCGCCCTGGATGTCGTTGAGGCGCAGCTTGCCCGTGCGGGCGCGCTCGGCCAGCTCGTTGATCTGCTTGTTGAGCCCGTGGATGCTCAAGGTGTCCGCGTCGTGGATGACGGGCACCACCAGGCCGTCGTCGACGGCCACGGCAACGCCGACGTTGACGGCCTTGCGCCGCCAATGGCCTTCCTCGGTGTAGTGGGCGTTGAAGTCGGGATGGCGCCGCAGGGCCTCCACGGCAGCCTTGGTCACGAACGCCACATAGGAGAGGTTGATGCCCTCCTGGGCCTGGTACTGCCGCTTGTTGGCGTCGCGGAAGGCCACCACGGCCGACATGTCCACTTCGATGGTCACGTATGCCGCCGGCACCTGGATGGACTTGGTCATCTGCGCTGCGATGGCCTTGCGCATCGGCGAGGCGGGCTTCAGGGAATCGCCCTCCGCCACGGGTGACGGGGCCGCCGGGGTTGCCGGTTGCGGTCGTGCCTGAGCTGCGGATTGTGCCGCCTGTGCCGGAGCCGCCGCCTGTGCCTGGGCGGTCGGCTGTGCCGGTGCGGCCGAGGTGCCGCCACCTTCCACGAACCGCAGCACGTCCTCTCGGGTGACGCGGCCCGAGTGGCCCGTGCCACGCACCTTGGCCAGGTCCACGCCGTACTCGCGTGCCAGCCGGCGCACGGCCGGCGTCATGCGACCTTCGTACGCATCCACGGCGGCGGCACCGTTGGAGCCGTTGGCGGAGGTGCTGGCGAGAGCCGGCTGCATCTCCTGGGTCGGGCGCTCGTCGGATCCGGCCGGACCGTGCCCGCCGGTGCCAAGGACAGTTCGCTCCGCGGACGGCGCAGAGGCAGGCGATGAAGCTGGCGCGGTTG
>CAZENL010000214.1:0-2650 GCA_964513505.1 uncultured Anaerolineaceae bacterium
CTGGTCACGGCCGGCGGGATCATCCCGGACGACGACGTGCCGCAGCTCAACGAGCTTGGCATCAACGCGGTCTTCGGCCCCGGCACCACCATCCGCCAGGTCGCCGAGTACCTCCGCGCCAACGTCAAGCCGCGGGAGGCGTGACGGGGGAGCCGGCTGCACGGTCGGCGGGCGCGGAACGCGGTGTGCGCCTGGCTCATGAGGCCCGTGCGGGCAACAGGAGGGCGCTGGCGCGCCTGCTGACGGAAGTCGAGAACCGGACATCCGCTGCTGAGGCCGCCCTGCGCATCCTGTATCCGCTGGCGGGCCAGGCGCACCTGGTCGGGGTAACCGGCGCACCTGGAGCCGGCAAGAGCACCCTGGTCGCCGCACTCACCGCCGAGGCACGCGCCGGCGGCCGCCCGGTGGCCGTGATCGCCATCGATCCCTCGAGCCCCATCACGGGCGGCGCGATCCTCGGCGACCGCGTGCGCATGCAGCAGCACGCCCTGGACCCGGACGTGTTCATCCGCTCCATGGCCTCGCGTGGCCACGTCGGCGGCCTTGCCACGTCCACGGTCGGTGCCGCGGCCGTGCTGGACGCGAGCGGCTTTCCGCTGGTCTTCATCGAGACCGTCGGCACGGGGCAGAGCGAGGTGGAGATCGCGGCCATCGCCGACACCACGCTGGTGGTCCAGGCACCCGAGATGGGCGACGAGGTCCAGGCGATCAAGGCCGGCCTGCTCGAGGTTGCGGACCTGGTGGCCGTCACGAAAGGGGACCGACCGGGCGCCGACCGGGCTGCCTCGCACCTGCGCGCCATGCTCAGCGTCGGTGCGCAGCACGACCGCGCCATGGGCGACCGGCCGCGGCCGAAACGACCAGAGGTCGTGCTGGTCTCGGGCATGACCGGCAAGGGCGTCGCCGACCTGCTGGCCGCGCTGGACCGGCGGCATGCGGCCCGGGCGGCCGCCGCGGGGAGCGGCGCCTCCGACGCGTCCACGGAGCAGGCCCGCCTGGCTCGCGCGGACGCGCAACTTTCCGGGATCCTCGCCGAGCGGCTGCGCGAGCGTATCCACGACCCGTCGCACCGTGCCGCGACCCAGGCCACGCTCCGGCGGATTGCCGCGCACGAAGTGGATCCCTACACGGCCGCCGACGAGCTCCTGCTGTCGTTGCGGCCGGAGACCCGGCCCGGCTGAACGCGACGGCCAGCTCGGCTCCGCCTAGCGGCTCGACCCGGGCTTGTCGGCGGTCGCACCCTTCTCGAGAATCGCCAGGACCTTGTTCTGGCCGTCCAGGATCTCCAGCTGCTTCTTGCTCAGCTCGTGAAGGGCAACCAGGGTGGCGTGATCCGCCATGGCGCGCGCGTCGCTGGCTGCCTGGGCGCGGTTGGCGCTCACCTGGAGCGAGATCATGATCGAGAGCTGCGGCAGGTTGAGGACCGTCAGCAGCAGCGGCCACGGCGTCTTGTCGAAGCCGATGATGTTGCCCGCGAACAGCCAGACCACGATTCCGACGCTGATGCCAACGAACAGCCACATCGAGCCGATGAGACGGTTGACGATGTCGGCAACGCGATCCAGCACACCCTCGCCGGCGACGTCCCGCGACATCACCAGCCGCGGCACGTGCAGGTGTGGAGTGGTCTTGGCCCGCAAATCCTCCTCGGCGCGCGACAGGATCTTCGGCTCTGCCATCTTCGAATGCACCTCTTGCGGCCCTGCGGGCATCCACCGGCGGGCCTCGCGGCCAGCGTCCCGTTGACGGTCAGGCTACCCCGGAGTCACACACGCCTGGCAGAGTGGTGGCCGGAAGTGTGCCGCGTTCAGAATGGCGGTCAGCCGCAGCACGCCGACCTGCTTCCTGGTTGGGTGACGGACGTAGCCGTGGGGCGGCCCAATCCCGGGTTGCACTTGGTGCAACTACCGACCGGAACGTCGCGCGGAACTGACCGGAACAGGCACCGCAGACAGCCGTGTTGGGTCGCCCCGTGCATCGGCTGCAACGACGGGCCGAATTTGAGTCCTGATCTCGTCGAACGTTGCACCGGCCGCAACAGGCGGCCGCCGCGGGGCGGAAGTCCGGTCGTTGGTTGCACGAGATGCAACGGCGACCGATGGCGACCAACGGCGACCAACGGCGACCAACGGGAGGCCGCGGCCGCGCGACCAACGGCGACCAACAGCGCGCGCCGCGGCCGCCCGGTACGGCTCGTTGCCTAGCGGTTCCGGTCGCGTCGCACGAAGAAGTAGGTGCCGATGAGCGTGAAGACCAGGAAGAAGCCCACGGTCACGGCCAGGTCAAGCCACGGGCTGTAGAGGACGGCCGCCGCGTATTCGGGCTTGCCGGCGTAGAAGATGTTCCGCGCCAGGTCGATGCTGTAGGTCATGGGCATGAGCTTGGCGGCCAGGGCCAGGATGCCGCTCGAGTTGGAGACCGGGATCAGTGCCCCGGCCAGGAACATCTGCGGGAACACCAGCAGCGCCCCGCCGATGCCGGCCACCTTGGGGTCCTGCACGAAGCCGATGAAGAAGACGCCCAGCGCTCCGCCGCCGAGGGCCAGGATCGGGGACAGCGCCAGCACGCGCAGCAGGTCCCCGGCGTCCAGCGGGATCTGCATCACAACGACCATGCAGAGGACGCCGATGAGGGAGACCAGCGACGCGAT
>CAZENL010000215.1:0-2641 GCA_964513505.1 uncultured Anaerolineaceae bacterium
GCGGGCTCGGCGGGCTCGCTGGGCGCAGATTCGCCCGAATCGGTCCCCTCCGGGGTCTCCGACGTCACGGCGTCGTGGGCGACTGGAGCGTCGGCGACTTCATCGGCGGGTGAATCGGTACGCTCCGCGCTGGCTTCGCTGCTCGGCGTCTGCGGCTCGGCTTGTCCGGCCTCATCGGTCGAACTGGTCTCGGTCGCAGCGATGGCGGCCGCCGGGGTGGCGTCTGCCTCCTCCGCCGGGCTGGCGGTCTCAGGCTGCACGCCTTCTGTGGGGTCTAGGGTCAACGATCTCTCCTCGGGACAGAGCTCCAGCGGCCGAACACAACAGAGCCCGGGGTCGACACGCACCCGGGCTTCGATCGTCGGCTGGTCGTACGTGTCCTGGTGGGCTCGTCAGACTCCTTCGTACCGGGGGCGCGCGCGGGATCTGCAGGGCTTGCCCGCAGGGCCGGTGCATCCTACCACGCGGTATGCAAGCGCCACAATCGCAACGCCGCCCCGCGGGTCAGCGTGCGCTCCTGGCGCAGTGGGGTCGATCCGTGCGTGAATCCAGCTGTGCCTGAACTACCCGACATCGACATCCTCGCCGACGCCTTTTCCGCGGCCCTGATCGGAAGATCGCTGGATGGATTCAGCGTGCCCCAACCGCTGGTATTACGCGGGACGCAGGCGGAACTCACGGCGATGGGCGGCAAGCGACTGCGTGCCGTGGAGCAACGCGGCAAGTTCCTCACCCTTCGACTCGACGACGACGATCGGATCGTGATCAACGCGATGCTGACGGGCCGGCTGGGGTTGGCCGCGCCGGGAGCGAAGGCGTTTGGCCAGACGGCCGTGGTGCTCACATTCGGCACGCGCGAGGCTCAACCCACGCGAACGATGCCCGCCTGGACCAGAAAGGCCACCTGGCTCCCGCGTGACGATGCCGCGGTCGAGCTGCGCTACCGAGATCCCACCAGGATGGGCAAGGTTTACCTGCTGCCCGCTGGGATCTCGCGCCCGGTCGCCGGCTGGGACGAGCAGGGCCCGGACGTGGACGACCCGGCGCTGGATGTAGAGGCATGGCGAAAGCGCATCTCCAGACACTCCGGCGAGATCAAGAACCTGCTGAAGGCCCAGGAGTTCGTGGCCGGCATCGGCAACGGCTACAGCGACGAGATCCTGTGGGCCGCCCAGCTGCTGCCGTTCCGGCGACGGTCGGAGCTCGCGGCAGACGAGGTCGATCGCCTGTACGCGGCCGCGCGCGAGGTGCCGGCCTGGGCCAGGACGGAGCTGCGCCGGCGTGTGCCGCCGAAGTTCGAGGTGGAAGTGCGCGACTTCCTGAAGGTGCATCGCAAGGGCGGCCAGGCCTGCCCGCGGTGCGGCACGACGTTGAGCGAGATCTCGCCGGGCGGATTCGTCACCACGTTCTGCCGCGGTTGCCAGCGGTAGCGCCCCCACGCTGACGAGCTACGCGCGATCAGGGCTGCGCTGCGCCTTGACGGCGCTTACGGGTACGGGATATTGATCACGAATCCGTAGCGGAGATGCGGCGGATCCCCGAAGTCGTTGACGGCACGCAGCTGCTTCTTGGTGACCCCGAACTTGGCTGCGATGCCGGCCAGTGTGTCGCCCTTGTGGATGCGATACGTGGTGCGGATGCCCGGACTCTGGCTGGGACTCGGCGTCGGTGTCGGTGTCGGTGTAGGCGTCGCCTTCGGTGTTGGTTTCGGTGTTGGCTCGGGGGTCGGTTGGGGCGTGGCAACCGGGGTGGGCAGTGGCGTGGCCGGAGCCGAGGTTGCCGGCGCGGAGGTAGCCGGCGCCTGGGTCACGGGTGCGGTGGGTGTCGGCAGGAGGACCGGCGACGGGGACACGAAGGCGATCGGCGGAGGTTGCGTCGGCAGCGGCGCGGCACCACCGCCGAGGCCGGCCAGCAGGGCGACCACCACCAGGACTCCGGCAACTCCGAGTCCGATGGCGACACGCGTCCGTCTTCCGGCCGGGACCGTGACCGGCAGCGCGACGCGCACCGGGCCCGAGTCGTCGAGCACCAGCGTCGAGGGCCGCACCAGGACGCCAAATCGACCGTCTAGGCGCTCCGGCAGGACATGGTCCCGCGCCAGGGCGTCGAGATGCCCCTGTTCTGCGGCAACGAAGATCTCGCAGCGCGTGTGCGCTTCCGTGCGGCAGAGGCGCTCCTGGGTCAGCGGTTCCAGGGCGACCGGTGGCTGCTGACCCCAGCAGCGTTGGCCACGCTGCGGGACCACCGAACGCCAACTACCGTCGGTCGAGCGCAGGTAGGGACACGTCGCATCGAGCCACTGGCCGGCGTCCTGCGGAGCGGCGCCCGCGGCAGCGACCGTCGAGGTCGGCTCGGGTGGGGGCGGCGCCGGGGTGGCCGGCGACTCGGCGGACGCAGCACGATCGCCAGAGGGGCCATCGACGCTGCTGACATCGCCCTGTGTCATGTCAAACCCGACCTGTTCCCGGACTCCTGCCTGGTCCGCCTCGCCAACCACTCCTCGATCATACGGCTGCGTGGACCATGGCTCCTTGATAACGCAAAAGATCCTGGCGACGACCTATTTTCCCGAGGGGCTACCCCCTGAGTATCTTCGGCGCTGGAGAGCTTAACTTCCGTGTTCGGGATGGGAACGGGTGTG
>CAZENL010000216.1:0-2613 GCA_964513505.1 uncultured Anaerolineaceae bacterium
AGGGGCCATCATCCAAAGGACAGGGCGCCAGAGCTTGCTCGGGCCGCCCGGTTCCTGCGGACGGTTCCTCTGGGCATTTTGCTGTCCGACGAACCGCCGACCCACTCAGCTCGGGTATGCCAGATGGGGCACGGACCAGCGCTGAGTCGCGCGAATTTGGGCGATGCCCAGCCGCGGAGTGCCACATGGCCCTTCTCTCGCCACGGTGAGGGCAGATACTGACCCCCAAATACTGGGAAGAGATGGGGTTCCCCGATGCCGGCTTCCGATCCACTGAGCGAGGACTTCCAGTTCCGCGCGCTCATGGAGAACACGGAAGACAGCATCTACTTCAAGGATCGTGAGTGCCGCCTGCTGCGGGTCAGCCGGCACATGGCCGACAACCTCGGCTACTTCGATGCGTCGGAGCTCATCGGCAAGAACGACGTCGACCTGTTCGGCGAGACATTCGGACAGCGGACGATGATGGAAGACCTCCGCATCATGGACTCCGGCGAGCCGATCATCGGGCTGGTCGAGAGCCGCCAGATGGGACGCGCGGGCACCAACTGGACCCTGACCACCAAGGTGCCGCTCCGCGACGCGGATGGCGCGGTGATCGGCCTCTTGGGCATCACGCGCGAGATCAACGAGCTCAAGCAGACCGAGCTGAATCTCCAGCACCTGGCCACGCACGACCCGCTGACGGGGCTGCCGAACCGGTTCCTGATGACCGACCGGTTGAACCAGACCCTTGCCCACTATGAGCGGGGCAAGACGATCTTCGCGCTCCTGTTCGTCGACATCGACGACTTCAAGAAGATCAACGACGAGCGTGGCCACGAATTCGGCGACGCAGTCCTCCAGAAGCTCGGCGACATCCTGGTCAACACGGTCCGTGCCAGCGACACCGTCTCCAGGATCGGCGGCGACGAGTTCGTGATCATCCTCGAGACGCTTGGGCGGCGCGAGGATGCCGGCTTCGTGGCGGACAAGATCCTGCGCAGCGTGGCCAAGCCGTTCACGATCAAGCGTCACAAGGTGAACCTGGCCGTCAGCATCGGGATCAGCGTCCATCCGGACAACGGCGTCGACGCCGAGCTGCTCTTGCGCGCGGCCGACTACGCAATGTACCTGGCCAAAGGCCAGGGCAAGAATCGCTGGCTGGTGTGCCCCGAGGGCTTGCCGGGCACGACCAAGAACTTCCGCGGCGTCGGCTAGGTTTCGCGCGCACTGAGCGCCGCAACCGTAGGGTCTAGGCGGGTTTGGCGGGCTCCGTGGCAAACGCGGCCAGCGCCTCGCCCGACGGGACGAAGTAATACGCGCCGGTGACGGCCGAGGTGAACTCGGTCAGCCGGTCACGTGGCCCACCCCCGCGGGCGACCATGCTGTCCAGCATCGCATCCAGCCGTTCGCGGTCCCGGCTGAAGCCGACGAAGATCGTGCCGTGCTGCGTGAGGGACCCGTAGGCGATGTTGCGCCGGAAGATCTTGCCGAACTGATCCTGGTCCGTGCGGGCCACGTGCGATGTCTCCGGTCGCGGGTCCAGTTCCGTTCCCCGAAGCTTCTTGCGCCCGATCACCCGCTCCTGCTCGGCAACCGGGAGCGCAGCCCACGCCGCAGCGTCGTGCTCCCATTGCTGGAGCAGCAGCACACTGCCGCCCTCGCCCGCCGAGCCGGCTTCGACGATGGCGGCGGTCGTGGCCTCCACCAGGGTCGGGTTCTCCAGGCCGTCCTCGAATCCCGTCAGGTCCAGGTCGCGGTGATAGGGCCAGCCGACCGTCTCGCGCGCAAGGATCGCGTGCGGCGCCAGTGCCGAGACGATGCGCAGCGAGACGTCGAACACCACGTCATAGGCCACGCCGGCAAGCCACACCACGATGTCGTGCTGGGTGGCGGGCAGGGTGTAGCCGCTTGCACCGACTTTCGGTTCCGTGAAGCCCCTGAGCCCGCGCGGGCTGGCGCCCGGAGCGACGGATGCCCAGAGCTCGGGCCGGAAGCCGGCCACCAGGTTGACGCCGCCGATCGTGGTGCGCGGCTCTCGAAGGCTCGCGACGCGCCGCACCAGTTCCAGGGCTTTGGCGCCGGGGGCCGCGTCGAGTTCCAGGTAGACGTGGGACGCGGTCCCGAGCGCGAAGATGCCGGTCTGGGGAGTTGCCACGGCGCCAGAGTACGCGTCAGGGACGGTGGCGCGCCAGGGCCAGAGCGACTGTCACGAGAGCGGCTTCCGATAGACCGTTGAGCTGCTGACCCGACGGAAGCCGCAGTTCTCGTAGACCCGCAGCGCGCCGGAGGTGTTCTCCGCGTCCACGCCCAGGGCACCCTCCTGCATGCCGCGCGCGCGCAGCAGCGGGAAACTGGCCGCGATCAGCGCCCGCGCCAGGCCGCGTCGACGCCACGGCCGGCGAACGCTGATGAACTCGACGTAACCGCGCTTGCGTCCCAGCCGCTCGTTCTCGGGGGCGTTGACGTAGCTGCGGACCTGCCCGGCGATCTGATCGCCATCCCAGGCGACGCGCCAGAGCGTGGTGTCGGACGTGGCTGGATCCGTGAGAAAGCGCTGGTAATCCGACTCGGTTGCCGGGGCAAAGCCCCAGTGATCGGCGAACGCCTCCTGGTCGGCCGCCCAGATCG
>CAZENL010000217.1:0-2611 GCA_964513505.1 uncultured Anaerolineaceae bacterium
GATCCGACGCCCTGATCAGCCGGTAGCACACGGGGAGCCGACATGAACACGGTCACATCCGCGGACGGGACCCTCATCGCCTACGACCGGACGGGGAGCGGGCCGTCACTCGTCTTCGTCAACGGAGCGTTGAGCACGCGAGCCGATGTCAAGTCCGTGGCAGAGGTGCTGGCGCCCCGGTTCACGGTCTTCGCCTATGACCGGCGGGGCCGCGGCGACAGCGGCGACACCCAGCCGTACGCCGTCGAGCGCGAGATCCAGGACCTTGAGGCGATCGTTCAGGAAGCGGGCGGGCAGGCGTTGGTGTTCGGCCACTCGTCGGGAGCGGCACTGGCCCTGGAAGCGGTGGTCCGCGGCCTCGCGGCCACCCGCCTCGCGCTCTACGAACCGCCGTACATCGTGGATGGCAGCCGGCCGCCCGTGCCGGTCGATTACGTGCCCACCTTGCGGAGGCTCATCGACGAAGGGCGGGCGGGCGATGCGGTCGCGTACTTCTGGCAGGTCGGGATCCTGATGCCACCCGAGGCGATCGCCCAGATGCGCAGCGCGCCGTGGTTCGCGGGGATCGAGGCTCTTGGGCACACGCTCCTGTATGACGGCGAAGTCATGGGCGATCACATGCGCGGCATGCCGCTCCCGCAGGAATGGGCAACCAAGGCCACGCTCCGCACCCTGGTGCTCGATGGCGATCAGAGCCCTGCCTCCATGCGCAATGCCGTCGAGGCCGTGGTGCAGCTGCTGCCCAACGCAGAACGCCGCACGCTGAACGGCGTCGGGCACGGCGCACCGCCGGACGTGCTCGCACCGGTACTCGAGGAGTTCTTCCTCCGCGCCTGAGCGCGGAACGGACGCCTTGCGCGCCCGCTACCCGTACGAGCGGAACTGCCGGTACAGCCAGACCGCGCCGACCACGATGACGATGGTCACGACCACGGCGAGGGCGAACCCGAGGTAGGAGAACGCGGCGATCACCATCAGGGCGATGACGACGACCACGAAGAACCAACCCACGATTCGCCGCGAGCCCTCGCCTATTTCCTGCGTCCCGCCGGCCAGCCCGTCGCGGCGCTCCTTGTTGCGCTCCTCGGCCTCCGCCATCTGCGCTTGACGCGGACCGACTCCGGGCAACTCAAGCGGGGCCATCACGCCACCCGTCGCATCAGCGGATGATCCACCAGACGACCGCCGCCCCGATCACCAGCACCACCACGCCGGCCAGCGCCAGCAGTGGACCGACGACCAGGGCCGCCGCGCCGGCAAGCACCAGCAGCGCGATCAGGGCGATGAGCCAGCCGGTGATCGAGCGCGAACCGGCACTCGCCTCGCGCGAACCCTCAGTCCTGCGGCTCTCCACGCGCTCGTCGACTTCCACGGGGTGCGGATAGCGCCTCTGCATCGGACTGTCCTTTTCGCTGCGCACCGGCATCGTGGGCGGACGGTTCAACGCCCGTCAGGCGAATCGCCAGAATGGGTGCCATGGCACGCTGGCGGACCATCATCGAGCCGTTCCGGATCCATTCCGTAGAGCCGATCCGCATCTCAAGCCGGGATGAACGGCACACCCACCTGCATGACGCCGGCTACAACCTGTTCAACCTGCACGCGGACGACGTCATGGTGGACCTGTTGACGGACTCCGGCACGGGCGCCATGAGCCGCGACCAGTGGGCCGCTATCCAGCGTGGCGACGAGAGCTACGCCGGCTCCCCTTCCTGGTTCCGTTTCCTGGAGGCGGTGCAGAAGCTCTTCCCCTTCAAGAACGTCATTCCCACCCACCAGGGCCGTGCGGCGGAGAAGATCCTCTTCTCGGTGATCGGCGGCCCGGGCAAGGTCGTGCCCAACAACACCCACTTCGACACCACCCGCGCGAACGTGGAGTTCACCGGTGCCGAGGCGGTGGACCTGACACCGCCACTGCCGCCGGCGGACCGGCGGCCGTTCAAGGGCGACATGGACGCGGGAGCGCTGGATCGCTTGATCCGCGAGCGCGGCGCCGCCAACGTGCCGGTGGTCTTCATGACCATCACCAACAACAGCATGGGCGGACAGCCCGTGAGTCTCACCAACATGCGCTCCGTGCGTGCCGTCTGCGACCGGCACGGTGTGCCGCTCTTCCTGGATGCCTGCCGCTTCGCGGAGAACGCCTGGTTCATCCGCCAGCGTGAGCACGGCTACGAGCGGACACCGATTCCCGAGATCGTGCTGGAGATGGCGGCCCTGGCGGACGGCATGACCATGTCCGCCAAGAAGGACGGGCTGTCCAACATCGGCGGCTGGCTGGCCATGGACGACGACGCGCTGGCCGAGAAGTGTCGCAGCATGCTCATCCTGACCGAGGGCTTCCCCACCTACGGCGGCCTGGCCGGCCGCGACCTGGAGGCGATCGCCCAGGGCCTGGAGGAAGTGGTCGACGAGGACTACCTGCGGTATCGGATCAAGTCCACGGCATACCTCGGCGAGGCGCTGACGGAGGCCGGCGTGCCGGTGGTGCAGCCGATCGGCGGGCACGCCGTCTATATCGACGCGCGCGGGCTCCTCCCGCACATCCCGCCGCTCGAGTACCCGGGCCAGGCGCTGGCCTGCGCCCTCTACGTGGAGGGCGGCGTGCGCA
>CAZENL010000218.1:0-2591 GCA_964513505.1 uncultured Anaerolineaceae bacterium
CTCCGGGAGCGCCGCAACGCCGGCGACTTCACCGACGTGCGGCTGTACACGCCGCGCTTCCACGGCGACGGACGTGCCGACTGGAACGTCAAGGTCACCATCACGTACCGCGACTGGGCGGTGATGGATGGCCACACGCCGCCCGAGCTGATCAAGCGTCTCTACCCGGACCAGGAGCGCTTCCACGCCGAGGAGCAGCGCCGCTTCGAGCTGCTGGACGCGCACTGGGATGTGCCCCTGGAGGAGCACGACCTCCCCGAGGAGTGAGTCCGTTGCGCCGGATGTCGACAAACGGCCATCGAAGGACCAAGCAGACGACGCTCGTTGGCCAAAAGGCGACACGGTATGCAAAGGCCGCCATCAGAGGCAGCTCCGCACGGAGTCCAGGCGCACGTTCGGAGACTCGTTGTCCGCTAGGCGACACCTGATGCAAACACCCCGCGTCACGCCCGATCCGATCCTCGGCTTCTACGGCCCGGGCAGCCAGATGTGGCGCATCAACCGCGAGGCCGTGCTGCTCGGCGCAGGGCCGGCCGCGCTCCTACTCCAGATCGCGCATCCGCTGGTCGCCGAGGGGGTTGCGCAGCACAGCCACTTCGAGGCGGACCCGTTCGCGCGGCTGCGCAACACACTCATGACCACCATGGACCTGGTCTTCGGCGATGGCCCAACCGCCGAGCGGGCGCTCCGCCGGCTCAACGGTGTGCACGCCACGGTCAGGGGTCAGGTAACGGACGCCGAGGCGACGCGGGCCAGCGAAGGCGCCACGGCCTACCGCGCCATGGACCCGGCGTTGCTCCTCTGGGTGCAAACGACCCTGATCGTGACCAGCGTCACGGCCTACCAGCGCTGGGTCGCGCCACTCACCGACCATGACAAAGAGACCTTCTGGCAGGAGGCGCGTCGCGTCGGACCGCGCATGGGCATCCCGCTCGACAGATCCCCTGCGAGCTGGCCGGCGCTCCTGGCTTACTGGGACTCGATGCTGGCGCCGGACGGGCCGATCCAGGTGACGCCCACTGCACGCCGCCTCGCGCCGATGATCCTTCGGCCACCGCTTCCCGGTGTGCCTGGGGTCTTCGTGGATGCACTGGGTCTGCCGGGCCTCGGGCTGTTGCCTCCGCGTCTCCGGGAGGGCTTCGGAATCGCGTGGTCGCCGCGGCACGAGCGGGCCGCACAGCTGCTGGGTCGGACGGTCCACCTGTGGGTTCGGACGGTCCCACCAAGCTGGCGAGCCATGCCGCAGGCGCGTGCCGCGGAGCGTCGCGCCCGAGCCGTGGCCACCGCCTCGATACAATCGCAGCGTCCCACCCAACAGGAGCCCATGCGTGCCGCCTGACACTGACCTCAGCCGCCGCGCGGTCGTCACCGGCGTCGGCGCCGTGACCCCGATCGGCAATGACCATCCGACGTTCTGGCGCAACCTGGTCGCGGGCGTCAGCGGCGCCGGCCCCATCACCTCGTTCGATGCCAGCGAGTTCGACGTGCGCATCGCGGCCGAAGTCAAGGATTTCGATCCAACCATCGCCATGGACCGCAAGATGGCACGCCGGATGAGCCGCTTCATCCACCTCGGCGTGGCCGCCGGCAAGGAGGCCGTGGAGAACAGCGGGCTGGACTTCAGCACCTGGACGGCCGAGCAGCGCGACCGCGTGGCCGTCGCGGTGAACACCAGCGGCGGCGGCCAGGAAGCCGTTACCGACGGCACCCGGACGCTGGAGACCAAGGGGCCCGGGCAGGTCAGCCCGTTCGCGATTCCTGCCCTCTCGGGCTCCATGGCCGCCTGTCAGCTGTCCATGGAATACGGGCTGACGGGACCTGTCATCACGCAGATCGCCGCCTGTGCAAGCTCCGTGATCTGCTTCCAGGACGCGTTGCGGATGATCCAGCGCGGCGAGGTGGACGTGGTCCTTGCCGGCGGCTCGGAGGCGCCACTGCTGCCGGTGGCCTTCGCCGCATTGGCGAACATGCACGCCCTTTCCAAGCGGAACGATGACCCCACGCACGCCTCCCGACCCTTCGATCGCGATCGGGACGGCTTCCTCTTCGGCGAGGGCGCAGGGGTGGTGATCGTGGAGAGCGCGAAGCACGCCCTGGACCGCGGCGCGAACATCCTCTGCGAGGTCCTCGGCTCGGCACTGACCGCCGACGCGTTCCACATCTCCGCCCCGGAGCCCACGGGTCGCGGCGCCCGGCGGGCCATGCAGATGGCGCTTGCGGACGCGGGCATCACCGCAGACGAGCTGGATTACGTGGTCGCGCACGGCACCTCCACGCCGCTCAACGACGTCACGGAGACGCGCGCGATCAAGGCCGCGCTCGGTGAGGATGCCTATCGCGTGGCCATCTCATCCCCCAAGTCGATGATCGGCCACCTGCTCGGGGCGGCCGGGGTGATGAGCGCGCTGACGGCGATCGGCGCCATCAAGGAGAACATCATCCCGCCGACCATCAACCTGGACAACCCGGACCTGCCGGAGTGCGACCTGGACTACGTCCCCAAGGTCGCGCGCCGTGCGCGGGTGGACACCGCGATGATCAACGGCTTCGGCTTCGGCGGGCAGAACGCGGTGGCCATCTTCCGGCGCTTC
>CAZENL010000219.1:0-2568 GCA_964513505.1 uncultured Anaerolineaceae bacterium
GCCGGGCTCGGAGTGACTGCGCTCGCCGAGCACGCGCCCGCCAGGAGGGCGATCGCGATCGCCGCCGCCAGCAGCGATCCGCGCCGATGACCAGGCACGGCACCTCGTTCGATGTTGTCGGCGGTGGTTGTCGGGTTTGCCATGTCTCTGCCTCCTGCGCCGACTCGCCATTGGCTGGCGAGCTCGTGTGCTCTGGGCAGGACTCTGGCCGGGGAGCGAGGCCGCCACATCGGACAGTTGTCCGATCTTTGTGCCCGGGGCGGCAGGCGACGTAGGATGGCCGCGTGGAGAGCCGGCGACTCGCCGAAATGCAGCGCACGGACTTACTTCGCATCCTGTCCCTGGCCAGCGACCTGGGTGTGGGCCTGCCACTCGGGCATGGATTGCGCGCTTGCTACATCGGTGTGCGCATCGCCGAGCAACTCGGCACCAGCGCGCCCGAGCGGCGCGACGTGATCGACGTCGGCATGCTCAAGGACGCGGGCTGCACCTCATGGGCGACGCAGGTCGCGACCTTCATTCGCGGCGATGACATCACCGCCAGGCGAGAGATGCTGTTCTTTCGCGAGCTGGGCGACAAGCGGGAAGTCATCGGTTGGGCGGCGAAATTCGTCGGCGCAGGGTCGCGACTGCCCGTACGCATGGGCCGATTGGCTGACTTCATGCTCTCCGGACGAGACTTCATGCGCGAGGGATTTCAGAGCAGCGGCGAGGTCGCCTCCCGCGTCGCCGAACGACTCGGAGCATCAGAGATGGTGCGCATCGCTTTGCCGTCGCTGTTCGAGCAGTGGAACGGCAAGGGGATGCCGCGCGGACTGCGCGGAGAAGCGATCCCTCTTTTGAGTCGCATCGTGTTCGCGACCAGCTATCTGGAAGCCGCGCACGCGTCCCGGGGAAGGGCCGCAGCCGTGGATCTGGCGCGTCAGCGCGCAGGCAGTGCCTTCGACCCGGCGGTGGTCACCGCTTTCGAGCAACTGAGCCGGGACGACGAGTTCTGGGAGCCACTCGAGGGCGGGGCGACTTCAGCGTTCCTCGACGGACAAGCCGGGGGCGCACCGAGCGTCGGCGTCGATGAGTTCGCGGCCTGCTGCGCCGACTTCGTGGACATGAAGGCGTATTGGCTGGCGGGACACTCGCGGCGCGTGGCAGAGCTTGCGGAGCGCGTGGCGCGGCGCTTGCGATTGCCGGACGCAATGGCGCGAGAGGTCCGCCTCGGCGGTCTGATGCACGACCTGGGGCTCGTGGCGGTCTCGTCGTTTGTCCTGAACAAGCCGCGCGACGAGCAGACTCCCGCGGAACGCGCTGCCGTCGCCTCCCACGGCGAAATCCTGAGACTCCTGCTGGAACCCTTCGAGGCACTTCGGGAAGTTGGCGAGATGGCTTCCCTGCACCACGAGCAGCCCGGTGGCGCCGCGCCAACGGCTGGCGACAATGCCATGGCCGCGGCCGGTTGCATCGCCGCGGCGGACGCATTCGATGAGCTGACGCACGACGCGCCCGGCGCGCCGGCCGTGGATCTCGAGCTTGCACTGTCGACGGTTCGGGGCCGTCTCGGCGCGGGACCGTTCGCGAGCGCCGTCGAGGCACTGTTCGGCGAGGTGAGCGGAGATGGACGAGGAGCCCGCGGCAGGCAGAGCTGGCCCGCGGGGCTGACAAACCGCGAGGTCGAGGTGTTACGTCTTCTGGCCAGTGGACAGAACCGGAAACAGATCGCCGGCGAGCTGGTGGTGAGCGACAGCACGGTGCGCAGCCACCTCGAACACATCTACGGCAAGGTCGACGTGTCGACACGCGTAGGGGCAGTCCTGTTCGCTATCGAAAACGGTCTGCTGGTCTAGACCTCCGCGCGTTGCCGAGGACCATTTCGTGGGTGTCAGCCGTGGAGGTGAACACGTTGGTTGACAACAGCGCAGCGGGTGGGACGGCTGCCGCCGCAGATGACGTGTTTCTCACCGGCACGCCGCTCCCGGACATCCCCGGCCTGGTGCTGCGCCACCTGCGGCCGCCGGATGACTACGCGGCCATGAACGTGCTGGCGAACGAGGTGCGCATCGCGCAGGGCATGGACTTCACCACCAGCGACGAGCAGTTCCAGGCCTTCTACGAGAACCCGCCCAACTCCGACCCGGCGAAGGACGTGGTGGTCGCGGACCTGGATGGGCGCCTGGTCGGCTACGGGCGGGCCTCGTGGCACCAGGAGCCGGATGGCCCGCGCATCTACGAGGCCAACCTCTTCGTGGGTCAGAACCTTCCCGATGGGGTGCTCACGGCCGTGCTCGACGCCATGGAGGCCCGCCTGCGAGTGATCGCCGCAGATGATCCGGCGGGAGAGAAGCTGTTCGAGACCTTCGGCAGCGAACAGGACGCGGAACGGGACCGGCTGCTGCGACAGCGGGGCTACGCGCCGACTCGCTACTTCTTCTCGATGGTTCGCCCGACCATGGACGACCTGCCAGACGCGCCGCTGCCGGCCGGCCTGGAGATACGCGAGGTTCTGCCGGAGCACCTGCCCGCGATCTGGGCGGCCGACCAGGAGGCGTTCGCCGATCACTGGGGCTTTGCCCCGGC
>CAZENL010000220.1:0-2522 GCA_964513505.1 uncultured Anaerolineaceae bacterium
TGATGACGCGGCGGTAGAGGTCGTTGAGGTCGGAGGTCGCGAAGCGGCCGCCGTCCAGCTGGACCATGGGCCGCAGGTCCGGAGGGATCACCGGCAGGACGGCCATGATCATCCACTCCGGGCGCGTGCCGGAGCGGCGGAACGCCTCGATCAGGCGCAGCCGCTTGATGGCCTTCTTTCGGCGCATGCCGGAAGTGGTGCGGACCTCGCTGTGCAGCGTCCTACCCAGCGACTCCATGTCGATGTGCAGGATGCGTTCGCGGACGGCCTCGGCGCCCATGCCCGCGCCGAAGAGGCGCGGTGCGCCGCGGACGCCGGAGCCGTACTTGCGGTCCAGCTCGCGGAAGCTCCAGCCATCCAGGGCCGTCTCCGAAAGGAGCATGCCCGGCTGGAGCTTGTGGATCTCGTCCTTGGCCTTGCGGATCTCCTCCTTGAGGCCGTCTGCTTCCGTCCGGAGGCGCTCGCGCTCGGCCTCCAGGCCGGCGTCCATCCCGAGGCGCAGGTCGGCGATCTGCTGGGCGACGCCGGCCTCTTCGGCCGCCTCGCGCTCCTGAATGCCGGTGTTGACGCGCTCGATCTCGTCACCGGCGGCCTTCTTGAGGCGCGCCACGGCGGCCTTGTCCGACTTGTCGCCCGTGGCCACGATGATCTCGCCGGTCGGCACGAAGACGATCGGCTCTGCGGCAGCGCCCGAGCCAAGCTCGTGCATGGCCGCCTGTGCGGACTGCTGCGCCTCGACGAGCTCCGTGGTGCGAGCGGTGCGCTCCTCTTCGCGCTCCTTCTTGAAGGCCTTCAGGCCCTCATGGAGCTCGTCCTGCTGGCGGTGCAGGTCCCGCTGCATGGAATCCTCGAGCTCGGACAGCGTCTTGCCGCTGCGCCCGCCGCGACCCTCCGCCTCATCCTCCAGCTGCTGGAGAAGGCGGCCGCGCGCGTCCTCGTCGACCCACGTGACGATGTACTTGGCGAAATACAGCACCGCCTCGAGGTTGCGCGGGCTGATGTCCAGCAGGATGCCGAGGCGCGACGGCGTCCCCTTGAAGTACCAGATGTGGCTGACCGGGCTCGCCAGCTGGATGTGCCCCATCCGCTCGCGGCGAACCTTGGCGCGCGTGACCTCCACGCCGCACTTGTCGCAGATGATGCCCTTATAGCGAATCCGCTTGTACTTGCCGCAGTAGCACTCCCAGTCCCGGCTGGGACCGAAGATGCGCTCGTCGAAAAGGCCGTCCTTCTCCGGGCGCAGCGTGCGGTAGTTGATGGTCTCGGGCTTGGTGACCTCGCCCTTCGACCAGTCGCGGATCTGCTCGGGCGATGCGAGCGAGATCCGGATGGCGTTGAAGTTATTGACCTCGAGCATCGTTCTCCTTCGTCACGCCGGGTCGCGGCGCGAGCGCAGCAGGTGGAGGGTGAGCAGGCCTCCGCGGCAGGCGAGCGGGTGATCGGCGCCGGGGCATCCGGCTCGCGGCAGGCGCCGACCCGCAGGAAATGAGTTCTGGTTCAGTCTTCGAACCCGGCCAGGTTGATCCCGCCGAGGTCGGGGAGCGGATAGGCCGAGGCGTCCTCGGCGAAGTGGATCTCTTCCTCGTTCTCGTTGAGGATCTCGACGTTGAGGCCGAGGCTCTGGAGTTCCTTGATCAGGACCTTGAATGATTCCGGCACGCCCGGCGGCTGGATGTCCTCGCCCTTGACGATCGCTTCGTACGTCTGGACGCGGCCCATGACGTCGTCCGACTTGACCGTCAACAGCTCCTGGAGGATGTTCGCGGCGCCGTAGGCCTCCAGCGCCCAGACCTCCATCTCGCCGAACCGCTGTCCGCCGAACTGCGCCTTGCCGCCGAGCGGCTGCTGCGTGATGAGGCTGTAAGGGCCCGTTGACCGTGCGTGGATCTTGTCCTCCACCAGGTGGTGGAGCTTGAGCATGTAGATGTAGCCGACGGTGATCTCGCGATCGAAGGCCTCGCCGGTGCGGCCGTCGTGGAGGACGGTCTTGCCGGAAAGCGGCAGGCCGGCGGTGCGAAGCTCCTCCTCGATCTGCTCCTCGGTCGCGCCATCGAACACGGCCGTGGCCGCCTTGATGTTGATGCCCTGCTGGCGGCCCTGCTCGTGCAGCGCCCAGCCGAGGTGCGTCTCCAGGATCTGGCCGATGTTCATGCGGCTCGGCACGCCGAGCGGGTTGAGGATGATGTCAACGGGGGTCCCGTCCGGCAGGAAGGGCATGTCCTCCTGCGGCAGGATCTTGGCCACCACGCCCTTGTTGCCGTGGCGGCCGGCCATCTTGTCGCCGACCGAGATCTTGCGCTTGGCCGCGACCGAGACGCGGATGAGGCGGTTGACACCGGGCAGCAGCTCGTCGCCGTTCTCCCGGTTGAACTCGCGCACGTCCACGACCTTGCCGCGCTCGCCGTGCGGCAGGCGCAGGGAGCTGTCCTTCACCTCGCGCGCCTTCTCACCGAAGATCGCGCGGAGCAGGCGCTCCTCGGCGGTCAGCTCGGTCTCGCCCTTGGGCGTGATCTTGCCGACCA
>CAZENL010000221.1:0-2501 GCA_964513505.1 uncultured Anaerolineaceae bacterium
GTGGCCATCGACACGATCATCAACCAGAAGGGCAAGGACCTGATCTGCATCTACGTGGCCATCGGCCAGAAGATGTCGACGGTCCGCCGCACCGTGGCCATCCTCGAGCAGTACGGGGCCATGGAGCACACCATCGTGGTGGTCGCGGGAGCGGAGGAACCGGCCGCGGTCCAGTACCTCGCGCCGTACGCAGGTGCCGCGATGGGCGAAGAGATCATGGAGAACGGCGTCGTGATCGGCGGCCGCACGATCAAGGACGCGCTGTGCGTGTACGACGACCTGACCAAGCACGCCTGGGCCTACCGCGAGATGTCCCTGCTGCTGCGCCGCCCCCCGGGCCGCGAGGCGTATCCGGGTGACGTCTTCTACCTGCACAGCCGGCTGCTGGAGCGCGCCGCGCGCTTGAGCGAGGAGAACGGCGGCGGGTCCCTGACGGCACTGCCCGTCATCGAGACCCAGGCCAACGACGTGTCCGCCTACATTCCGACCAACGTCATCTCCATCACCGACGGCCAGATCTACCTGGAGTCGGACCTCTTCAACGCCGGCCAGAGACCCGCACTCAACGTGGGCATCTCGGTGTCGCGCGTGGGTTCTGCGGCGCAGAACAAGGCCATGAAGAAGGTCGCCGGCCCGTTGAAGCTGGACCTGGCGCAGTACCGCGAGCTGGCCGCGTTCGCGCAGTTCGCCTCGGACCTGGACAAGGCCACCCGCGACCAGCTGACCCGCGGCGAGAAGATCTCCGAGGTGATCAAGCAGCCCCAGTACCAGCCGCTCCCCGTGGAGAAGCAGGTGGTCATCCTCTGGGTGGTCACCAACGGCTACCTGGACGACGTGCCGACGCCCAAGACCCGCGACTTCGAGCAGCAGCTCTACCGCTTCCTGGAGGCGGAACGTCCGGACGTCTTGACCACGCTGGCCGCCAAGCCTGAGCTCACCGACGAGGTCGTCGCGGCCCTCAAGCAGGCGGTCTCCGACTTCAAGGAAACCTACGCGGCGTAAGGCCCCGGCCAGCCGCTCGCAACCCCGTTACCAGGGAGGTCAACAGAACCACTCGTGCCCAGCCAGCGCGAGATCCGACGCCGCATCGGCTCGGTCCGCAACATCAAGCAGATCACCCGCGCGATGCAGTTCGTGGCTGCCTCCAAGCTGCGCCGCGTCCAGGACGCGGTGCTCCAGGCACGCCCGTACAGCGACAAGCTGGACGAGGTGCTGGCGGACGTGGCCGCTGTGCTCGGCTCGGACGAGCACCCGCTGCTCGCGCGCCGGGAAGGCGGCACGCGCCTGGTAGTGCTGTTCACGACGGACCGCGGCCTGGCCGGCTCGCTCAACACCAACACGATTCGGTTCGCGTCCAAGGAGATCGTCGAGCATTCGGGCGACCTGGAAGTGGTCACCGTCGGACGCCGCGGGCAGGCGGCCATGCGCCGGAGCGGCGTGCCGATCGCGGCAAGCTTTCCGGGGTACGGCGACCGACCGTCCTTCGCCAGCGTGCTGTCACTGGCGCGGCTCATCACCGATGACTACCTCGCGGAGAAATACTCGGCGGTGGACCTGATCCACCCACAGTTCGTGTCCACGCTCAACCAGCGTCCGATGCTGGCCCACCTGCTGCCCGTCCAGCCCGCCGAGGATCTGGAGGCACTGCCAGGGCGGCAGTTCATCTTCGAGCCCAGCGCGGACGCCGTTCTTCGCCAGCTGCTGCCACGCTACGTGGCCACGCGGCTCTACCAGGCCGTGCTGGAGCTGGCCGCCAGTGAGCAGTCGGCCAAGATGGTCGCCATGCGCAACGCAACCGACAACGCCCAGGAGCTGATCGAGGACCTGACGCTGACCTACAACAAGGTCCGCCAGGCCAACATCACGCGCGAAATGATCGAGATCGCCACCGGCGCGAGCGCCGCGTAGCCCTGACCCACGGAGGATCGAAGCCATCATGGCCGTAGCCAACCCGCCCGCATCCAGCGGCACCGCCCGAAGCGCGACCAATGTCGGTCGCGTCATCGCCATCACCGGACCGGTCGTGGACATGGAGTTCGCGGCGGGGCACCTGCCGGCCATCTTCAACGCGGTCGAGATCCAGCGCGAGGGTGAGCCGCTGGTCTGCGAGGTCCAGCAGCACCTGGGCAACAACTGGGTGCGCGCGGTTGCCATGACCACCACGGACGGCCTGGCACGCGGCACGGACGCCATCGACACTGGCGGCCCCATCTCCGTCCCGGTCGGTCCGGAGACGCTGGGGCGCGTCTTCAACGTCCTGGGCAAGCCCATCGACGAGAAGGGACCGGTCAACGCCCAGACCTACTACCCGATCCACCGAGCCGCCCCGCTCTTCGAGGAGCTGACCACGGCGACGGAGGTCTTCGAGACGGGCCTCAAGGTCATCGACCTGATCGCCCCGTTCGCCAAGGGCGGCAAGGTCGGCGTCTTCGGCGGCGCCGGCGTGGGCAAGACGGTCATCATCCAGGAGCTGATCCGCAACGTCGCGGAGGAGCACGGCG